>NZ_QFVS01000018.1 GCF_003143955.1 Kurthia zopfii | reverse complement strand
CCCATTACGCAAGTAAGTAAGATCCCTTGAAGACGACAAGGTAGATAGGTTCGAGGTGGAAGTATGGTGACATATGGAGCTGACGAATACTAATAGATCGAGGACTTAACCACAATTGTTACAAAAATTATCAATGAACCGTTTATCCAGTTTTGAAAGAACAAACTTCTTTCAAAGAAGTGTAGTGATGATGGCAAAGAGGTCACACCCGTTCCCATGTCGAACACGGAAGTTAAGCTCTTTAGCGCCGATGGTAGTTGGAGGTTTCCTCCTGTGAGAGTAGGACATTGCTACGCAAACGAAGAACCACTTGTAGAGTGGTTCTTTTTTTATGCATTTTTATGGAACGCGTTAGCTGGAATACTAGTAGAATTAGATCTTAATTGTCATACTCGAAGCCCTCTAGCACCTCTCAGATACGCTTAGAAGGGCTTTAGAGAGTATTAAACAACACAAGACTTATGATATAGTGAAATACCATTAAGCCCTGTTTCAATATCCCTATAAAAATTGAATAATACTATCAAAAATACAGGATTTTTAAATAAATATTCAAAAAACATATTGCATATTTTTCGTATTTTGTTATAATAATATATGTGTTAAGGATAACGCATTAGATTTTAATAATAATTGTTCCGTTGTAGCTCAGTTGGTAGCAGCATCTGACTGTTAATCAGAGGGTCGCAGGTTCGAGTCCTGCCAACGGAGCCATTTTTTTATGTCTTATGCTTCCATAGCTCAGCAGGTAGAGTGCTTCCATGGTAAGGAAGAGGTCACCGGTTCGAGCCCGGTTGGAAGCTTAAAAGAAATCTTTTAAGTTATTTCAAAAAAACACTTGCATCGTTTTAAAAAACATGATATTATAATTCTTGTCTTGTTAAGACATTAACTTAAATTTTATTTGATGGCCCCTTGGTCAAGCGGTTAAGACACCGCCCTTTCACGGCGGTAACACGGGTTCGAATCCCGTAGGGGTCACCATTCATATATTCGGAGGATTAGCTCAGCTGGGAGAGCACCTGCCTTACAAGCAGGGGGTCGGCGGTTCGATCCCGTCATCCTCCACCATATATTATATATAATTTTTTGTGTCGGAGGGGTAGCGAAGTGGCTAAACGCGGCGGACTGTAAATCCGCTCCTTCGGGTTCGGCAGTTCGAATCTGCCCCCCTCCACCATTTTAAATTTTCATATCATTTCCATTGTTGGGGTATAGCCAAGCGGTAAGGCAACGGATTTTGATTCCGTCATGCCCTGGTTCGAATCCAGGTTCCCCAGCCATTTTTTCAATATTTTATCTTGAGTCATTAGCTCAGTTGGTAGAGCATCTGACTTTTAATCAGAGGGTCGCAGGTTCGAATCCTGCATGACTCATCAAGGTTTATAAAACCTTCTCTTATAAAAGAGAAGGTTTTTTTTATGTTTAATTCTATAAATAGTGGGTAAAAGTATAAGTAGTAACATTAAGGAGGCTATAAAAATGGGAAATGAATTTTCAGACAAACTAAAAGATGTAGTAGAACAAGGGAAAGATAAACTAGATGTCTTAAAGGATAAAGCAAGTAACTCTGCAAATGAAATAAAACATAGAACAGAGGAGAAAGCTGCTGATTTAAAGACGGATGCAAAAGAAAAAAAGAATGATTTGAAAGATCATTTTAGCGATCAATAATCTAATAAAAGAAACCGTTTAGCTGAAATATTCGCTAAGCGGTTTCTTTTTCGTTTGAAATAGCTATTTTTGTATAATTATGCGAATAAATGTCTGGTTGAACCATGTGTGTGTAAGCGATTACAATAGGAAGTAATCTAAGGGGGTTAAAATTATGGAAAACTTACAGATTTCAGTGATTGGTGTACCGATTGATTTCGGTCAAATGCGTCGTGGTGTTGATATGGGACCTAGCGCAATTCGTTATGCAGGTGCTATTGAGCGTTTAGAAGCTATTGGACATACGGTAAAAGATGAAGGGGATATCTATGTATCAAATGCTGCGCAATTAGAAGTGCATCCGAAATTACGTAATTTAGGTGCGGTAGTTGAGGCTTGTACACAATTATCAAACCGAGTGAAAGAAACTGTTGAACAGAAGAAATTTCCATTAATTTTAGGTGGGGATCATAGTATCGCAATTGGTACGCTTGCTGGTCTTGCACATCATTATAAAAATCTAGGTGTTATTTGGTACGATGCTCATGCTGATATGAACACGGCTGAAACTTCACCATCAGGTAATATTCACGGGATGCCACTTGCAGTAGCGATGGGGATGGGTCATGAGAAGCTTACGAACATCGGTGGAAGTGGAGCGAAAATTAAGCCTGAGAACTTAGTTATTATCGGCGCTCGCTCTGTAGATGAGGGTGAGAAGGCTTTAATTAAGGAAAAAGGTATTAAAGTGTACTCGATGCATGAAATTGACCGTCTAGGTATGACAGCGGTTATGAAAGACGCGTTAGAGTACTTAGCATCACGTAATGTGGACGGTGTGCATCTATCATTAGATTTAGATGGACTTGATCCGTTACACACACCAGGTGTAGGTACACCGGTTCCTGGAGGCATTACGTATAGAGAAAGTCATTTAGCGATGGAGATGCTTCAAGAATCAGGTGTATTAACTTCTGCAGAGTTTGTTGAAGTAAACCCTGTATTAGATACGAAGAACTCTACAGCGAATGTAGCAGTGGAATTAATGGGTTCTTTACTAGGAGAATCTTTAGTATAAAATTTCTCAATCCCCCTTCACATGTTACAATAGAAAATGAAACTATTTGTAATAACGAAACGTATATAGAATATAAGTTTAGTTGGAAGGAAAATCACAATGGACACGCTAATTAATAAGAGAATAAAGCAGGTGCTAAAGGGCGATCAAAATGCATATTCTGACATTGTGAACTCTTACCAGCAGAGTCTTTATCACGTATGCTATCGCATATTAGGGAATCAACAAGAGGCAGAGGATATTGCCCAGGAAGCATTTGTACGTGCGTATATTAATTTACATACATTTGACCCAAAGAGGAAATTCTCTACTTGGTTATACCGAATCGCAACCAATCTATGTATTGACCGACTGCGTAAGAAAAAGCCAGATTATTATTTGGATGCAGATGTGCCAGGTACAGAAGGTTTGGATCTCTATTCGCAAATACCAGCAGATGAGAGATTGCCTGAGGAAGAAGTAGAGCGTATGGAATTAAAGGAGCGCATTCATTACGAGATTAGCCGCTTACCTGAGAAATATCGTACGGTCGTGATTTTGAAGTATATTGAGGAGTTACCACTGCAAGAGATTAGTGATATTCTTGAAATTCCGTTGGGCACTGTTAAAACACGTGTGCATCGTGGACGAGAAGCACTTCGCAAGCAGTTAGGTGATGTGTAGGGGGAATCATGATGGATGCATGTCCAAAGAATATTGTTACGTATATGCATGCTCATTTAGATGGAGATATTAGTGCGACAGAAGAAAAAGAGCTGCGCAGTCATTTAAATACTTGTGGAGCGTGCCAAAAGCATATGAGTGAGCTAGAATATGTAGTTCACACCCTAGAATCATTGCCAGCAATAGCTGTGCCAATGGGGTTCTCAGAAAGAGTTATGTTACGCTTACCTAAGCCAAAAGTGAAAAGTAGCATTCAGCGCTGGTTGCGTAGACATCCAATGCTTGTAGCGGTTGCAATTTTTGCAATTTTGATGAGTGGGCCATTAATGTCAGGCTATAACTCAAGTTCGGAGTTTTCTGTTACAGATTATCCGGGCTTAATTGTCAAAGATGGTTCTGTTGTTGTTCCAGAGAATGAAACAATCAAAGGCGACATCATAGTCAAAAACGGTTCGCTTGAAGTGAAGGGTAAGGTAGATGGTGACATTACAGTCGTAAACGGCAAGTATATGGCGTCAGCTGCCAATGTTACAGGTCAAGTGAAAGAAGTCGACGAAACATTCGAATGGCTTTGGTACTCGATTAAAGATTGTGTAACAGGAATTTTCTCATCAAAATAATAAATACTAGAACTGTAGAATTGTATTTTTCCGTTATTGGAAGAACCGATTTTACAGTTCTTTTTTTACAATTTCTTGCTTGGAAAAGGCGAAGAAAGGGTATGTTGTGCTATACTGTACTCATATGCACGCGCTAGAAAAGTGGGGGATTCCACGTGACATTTATTAATGAATTGACACATTTTACTGAAAACCAATTAGTCAGAATGCTATTAAATATTTTAGATATTCTCCTAGTTTGGTTCGTTATTTATAAAATTTTGACCCTCATTAAAGGGACAAAAGCAGTTCAATTACTAAAAGGTATATTCGTAATTGTCATTATTCGAATTATTACTTTGTATTTAGGCTTGAATACCTTGAGTTGGATGACCCAACAAGTAATTGATTATGGTTTCTTAGCCATTATCATCATTTTCCAACCAGAGCTTCGTCGAGCATTGGAGCAACTAGGGCGCGGTAAGCTCTTTGCGAGAAGTAGCATGCAGGAAAATGAAGAACGAGATCGATTAATTGCAGCGATGAAGAAATCGGTTAGTTATATGGCAAAACGTCGTATTGGCGCACTTGTGTCAATCGAAAAAGACACAGGATTAAACGACTATATTGAGACGGGAATTTCGATGAACTCAGATATTTCATCAGAATTAATGATCAATCTGTTTATTCCGAATACACCATTACATGATGGTGCAGTAATTTTACAAAAAAATCGAATCGCAGCAGCTGCGTGTTATTTACCATTGTCTGAAAGTCCATTTATCTCAAAAGAGTTAGGGACGAGACATAGAGCGGCAATCGGTATTAGTGAAGTAACTGATGCTGTGACAATCGTCGTTTCTGAGGAAACTGGTGGTATTAGTTTGACGGTGAATGGCGAGTTATTCCGCGACCTTTCTATTGATGATTTTGAGCAACGCTTACGTAAAGCTTGGTTTGGTGATGAGCCGACTGAGAAAGCTACTTCACGTTGGTCATGGAAAGGGGGCAAAAAATAATGGATAAATTTATCGATAACAAATGGCTATTGCGCATTACAGCATTGTCATTGGCAGTCCTGATGTTTTTCAGCGTGAGACCAAATGGTACGAATAATGTTGATTCAACAACTTCAGGTATGCGAGATGCCATTATTCAAGATGTCCCTGTGGAAATTCGTTACGACGATAGTAATTTCGTCGTTTCAGGTGTACCGCAAACAGTGGATGTAAAAATTCACGGCCCAATTGGCATTGTGATTACAACGCAAACGGGACGTAATTTCAAAGTAATTGCGAATATTAAAGATAAACCAAGCGGTGAACATGTGATTAAATATAAAGCGGTTGGTTTTTCCGATAAATTGGATGTAGAAGTTGATCCGAAAACAGTTAAAGTAATGGTGGAAGAGCGCATTACGAAAGATGTGCGTGTCGAACCTGAAATTAACGAAAATCAGTTAGCGGATCATAAATTTGTGAAGTCGATGACAACAGAGCCACAGACGGTTACAGTGTCTGGAGCGAAGAGTGCAATCGAGAGTATTAGTTATGTGAAGGCAACTGTTTCAGCTGAAAAAGGAGCAGATAAAACATTTGAAAAATCAGCGGGTGTGAAGATTTTTGACCGTGACTTGAATATTTTAAATGTTGACGTTGAGCCAAAAACTGTTACAGTAAAAGTCGAGCTTGGTGAATATAATCGAGAAGTTCCGGTTATTGTTAAGCCAAAGGGTACACCTGCGAAAGGGTACGCTGTGGATAGTGTGACTTCTAAAACGAAGAAGGTCGTAATCTACGGATCGCGCGCTGAAATTGATCAAATTCATCAGATTACAGTTGATGCAGATGTGTCTGGTTTGAAAAAATCAAAAACAGTAAATGGCACGATTCACAAACCAAAAGGGGTTACTAGTACGTCTATAGATAGTATAGATATTAAAGTGAACATTACAAAAGACAATGAAAACAATTCAGATGATGTAGCGAACTCGGAAGATCCGACTGAAAAAGAGGATGAAGAGACTACAGCTTCTGACGAAAAAACATTACAAAATATTAATGTACGTCTAGCAGGACTAGATGTAGCAGCGTTTAATCATGCATTTGTAACACCGGCTACAGGTCAAATTGATGTTGTAGCAAAAGGTGAAGGAGCAGCAAAATTAACGAAGGGTGATGTTTCGGTATCTGTTGATGCGAGTAAAGTAGCAGAAGGTACAGAGGAACTACCTGTCCAAGTGGATGGCCCGGGGAATATTGAGTTTCGTCCTTCAATGACAAATGTACAGGTTCATTTTACGAAGAAAGCTTCATAAAATACATGATTAAATAATGGATATGCTTTAAAGGAGAGAACAACAAAATGGGTAAATATTTCGGTACAGACGGCGTCCGAGGAGTCGCTAATAGTGAGTTAACACCAGAGCTAGCTTTTAAATTAGGTCGCTTTGGAGGATACGTTTTAACGAAAGACACTACAAATCGTCCTAAAATCTTAATTGGTCGCGATACACGTATTTCAGGTGAAATGCTTGAAGGCGCACTTGTAGCTGGTTTAATTTCAGTAGGTGCAGAAGTTATGCGTTTAGGTGTTATTAGTACACCAGGCGTTTCTTACTTAACTCGTGCAATGAGCGGGGACGCAGGCGTAATGATCTCAGCTTCACATAATCCAGTAGCGGATAACGGTATTAAATTCTTCGGTGCAGATGGTTTCAAATTATCGGATGCACAGGAAGCCGAAATTGAAGCACTATTAGATGAAGAAGTAGATACATTACCACGACCAACTGGTGCAGACCTTGGTTCGGTAAGTGATTACTTCGAAGGTGGATTGAAATACATCCAATACTTAAAACAAATTGTAGATGAAGATTTCACAGGCATTCATATCGCATTAGACTGCGCGCATGGTGCAACATCTTCATTAGCGACACATTTATATGCAGATTTAGAAGCAGATTTATCATCAATGGGTTCTTCACCTACAGGATTAAATATCAATGATGGCGTTGGTTCAACACATCCTGAAGCATTAGCAGAACTTGTACTTGAAAAAGGTGCAGACGTTGGTCTAGCATTTGATGGTGATGGTGACCGCTTAATCGCAGTTGATGAAAAAGGTCAAATTGTTGATGGCGATCAGATCATGTTTATTTGTGCGAAATATTTACATTCAAAAGGCCGTTTAAATAAAAATACGGTTGTATCAACAGTGATGAGTAATATGGGATTCTACAAGGGGCTTGAGGAAGAAGGCATCGAGAGCATCCAAACAAAAGTAGGAGACCGTTACGTAGTAGAAGCGATGCGTGAAGGCGGCTATAATGTCGGCGGAGAGCAATCAGGTCATATCGTATTCATCGATTACAATACGACTGGTGATGGCTTACTATCAGGTTTACAACTAGTGAATACAATGAAAATGACAGGCAAGAAATTATCTGAGCTTGCAGCTGAGATGACAATCTTCCCTCAAAAATTAATCAATGTTCGTGTGACAGATAAATATGCTGTAACGGATAATGCAAAAGTTGCGGAAACAATCGCAGCGGTTGAAGCGGAAATGGCTGGTAACGGTCGCGTATTAGTTCGTGCTTCTGGTACTGAACCTTTAGTGCGTGTAATGGTTGAAGCAGCTACACAAGATTCTTGCGATGCATTCTGCGTACGTATTGCAGATGTAGTAAAAGAAGAAATGGGATTAGCTGAATAAGCGAATCTTGAAAAGGTCGAATCACAACTATGTGGTTCGATTTTTTTGTTTTGAGGTATAGTATATTGCCTGGGAAATAGTATTTTGATGAAAAAAGTTATTTTTTTCCGTTTATGAATTGACTACTGTAATGTTACCGTTTATGATAGAAATCTAATAAATTGCTAAGGAGCCTTGTGTATAAGCAGAAATCGGAAAAACAGTTATAGCGCCAGTACTGAAGAAATCGGACGACATGAATCTTCAGTAGACGAGGTGGAGGATTATCGAATGTTTCGGCGGATGCCTCCCGGTCGACAGCCCGATCGTAAGTTCATCTTTAAATCAGTGAAGTGATTCATTGGACAAAGAGATGAAACGGCAAATAGGAAATATGCAGAATTTGGCCAGTGCTTTTGTGCGGTCTTTTTTCTGACATGGATAATTTGCGAAAAAATCGGAGGAAAATTTAATATGTGTGGAATTGTAGGATATATCGGACTTTCAGATGTGAAGGAAATTTTATTGAAAGGTCTGGAAAAACTAGAGTACCGCGGTTATGACTCAGCTGGTATTGCTGTACGTAATGATGCAGGTATTCACGTTTTTAAAGAAAAAGGTCGAATTGCTGACTTGCGCCAAGTGGTAGATTCAAATGTAGAAGCGACTACAGGAATCGGACATACACGTTGGGCAACTCACGGTGTACCAAACTATACGAATTCTCACCCGCATCAAAGTGCATCAAAAAGATTTACGATTGTACACAATGGTGTGATCGAGAACTATCATTTATTACAAGATCAATTTTTACCAAACATCACGATGCAAAGTGATACGGATACAGAAGTAATTGTACAGTTAGTAGAACATTTCTCAAATGAAGGAATGACTACTGAAACAGCATTTTGCCATACACTTTCTTTACTTGAAGGTTCATATGCGATTGGCTTAATTGATGCGGAAAACGAAGATACTATTTTCGTCGCAAAAAATAAAAGTCCGTTATTAGTAGGTGTTGGTGAAGGATTCAATGTGATCGCTTCAGATGCGATGGCTATGTTGAATGAGACGAACCAATTTATCGAACTTCATGACCAAGAAGTTGTATTAGTGAAAGCAAATGAAGTACAAATCAAAAAAATAGACGGTACATTAATCGAGCGCGCGCCTTATAAAGCAGAACTTGATTTAAGTGATATCGATAAAGGGACATACCCTCACTATATGTTAAAAGAAATGGATGAACAGCCAGCAGTCGTTCGTCGCATTATGCAGCAGTATGAAAATGAAGCGGGCGATTTAACAATCGATCCAACTATTTTACAAGCGATTAAAGAAGCAGATCGTCTGTACATCATTGCAGCGGGTACGAGTTATCATGCTGGATTAATCGGTAAACAATATTTTGAGAAAATGGCTCAAATTCCTGTGGAAGTTCATATTTCAAGTGAGTTTGGTTACAATATGCCGTTATTATCGAAAAAACCATTATTCGTCTTCATTTCGCAATCTGGAGAAACTGCGGATAGTCGCCAAGTGCTTGTAAAAGTAAAAGAAATGGGTCATAAAGCATTAACGATTACGAATGTACCTGGCTCTACTTTATCAAGAGAAGCGGATTACACATTATTACTACATGCAGGTCCAGAAATTGCAGTAGCTTCTACGAAAGCATATGTTGCACAAGTTGCTGTTCTAGCAATTACAGCAGCGGCAGTCGCAGATCAATTAACATTTGATTTGAAAAAAGAGCTAGGTATTGCAGCGAATGCCATCCAATCAATTATTGATCGTAAAGAAGAATTTGCTACAGTTGTTGAGAAGTTTTTAGCGACTACTCGTAATGCATTTTTCATCGGTAGAGGAATGGATTATTTCGTAAGTATGGAAGCAGCATTAAAATTAAAAGAGATTTCATATATCCAAGCAGAAGGATTTGCTGGCGGTGAATTGAAGCATGGTACAATCGCTTTAATCGAAGATGGCACACCAGTCATCGCACTTGCTACGCAAAAAGAAGTTGCATTAAACTTACGAGGAAATGTGAAAGAAGTTGCAGCACGAGGCGCACATACTTGCATCATTGCGATGGAAGGCATGGACGAAGCGGGCGATACATTAACAATCCCTCACGTACACCCATTATTAGCGCCATTAGCAGCAGTTGTCCCTGTACAACTAATCAGCTACTATGCAGCACTATACAGAGGCTGTGACGTAGATAAACCACGAAACCTAGCGAAGAGCGTAACGGTGGAGTAGGAATATAGTGAAACCCCCTTTAGATGTAGGTTTGAAATAAAGTCGTACCGTTTATAAAAAAGATATACCGTTTTGAATAAAGTTATACCGTTTATAAAAAAGTTGCACCGTTTTACCCCTTTAGATTATAGTAATCTAAAGGGGTGTTTTTATGTCAAAAAGAACTAGAACATCTAAAATTGAAAAATGGATTAAAGAAGGTCGTGGTTCAGGAGTGGGTGCTGACTATAAGCCATGGTTAAATATTCAAGACGTTTCCTCACTTGGAAGATCTACTCGTTTAAAAGGTATTAAAACTGGTAGGCAACATGAATTTTTATCGGATTTGGAGCGAAATTACTTCTATTTAACTGAATTTTCGGATTCTATTGTCGACATTCGAGAACAATATCCGCTGTTGCCGTTAGAAGAAACACTTGTCATTGCCGATGAATTAGGAATTAAACATCCAACTGATCCGAAAACTGGTGAACCAATTGTCATGACAACGGATTTTTTATTAACAGTAAATAAAAGCGAAGATAGCGTAGAGCTTGCCAGAACAATAAAAATGAAAGATGAACTTTTAAAAGAACGGGTTCTTGAGAAGTTTGAAATTGAGCGTGTTTATTGGAAAAAAAGAGGTGTGGACTGGGGTATTGTGACGGAATTAGAAATTCCTAAAACACTGGCACGAAATATTAGTTATATACATGACTATTATGATATTCAACAATATGATGCATTCCAAAATATTAGTCCACAATCTATTGAAGATTTAGCAATTGAATTATTGAAGAGAGTATTAGATACGGATAAAAGCATTCGAGAAATCACAAATTTGTTTGATAAAGAAGTGCACTTGTCTTTAGGCAGCGGAATGACATTATTTTATCATTTGTTAGCTCAAAAAATCATTCAAATAGATATGTTAAAACCACTAAATGTAGAAGAAACTATGGTTATTCAAACCATTGACGAAAGTAAATTAAAGCAGGTGAAATACGGATGATTTATATTAATCAAGTGTTGCAATCTGTGAAGGATTCAAAACGAATACGTATTGTTGAAATCAAAGAATCATATGTGTATATCGTTAATGTGGATGCTATTACATCAATGCCTAAGAAAGAGCTATTCACATCGTTTTTAACAGACGTAGAACAAAGAGAATGGATTATTATTACGGATCCATTTGCACGGGTAATTGAAGATGAAGACTTAACGGATATTCAAATTCAGAAACGAGATTTAGATTGGGATATTGTTCAAAAATATTGTTTAAAACATATGAATGATTTGCTTCAGAAGAATGGTAGAGAAATAAAAATTAAAGATATAGCTCAGGAATTAGATGTCACACCTACAAAAGTAAAAAAACTCCTCAGTCGTTATTGGCAGCGTGGGATGAATAAGAATGCGATGTTACCTGATTATGCAAAATCGGGTGGTAGAGGAAAAACAAAAAAATTAAGTAATGATAAGGTTGGGCGTCCACGTAGAGTAACTATAAACGGTGAATATCGCAGTGGTATTAATATAACAGATGAAATTAAAATACAATTTGAACATGCTATTAATAAATATTATCGGAAAGCCAATAATTATTCATTAAAAGATGTATATCATTTTATTTTACGAGATTTTTATTCCAATCGATATAAAGAAAATGGTGAAATTCAGTATCGTATTTGGGAAACGAATCAAATTCCTTCATACCATCAATTTTATTATTGGTTTAAAAAGTTAGAAGATCCTAAAAAAGATATAACATTTCGTAAGAGTGCGAAAGAATATGAGTTAAAGCATCGTCCTATTTTAAGTAATTCTAAAGTTGAAACAAATGGACCGGGTACGAGATTTCAAGTTGATGCCACGATTGCGGATATTTATTTAGTGAGTTCTTTTGATGCAAATCGAATTATTGGTAGACCTGTTGTTTATGCAATTATTGATGTTTATTCGCGCATGATCACAGGGCTATATGTCGGGCTTGAAGGACCGTCGTGGCTAGGTGCAATGATGGCTTTAGATAATATGGTGGCTAATAAGGCTGATTTTTGTAAACAATACGGAGTAGAAATTACAGAAGAACAATGGCCGACACATCATTTACCAGAAGTAATCATTGCTGACAGAGGAGAATTTGAAGGTTATTCGGTTGCAGGGCTCATTAATAACTTAAATATCAAAATTGAAAACACGACTGCTTATCGAGGAGATTTAAAAGGGATTGTTGAGCGTAAATTCCGTACGATTAATGGGAAAGTTAAGCAAAAAGCTCCTGGTGCTATTCAAAAAGAGTATAGAGAACGAGGAGATCGAGATTATCGATTAGATGCTACATTAAATTTAAAAGAATTTACAGCACTAGTTATTACAATGATACTTCATCATAATCATAAAATTATTGATAAATATCCAATGGAAAAAGAGATGATTACAGATGAAATTGTGCCAACACCTATTAATTTATGGAATTGGGGCGTACAAAATCGCAAAGGGCGTTTAAGAACAATAGACAGAGCGATTCTACGATTGAACGTGTTGCCAAGAGGTAAAGCTACTATATCCAGAGCAGGTATTAAATTTAAAAATTTATTGTATGGTTCAAAACAAGCAATTGAAGAACAATGGTATGCGAAGTTGAAGAATAAAAGCATTGATATTGTCTATGACCCCCGACATTTAGACAAAATCTATATTCCAAATGATGATGGTATGGGGTTTGAAACATGTATATTATTAGAGCCGAGTCAGCAATATCAAGAAGATTTTTTAGAGGAAGTTATATTTCATCAACAGTTGCGTAATGAATTAGAAGAAGAGAACCGCTCGAAGCAAGTACAACTAACCATTAATGCTGATACGATGATGGATCAAATTATAAAATCAGCTGTTAAAAGAAAAAAACAAGTTACGCACCAGCCTACAAGTAAAAAAGAGAAACTTGAAGCTATACGTGATAATAAAAAAATCGAAAAAGAAGCGAATCGAAATACGGAAAAGTTTGATTTAACCCCTACCGTAGCTGAACATTCACCAGAAATTATAGATTTTGAATCAGGAACAAAATTGGAAGAGCCTCCACCTCAAAAATCGTCAACACGTCTTATGGAAAAATTGAAGAAGAAACGAGATGAGCAGCTTGGAAAAGATGACTAATGTAGTTTTAAAAGGCAACTTTGAAGAAGCTGAATACAAGGAACAGATGTTGTCTGAATACAGTAGGAATCCTTTCATTGAGGCGCTGCCACCCATTTTTGACGAGGATGACGTACTGGAACGTTTTATGGTGACACCACGAATCACAACTCAAGATAAGCAAAGTGCCACAAACATTCGCTATCATGTGCTTAAACGTATAAAGAATTTTATTCAGCCATTACCGATTCATTTCGAAGTGGAACGTCGATTATCTACGTTGATTCGTAGAGGTTATTTAGCTAGAAATCCTTTAGATAAAACATTTTTGGAGCGTATTCGAGTTTTACATCAATTACGAGAAGATGAAGAAGATGCACATAGATATATAGATGAACGGTTAAATTATATTCGTTCTACAGCAGATAGCTTATCTATCATTGGGATTTCAGGTATCGGAAAAACGACAGCTATTGAGCGATTATTGTTGATGTATCCACAAGTGATTAAGCATGAACAATATGAAGGAGAGCCGTTCAATCGTACACAAATCGTTTGGTTAAAAATAGATTGTCCTTATGATGGGAGCCTTTCAACCCTTTGTAAAAGCTTTTTTAAAGCGATAGATGATTTATTAGGAACGCGTTATTTAGAGAAGTTCGGATACTTAAATCGTGTAACATCGACTATGTTGTTACATATGACTTCATTAGCTAGTATGTATGGTGTTGGCGTACTTGTAATTGATGAGATACAACATCTATTACATGCAAAAAATGATCAAGAAGAGATGCTTAATTTCTTTGTGACTTTGTCTAATACGGTTGGTGTTCCAACAGTTTTGATTGGTACGTCTAAGGCTCAACAATTGTTCAAAGGTAACTTTCGGCAGGCTCGTCGTGCAGCTAGCGATGGTTCAATCATTTGGGATCGTATGGATGAAAATAGTGAGGAATGGGATTTCTTTTTAGAAACGTTGTGGGAATTACAATGTCTTAAAACGTACTCAGAGCTCACAGATGATGTTAAGAAAACTTTTTATGATGAATGTCAGGGAATTACTTCTGTCGCAGTAAACCTATTTATATTGGCTCAAGAAAGAGCGTTATATGATGAAGCGAATGAAGATGAAAAATTGACACCAAGAGTCTTAAAGAAAACGGCAAAAAATGATATGAAGATCATTCAGCCAATGTTGAATGCTATTCGTAAAAATGATTTACGAGCTATGTACAAGTATGAGGATATTATGATTAATCTGGATGAATTAATGCAGAATCATAAAAAAAGCACTGAGTATGAAGGTCGAATTAAAGAGGCAATGAAAGAGCGTAAAAATACTTTAGCATACAAGCGCCAAGAGTTGATTGAAGGTTTGAGTGAAGAAGTTGCAGCAATCGGTATTTTTGATGCGTTAACTCCGAGTGACATTAAAGAAGCTACAAAGAAATTAGTAGAAAATTCATCGATAGAAACGGATTATAACCTACTGAAAACACAACTTATTCCTAATTTAATTGAGTTGAATGAGAAGGTTAAGGAGAAGAAAGTGCAGGCAGTACCTTCGAATAAAGTATTACCTTTGTTAGATGCTAGGGAGAAGGCACTGAAACAGAAGAAACATATGTATGAAGTATTAAAGGAAAATGGTTATATAAAGAACCTAATTGAGGAATTTCATTGAAATGATAGGAGAGATTGGTTATGGGGGAGAAAAAAGAATTAGTAAAGCCGCTTGTAATTGAGTCAGTAATAGATGCTGTTAGTTCGCAAGGTGCTGAATTAGTTAAATCAACAGGTATGGGTATGATAGGATCAATTGCTACGGATGCAGTGGCATCATTTATTCCGGGGCTAGGCAATGCGTATATGAGCTACAAACAATCACGTTTACAAAGAAACTTTAATACTTTTGAAGAAGAATTAGTTGGAAGAATAACTAGATTAGATGAACTTTTTAAATTAAAAAATACTGAGCAGAAAGAAGAACTTGATCGATTATGTGAATTGGTTCTTGGATATGTGGGGGATGAACCACAAGAAGAAAAAATTAAATATTTAGTAACAGGCTTTATGAATATAGCTGAACACGAGAAAATTACAGAAGATTTTGTATTAGTTTTTTATGATATGTTAAGAGATTTAAGAATTATAGATCTTACTGTTTTGAAGTTATACGGAAAGAATTATCTTAACGAACCAGATGAAAACGTAAATAATTACCAAGATGTTTTGGACGTACATGGAATCTCATATGAACAGTATGAAACTATAAGAAGAAACTTAGTACGAAAAGGGATATTAACGACTAAAACAGATGTAATTTTAGAGAAAGATTTAGAGGAGATAGAAAAGGCGATAAACGAATTGCAAAAATCTTTATCAATGGCTACAAATCCTAAAAACAAATCTAAATTACCAACATTAAAAAAGGTAAAACTTAAATCTAAAGATAGACTTGAGCTGACGAAGTTTGGAAAAGATTTCATTAGATATTTTTTAGAAGAGCTTAGTTAATAAAAAGTTGATGACTACTTTAGGAGGTAATTAAATGCTACCCTTCTTCACTAATCCATATCCAGATGAATTATTGTATTCAGCGATTGCGCGTTATCATTTTTATAGTGGGAATCTTGATTGTAAAGATACATTAGAAGAGTTGTTTGATAGTCGTTCTGTGATACCGAGTGTGGAGATTGGTAGTCATTTTACTAATTTAGTAGAGAAATTAGGACCTCAATATTCAGTAGAAGATTTATTGACCAACCATACGATTTACTCTTACTACGCTTCGTTTTTATCTAAACAACGACAGCTAGAGATTTTAGAGGATGTCAAAAATAATGGACAGGCTTTATATACAAGGCTTGGTATTGTAGCTGGAGGTATTTGTCGTAAAGAAGGGTTATATTACTGTGCTCTTTGTGCCAAAACTGATTCTGAGAAGTATGGAGAACCATACATTCATCGCGAGCATCAACTACAAGGAATAAGTTACTGTGCCCACCATGAAGTTCCGTTGAGGGAGTATCCGGTAACGGGTGGCAGTCGTATGCAATACATTCGTTTCGAATTACGTCATATGAATCTATCGGATTTATACGAAGTGGATCCATATGAAGAGATAGCTATTCAATTAGCAAAACAGGCATATAAATTATTACAAATACCGTTACATTCATTAACAAAGATAGAGATAAGCTCGATGTATAAGGCTTTATTGAGAAAGAAAAATTTAATTACGGCAGCCAATCGTGTTAGACAACAGGACTTGTATCAAATGATAAAGATAGGTTTATCTGAGGAGCTTTTAACGAGCTATGAGAGCGATTTTAATGAAGAAGATGAATATAACTGGGTAAAAGTATTAACTCGTAATTCAACGAGGCATGTGCACCCATTACGCCATTTATTAATGCTTTTATATTTGAAGCAAGATGTAGGAGATTTAATAGTGGATAATGGCCCATTTGGAAAAGGTCCGTATCCATGTTTGAACAAAGCTGCAGGACATTATAAAAAGTTAAGCATATCTTCTGTAGAAGTTACAAATGACTCTAAATCAAAAACGCCGATTGGAACATTCCGTTGTACTTGTGGGTTTGTGTATGCTCGTAAAGGTCCAGATAGCACTGTAGAAGATCAATATAGGATTGGTAGAGTAAAAGCCTTTGGACCAGTGTGGAGTAGAAGATTAAAAGAATTGATGGGTACAGGCATGAGTATCCGATCTATCGCAAAGGAGTTAGGCGTAGATTCTAAAACGGTTAAGAAATATGCAGAAAATCCCTCACGAAAATCATTTAGCACAGTTAAATCAGATAGACTAGAAACCTATCGTAACGATGTGTCTGAAATAATACGTGCACAGCCGCAGTTAACTCGAACTGAAATAAGGAATGGATTATATAAGCAGTATATGTATTTATATAGATACGATAAAGAGTGGCTAATGGCTAACTTACCAATCCAGCGAAAGCATACAGAACCGAATAGACTTGTGGATTGGAACGCACGAGATCAAGAATATGTGCAGCGTATAAAGGCTTTACATCAGCAATTATTAACTATTGAGAAGCCCGTTCGAATAACAAATTCTTTAATTGGGAAGCGACTAGGGATTACAGCAAATCTACAGAGGAATCTGGCTAAGTTACCGAATACGAAAGCTTTGTTAGATGTGATAACAGAAACTGTTCAGTCATTCCAAATTCGACGTTGTTGTAAGGTGATTGATCGAATACTAGAAGAAGACGATGTAATCAAACTCTGGAAAGTACAGCGATTAGCGGCAGTAAAGTCGCATCATTTTCATGAAATAAAAGATGTGTTATCTAAATATATTCAACAAAGCCAGGATGTGAAAAGAGATGAGCAGCAAAGTATATAAATTGAAAAACTGGCCGTTTCCCAAAGGAGAACCAGCTCAATTAATTTGGATTGGTTCTCCTTTTAAAGCTGAAAAGAAAATGATGGTCTATGTGCATTTTAGAGCAAAAGGGAAAACTAAAAAAATCGCAATAGATTGGGGAGTGTTACCAGCATTAGCTATTCAACATATGTATATAGATGGTGATTTGCGTTATAGTTTACCACCAGACAATTTAGAAGAGATTGATTTGATGATTTTTCCGCAATCAGTGCGTTATACAGAACGGGAATGGGTTGTACAAGGAACGAATGATCAAGATATATCACGTAGTTTTATAGTGAATTTTAATAATAAATCATATACATTGCCGCTAATTGAAGTAGTTCGTAGCATATTAGCGCCGAATCGCTTTTTATTATATCGTTTATTTGAAATGAACTCTTTCCCACAATATTTCATCGAAAACTATTCAGAAGGACAAATTCATTTGGATTTTTCTTCTCAATATAATCTGAAATACACAAAAAAAAGCTTTTTATACCAGCTAGTATGGTTATTAGGTAATCGAGATTTAAGAAGAACGTTCGAAAATATTGCTTATACATTTTTAAATACGGGTGAATTGAAGTTTGATTGGTTATTCCAACAACCAATTTCAATTAAAGCGATTGTAAAAATCACTTCAAATGGAGGGACAATTTTAAGAGTAACTGAAGTGAAAGATAAGGAAATACCATTTGAAATCATATCATTTTCACATCCAGAAGTATCAAAATCTGAAAAAACTAATGAACCTAAGAAATATACAATGCATGAATTAAAATCATCTGCTGAAGAAAAAGAAAAAATGATAGATGAAACAGTGGAAGGTGCAACGGAGGATTTTGAATTAATTGAAATGAATAAACAAGTTCATAAATATGCCGAATCACCAAGCATTGTAAAGGTTCAAGGCAAATCAACAAAGCAACGAACGTATGAAGATGAAAGTACGAAACGATATACATTTAAAGATTCAGGAATTCGTTCAGCTTCAGATACAGGAGGCAATCGCTTGGCAAGAGGGATTGAAAATCAATCTTTGCAGCAAGCCCAGGCAGAGGGAGAATTGGGTGAATTCGTATATATATTGCAAGAGTTAGAAGATTACAAAGAAGTACAATCTATTAATGTCCAGTTGAGTTCATTGCCAATTGGTGATGGGAATCGAGTGTTTAGTTATTTAGAAGATGGTATAACACCACGTCGCTATGCACTAGCGACAGTTAATCTATTTAACGGTAATGAGTTTAAAATTTTAGAAGTAGAACGAGAGAATCGTGCACTATCTATGTTGATTTTATTTGCTACAGTATCGATTAATTGGAATCAATTGATTGATGGTTTGTTATTAAACCTAGTGAATAGTAGTGGGTCGTGGGAGAGAGATGTACTGGGAGATTTGAAACGAAGGAATATAGTCGTACGAAAAGCAAAGCATAGTAAGAAGGGCTATAAACATAGAGCGAGGTTATTGTTTAATAAAGTGTTATGAATATAAGTGATTGTAATTTAATAATTAGTTATAGTTAATATGGATATGGATGGATTGAAAAAAGTACTGGAATTTATGGAGGTAATTTTTGTGGATGATAATTTAGATATGTATGAAAAGAAATTTGATTATGGGATAGAAGAAGAAGAAATTGAAGACTTTGAGTCTGAAGAAACACCCTTTGATGCAGAAAAAATTAGAATAGAGCAAAGAATGTTATCTTTAAAATACGTTAAAGAGTTAATAGATGACGGTTCTTTAAATTTAAATCCAGATTTCCAAAGGAATGTTGTTTGGAAAGAGGTAAAAAGAAAATCTTTATTAATTGAGTCACTGATGTTGAGAATTCCCATACCAGCTTTTTATTTCTATGAAGATGATGATTCCTTTCTAAATGTTATAGATGGATTACAAAGGTTAAATACAATTAATGAGTATTTAAATGGAAAGTTCAAATTGAAAAATTTACAGTATCTAGATAAATTGTGTGGGGGAAAGAAATTTGCTGATTTAGATAAAAAATATAAAACTAGAATATTTATGACTCAATTTTCAGTGAATATTATAGATGCTAGAACACCAACACAAGTTAAGTATGACTTATTTCGAAGAATTAATACGGGCGGAATGCCTTTAAATGCACAAGAAATTAGAAATTCAATTGCAAAACCACATATTAGAGATTTCTTAAAGCGTTTATCAAACTCTGAAGAATTTTTGCTTGCTACTAACTCAAGTGTTAATGATACTAGAATGGCTGCACAGGAATTAATTTTACGCTATATAGCATTTGATTTTGCATATGATTTCGATTCAGGAGAATTAAAATATGATAGAAGTGATTTAGAGTTATTTATAGATAATGTTTTTGAAAGAATTAATAAATTTAAAGAGGATGAGTTGAAAGAAATAGAGGGGAAATTCCTACATAGTATGAATAATGCCTTTATTTTATTTGGGGAATATGGTTTTAGAAAGTATAATAATTTGGATGCGGAAAATAATTATTCGAAGAGAAAATTGGTGAATAAATCTTTGTTTAGTTCATTAAGTGTTATTTTGACATACTATACAAGTGTGGAAATTAATGAAATGAAAGAGAAAGATGCATTGAAAGAAATAACCGATTTAATTACTAGAGATGAAGTATTTTCTGATAGCTTAACTGTAGGAACAAATTCGGTAGCAAATGTTCAATATAACTTTAAAAATATCAGGAAAACAATGGAGGATTTACTTTTATGAAACTGTTAAAAATGAAGATTAGAAATTTCAAAAGTTTAAAAAATATAGAATTAGATTTTAAAGGTATAAACATATTTGCTGGAGGAAATGGTGTCGGTAAATCTAGTGTAATACAAGGTTTGCTTTTGGCTAAAACTACAGCTGAACAATTATCCGAAGAATCTAATCAGATTGAAATTAATGGTCCATATAATTTAGAGTTAGGAAGAACGGAACAAATTTTAAATTTCTCAGCAACTGATGATAAAATTTCTTTAGAATTTCAAACAGAAAATAAAAAATTAAATCTAGAATATGAAGTAGATATTTATGAACAACCGCATACTTTAACGCTAGATAATAAAAAAACTAAAAACATTGATGAGTTGAATAATATCAACTTTAATTATATTGGTGCAGAAAGAGTTGCGCCAAGTAAAGCTCAATTTTTTGATCCACAACAGAAACTAAAAGTAGGTTATAAAGGAGAATTCACAAATCATGTTTTAAGTAGAGCGGATTATTTGCAGATAGATATAGTTGAACAAATGAAACATAAAGATGGACTAGAAAGATTTTCAACTCAGGTTGAAGCTTGGATGAGAACTATATTTCAAGATTTCCGGTTGAAATATAAAGAAATTAAAGAGGTAGATATGGTATCAGTTTTATATGGAAAAGAAGATTCGAATGAATTTATACCTCAAACATCTACAGGATTTGGTATTACATATGCTTTACCGATAATTACAGCTGGATTACTTGCTGTTAGTGGTGAACAAGCGAATAATATTCTAATAGTAGAAAATCCAGAAGCACATTTACATCCTTTTGGTCAATCAAGATTAGGCAGATTTTTAGCATTATTAAGTCTTTGTGGTGTACAAATAATTGTTGAAACTCATAGTGAACATATTATTAATGGGATAAGATTAGAATTATCACATGCAAAAAATACTGACAATGCTACAATAAATTTTTTCCATCAGATTCAAGGAGAAACTATTAATAGTATTATTAGTATAAAAGAAAATGGCGAACTAACAAATTGGCCAAGTGGTTTTTTTGATCAAGAAAAACAAGATCTATTTGAATTATTGAAAATAAAGAGGGGGAAAATATCTTGAGAATAAACTATCTTCTATTAAATGAAAGTGTTGCAGTGAGTCAAATTTCGGAATTAAAGATTATTGAGAAATTAGCGGACTTTTTTGATATTTGTACTGAAATAATTCAATATGAAGATGAAGATATTTTTTACTCTTTAGAAATTTATGATCAAATTTTTAATGGTTTAGATTTTGCTGCATGGTTATATTCTCCAAAAGAAGAAACTACAGAAAAACAACTTTTAAGGAATTATTTAGAAAAAGAGTTTATTAATGATAATAAACAATATAATGAATTGTATAATAGTGTGAGCTCTGAAAAGGTAGGTGGAATGAGTTTATTAAAATGTCCTACAAATTTGACTGAAAATATTGCTCATATAGATTCGCTAGATGCTTGTTTACAGATAAGAAAACAAGTTTTAGTGAGAAGTAGTAATACAAATGATTTTGTAAAAGGGATATCGAAGACATTTCCTAATCTATTTTTATCAGAAAATGTATTTAAATCAATAAAGCATTTTAATCCTATTACTAAACATGCAAATGAATTAATAAAACATTTATCGGCTTTAAATGATTATGGTGTTGAGTGTTATTCTATATATAAACAAAGCGGACATAAACCAGCATTGAAAGTTTTGAAGTCAAAAAACAAAGATTTTGAGTGTTCCCCTGAAGGCGATGCAGGAATAGTGACGAAATTTTTATCATTTGAATTTGTAGATGTTAACGGCGAAGTTAGAAAGGTTAAATGTTCACCACATACGAAATTGTATCAGCCGAATTCCAATGATAGAATTTATTTTGAATGGAACGACAAAAGAGTTAATGGGCGTCCACTTATTTTAATTGGACATATAGGCAATCATCCTTATTAGAAAAAGTTATTTTTAATCAATCTTTTTTATAAAAATTTCCATAAGCTAAAATGAAACTCACGAATTTTGATCAATCTTTGTTCAAAATACATGGGTTTCTTCTATTATAAAATCAACGTTTGCAGAACACTTTTAATCAAACTTTATTCCAAACCAACATTAGATTCTAGTAATCTAAAGGGGTGTTTTTGCTTTAACATTCATTTAATAGAATATAAGGATAATAAATTTAGTTTCTGTTAACAATTATACTAATAAATAGGAAAAATGGTATGTGGAAATGGTATAATCTATACAATATATAGTTTTATTAAAATCTATATTTACTTAAACTAAGAAAATAATGAGTGAACTAATTATATAGCTATGTGAAAGTTGAGGTTTTTTCAGTGGGTTATCAGTCAGAAGCACAACTAGAAAAGCATTTAGTAGAACAATTGCAAATACAGGGATATGAATCTGTACATTTATCAGATTATGCAGCTGTATTAGTTAATTTCCGTACACAATTAAATAAATTTAACGAAAAAAAGTTGAATGGTCAACCATTAACAGAGAAAGAATTTAAGCGTGTGCTAGTTGCAACAGAGGATAAAAGTATTTATGAATCGGCTAAAATTCTACGCGATAAATTACTAATCGAACGTGAAGATGGAACAGAGCTTTATTTAGAATTAATGAATACAAAACAGTGGTGTAAAAACTTATTCCAAGTAACTACACAAACGACGATGTTTGGAAAGTATGAAAATCGCTATGATGTGACCATTTTCATTAATGGATTGCCCGTTGTTCAAATCGAGTTAAAACGTCGTGGACTTGATTTCAAAGAAGCTTTTAATCAAATCCAGCGCTATCGTCGTCATTCATTTCAGGGACTGTACCATTTCCTACAAATTTTTGTTGTGAGTAATGGTGTTGATACGAAATATTTCTCAAACTCGGATTATGATATTCAGTTTGGTTTTACGTTCTTTTGGTCGGATGAAGAAAATAATATTATTACGAACTTACAAGATTTTACGAAAGCATTTTTACAACCATGCCATCTAGCAAAAATGATTAGCCGTTACATGATTATTAACGATACGGACAAAGCATTAATGGTTATGCGTCCGTATCAAGTGTATGCAGTAGAAGCATTAGTGAAACGTGCGAATGAAACAAATAATAATGGATTCATTTGGCATACGACAGGTTCTGGGAAAACGCTAACCTCTTTTAAAGCAGGACAAATATTAGCGAATGAGGAGAGCATTAAAAAAGTATTCTTCCTCGTCGATCGACAAGATTTAGATAGCCAAACGACTGCAGAATTTAATAAGTTTGAAAAAGGTTCTGTAGACCGCACAGATAAAACAGAGGAATTAATTAGGCAAATTAAAGATCCAATGAAACGTTTTATCGTAACGACTATTCAAAAAATGAGTAATGCAGTTAAGAATCCACGTTATGAAAAAATCATGGAACCGTATAAACAAGAACATGTTGTTTTCATTATCGATGAGTGTCATCGTAGCCAATTCGGCGATATGCGAAAAGATATTGATCATCACTTCCAAAATGCACAATACTTTGGTTTTACAGGTACGCCACGTTTTGAAGAAAATAAAAGTCAGGATGGTCGTACAACTGCAGATTTATTTGAAAAATGTCTACACAATTATTTAATTAAAGATGCGATTCGTGATGGGAACGTATTAGGTTTTTCAGTTGAATATATTAGTACATTCCAATCAAAAGTAGATGAATTAGATGATACGAAAGTGGAAGGCATTGATACAGATGAAGTATTACATCATCCCACACGTTTAAATATGATTACAGAACATATTGTCGATAATCATAATCGTCGCGCGAAAAGTAAAGGTTATTGCGGTATCTTTGCGGTAGATTCGATTCAAACATTAATTAAATACTATGATTTATTTAAATCGAAAAATCATAACTTGAAAATTGCAGGGATTTATTCATTTGGTGTGAATGAAGAAAGTGATGGTACAGAAGAACATTCACGTGAAGCGTTAGACCGTATGATTGTCGATTATAATAAAATGTTTGGAACGGACTATTCAACCGATACATGGGATCGCTACTTCTCTGACGTATCGAAAAAGATGAAAAATGCGCAAATTGATATTTTACTCGTTGTAAATATGTTCTTAACAGGATTTGATAGTAAGCCACTTAATACATTATATGTCGATAAAAACTTACAATATCATAATTTATTACAAGCTTATAGCCGTACAAACCGTGTAGAAAAGGCGACAAAACCTTATGGTAATGTCGTTTGTTATCGTAATTTAAAGAATCAAACAGATGCGACAATTCGTTTGTTTTCTAAAACAGATTCTGTTGATGATGTTTTAATGCAAAGTTATGATGCTTATTTAGCTAAATTTAAAGAAGCATTAAAAGGTCTGAAAAAAGTAGCAGTATCGCCTGAGCAAGTAGACACACTTCAAACTGAAGAAGATCAACGAGAATTTATTGTGGCTTTCAAAAATGTAACGAAAATGCTTCAACGACTGCAATCATTTTCTGACTTTGAATTTGATGAAGATGAACTGCAAATTACAGAGCAATCTTATGAAGATTATAAGAGTAAATACTTCAAAATTCATGATCGCTTGAAGAAAGAAGATCTAAGTAAAGAGTCCATCTTACAAGACATTGATTTTGAGCTAGAGTTAATGCAAACAGATAAAATTAATGTCAGTTATATTATGAATCTCATTGCTAATTTAACAATGAATGATGAAAAAACACGTGATCAAGAGATTAAATTAATTAAACAAGAGTTAGATCATGCGTCAGATGAAAAGTTACGTTTAAAAGTTGAACTAATTCATAACTTCTTAGATAAAATTGTCCCACAACTCGGTACAAATGTATCGATTCTTGATGAATATTCAAAATACGAAGAAGTAGTACAAGAAGAAGAAATGAATACTTTTGCAAGTGAAGTAGGATTAGAGCAATCTGTTTTAAAAGAACAAGTAGCGACTTATGAATATGCCAATATTATTGAAGATAGTACCATTATGGATCGTTTATCAGGTTCATTTTTGAAGAAGAAAAAGGCAATTAAAGCAATAAAGAACTTTATTCATGAACAAGTTGCAAAATATGGAGCATAGGAAAAAGAGAGAGGATATCCTCTCTCTTTTATGTTATTTTAAAAAATATCGAAAATAAATACGAATTAACTTGATATTATTTAAAATATCATTTAATATAATATTCGTAGAGGAGGTTATGCGATGAAGTTAAGAGAATGTGCAGATGTTACGCAAGGCGTCTTTACTAATCGAGTTGAAACATCGAATCTGAGTGAAGATAGTGTCCAGATGCAGTTAGTAACATTAAAAGAATTTAATCATTTACTTGGAATCGATTATCGGATTTCTCAAGAAAAAGATCGATCGATTTATGTAAATAAAGAGAAGATTAAACAAGAAGTATTAACTGATCCGGAAAGCCTCGTGTTACATACGTTAACACAAAAGTTTGTTTGGTTTCCTCCGCAATATCAGGGTCTATTACTTACGAATAACTTTATGAAAATAAACTTTTTTGAAAAAGTAGATGTTCATTTTATGGAATGGCTATTTAATGAGCATCCTTCTATTCAAAAGCAAATCGCGTTATTTACAGAAGGAAGTATTATTTCTTCATTGAAGTTATCGAATGTAAAAGAAATTGAATTGAAACTACCCAATATTGAAAAGCAAGTAGTATTAGGGAAAATCGCACAATTAAAAAAGAGAAAGACAGCACTTTTAAAAGAGAAGAATCGATTAGAACAACTACTCCTACATTATGAAATGGTAGAGAGTATTGAACAATTAGGAGGTCATTAATATGACAACAAGTGAAAAACAACGTCAGCAGCAAGCAGAATTGCACAAAAAACTTTGGGCAATGGCCAATGACTTACGTGGTCAAATGGATGCGAGTGAATTTAAAGACTATATTTTAGGCTTAATTTTTTACCGCTATTTATCAGAAAAGGTTGAAGCTCGTGCAGGTAAATTACTTGAAGAAGATGCACTAACATTTGTGGAAGCTTGGGATAATGAAGAATATCGTGAAGATTTACAAGAATATTTAATCGAAGAATTAGGTTATGTGATTACACCACAATACTTATTCTCTACATTCGTGAAAGAAATTGAATTAGGTGTAAACGGTGATTTCGACGTTGAAACGCTTCAAAATGGCGTTAAAGCAATTGAAGCTTCAACAATGGGCGCAGATAGCCAAGAAGACTTCGAGAACTTATTTGATGATATGGATTTAAACTCGACAAAACTCGGCAAAACTGTAAAAGCACGTACAGAGCTAATTTCAAAAGTGATTGTAAATATTGCCGATATACCGTTCCTACAAGACGACGTAGAAATCGATGTATTAGGTGATGCTTATGAATACATGATCTCTCAATTCGCCGCAAATGCCGGTAAAAAAGCTGGTGAGTTCTATACACCACAACAAGTGTCACGTATTTTAGCAAAAATCGTCACAGCTGGTAAAACAGAAGTTAAAAGTGTATACGATGGTACATGTGGATCGGGTTCATTATTATTACGCGTTGGTAAAGAAGCAAAAGTATACAAATATTACGGTCAAGAAAAAGTATCAACAACATTCAACTTAGCGCGCATGAACATGTTACTACATGATATTCCATACCAAAACTTCGACATTAAAAATGCAGATACATTGGAAGATCCTCAGCATATGGGTCAAACATTTGAAGCTATCGTTGCCAATCCACCATACAGTGCGAAATGGAGTGCGGATGATAAATTCCAAGATGACGAGCGTTTTAGTAACTATGCGAAACTGGCACCAAAATCAAAAGGCGACTTCGCATTCGTCCAACACTTTATCCATCATTTAGACGATAACGGTACATTCGCAGTCGTATTACCACATGGTGTATTATTCCGTGGCGCTGCAGAAGGCGTGATCCGTAAGTATTTAATTGAAGAGAAAAACTATTTAGATGCGGTCATCGGTTTACCAGCGAACATTTTCTTCGGTACATCCATTCCGACATGTATTTTAGTATTCAAAAAATGCCGTAAACACGATGATAATGTCATTTTTATTGATGCATCAAATGAGTTTGAAAAAGGCAAAAATCAAAACCACTTATCAGATGAGCATGTTGAAAAAATCGTCGCAACGTATTTAAGCCGCGAAACGATTGATAAATATTCATACGCAGCTACATTAGATGAAATTCGCGAAAACGACTACAACTTAAACATTCCACGCTACGTCGACACATTCGAAGAAGAAGAACCAGTAGATCTTGCCGAAGTCGCAAAACAACTTGAAGCCATTGACGCCGAAATTGCGAAAGTGGACGAAGAACTCGCTGCCTACTTCAAAGAATTGGGGGTGTAGCAGATGAACGTACCAAAGTTGAGATTTAAAGAGTTTGGTGGGGAATGGAGAAGTGTTTCATTAGATAGTATTGTAGAAAGAGTTGTAAGGAAAAATAAACAACTAGAATCGAAATTGCCGTTGACTATATCAGCAGATAGAGGATTAGTTGATCAAATTACTTATTTTAACAAAAATGTCTCAGGTAAAGATTTAAGTGGGTATTACTTATTGAAAAAGGGAGAATTCACTTATAATAAAAGTTATTCTAACGGCTATCCTTGGGGAGCAATAAAACGATTAGAAAACTATAATCAGGGAGTATTATCAACATTATATATTTGTTTCAAAGCAACAAATATTGATGAATTGTTTTTAAAACATTATTTCGAAACTACTCACTGGCATAAAGAAGTATCAATGATAGCAGCGGAAGGCGCTAGAAATCATGGTTTGCTTAATATTCCTGTAAATGAATTTTTTAAAATTAAGTTAAATATACCTGAAGAATGGGAACAAAGAAAAATCAGGAATTTATTTGAGAAAATAAATAAAAAAATCAAACTCCAACAACAAAAAATTGATTTGCTGCAAGAACAGAAAAAAGGATATATGCAGAAGATGTTTCCTAAAGCTGGTGAGACACAGCCAGAGATGCGGTTTGAAGGATTTACAGGGGAATGGGAAGAGCGTAAGTTGGGGGATTTACTGAAATATGAACAACCAACTAAATACATCGTTGAGTCAACTAATTATAATGATAGCAATGAGACACCGGTTTTGACAGCCGGTAAAAGTTTTATTTTAGGGTATACAAATGAAATTTCTGGAATTAAAGAAGCAAGTGCTAAAAATCCAATCATTATTTTTGACGATTTCACAACGAGTTCACATTATGTTGATTTCTCATTCAAAGTAAAAAGTTCAGCTATGAAGCTACTCTATTTGACATCAAGTGATTATGATTTCTATTTTGTTTTTAATGTTTTGAAAAAATTTGAATATGTTCCAGAAAACCATGAACGTCAATGGATTTCGAAATTTGCTAAGTTTAAAGTATTAGTTCCCGTATTCAATGAACAAGAAAAAATAGGAGCATTCTTCAAAAAAATAGATGACAATATCTATCTGCAGCAACAAAAAATTGATTTTTACAAAGAACAGAAAAAAGGTCTTATGCAACAAATGTTTATATAACAATCAAAGAGCATTCTAGTATTATGTAATATTAGAATGCTTTTTCAATAGAAAAGGAGATAATATGAAAAAAGAGATTTTTTTAAAGTCGTTAGCAGAACATGGCTACAATGTGATGTTTGGCGCTAAAAAGCATTTTGCAACCTATGATATTGTTGAAAAAGTGCCAAGTGGAGTAGCTTTAATCACATTATTAATTGGGATATGGCAATTGTATGCACCATTTTTTGACTATAACAAAGAAGTATCTCTTGTTATTATCTTAGTGAGTGTTATTGCACTGCAAATAAATCTATATAACTCTAATAAAGAAGATTATATGAAAGCTGGCATAAAACTAACAGAAATTCATAATGAATTAAAAGATATGTATTATCAGACAAAGAGCTCTACTGAATCTGAGGTGACCAATGAAGATCAAGAAAAACTACAAAAACTGTTGAATGACTATTATGCCATAAGCATCACAAAGCAAATAACATTTAGTGATTGGTATGCCCATTATAAATTTTTTTATCAAGCGCAGCATGAATGGATTGATGAGCAAAAAAGATTCACTTGGAAAGATAAATTTCCAATGTTTTTTAGAATATGGACTGCCATTGTAATTATTACAATTTTAGTTCTTGTAATAAAGTTTTGTATTGAAAATTAGAAGCAAAGGGGATACGGTATGTTAGCTACGCATATAGAAGAGTTTATTGATTCTTTAAAGATTGAAGATGTTGAAGAGGAGATTAAGCGAGTTAAAAAAATCACAAAAAGATTAAATAAATCTTATTATGAGGATTGTGAAAGCGAAACAGAGCACTGTGAGATTGTTGGATCACTTGGAAGAAAAACTGCGATTAAATCATTTAGTGATGTAGATATGTTATTTATTTTACCAAGCAGTAAAAAGAAGCAATATGATGACCATGATGGAAATGGCCAGTCAAAACTACTGCAAGATGTAAAAAAAGAAATAAAAAAGCGCTATTCTAGGACAATTGTACGTGGCGATGGACAAGTTGTTGTTGTGAGTTTTGAAAGCTTAAAAAAGATTGTTGAAGTTTGTCCTGTATTTGAACAGTCGGACGGGTCTTTTTTATATCCTGATGCAAATGAAGGTGGTAGTTGGAAAAAAACAAACCCTATTCCAGAAATTGATGAAGCAGCTGCTTTCAATATTACTACCAATAATAATTTTAGCTATGTCTGTTATTTAGTTAGAGCTTGGAAAAATAACATTGGGTTTAAATTTGGCGGATTACTGCTTGATACATTAGTCTACAAATTCTTGAACGCAAATTCTAAATATTATTCTGCGGATTTTACTGATTATTTAGATTTGTTAAAAGACTTATTTAAGTATTTAAAAGATTTGAATGAAGATCAAGCATATTGGTATGCTCTAGGCAGTAAGCAAAAAGTCTACAATAAAAAGTGTAAGTTCGTAAAGAAAGCAAAGAAGGCTTATAACAAAATTAAAGATTTAGATGAGGATAGTACAGACTTATATGAAACGCTAGTATATTTATTTGGCCAAACTTTCCCAGTTCCAGAAACAGTTAATAAATCTGTTGCCTACTTTGAATCTGCTTATACTAGAGCAACTAACACCGAGGAATTCATTGAAAATAAATTTAGAGTTGATATACGTTATTCGCTTAAAGTTGACTGTATTATTAAACAAGATGGTTATAGACCGACATTTTTAAGAGACCTTTTGAAAGGTCAAATTAGAATTAAACGCCAAAGGACACTTGAATTTTTTATTGTTGAAAATGAATTTGAGCAAATTATTAAAGAACGTAACCAAATAAATAGCTTTAGTTCGGATGAAAAAATCAAATTCGATATATATTGGAAAGTCCTGAATAGAGGTGACGAAGCAATTCGTAGAAACTGTATTCGAGGGCAAATAAAAAAGGGAATAGAAAAGCGTACAGAATCAGCAGATTTCAATGGAGATCATTTCGTAGAATGTTATATTGTTTACGAAGATACAGTAGTAGCAAGAGATCGTATTCATGTTCCTATTCAAATTGAAAATACTTTACAAAGCTCTTTTTAATCAATCTTTTTTATGAAAACTTCAATACTTCGAAACTAAAACCCACGCATTTTGATCAAACTTTGTTCAAAACGTGTGGGTTTCTTCTATATATAAAATCAACGTTTGTAGCATCCTTTTAATCAAACTTTATTTCAAACCAACATTAGATTATAGTAATCTAAAGGGGTGTTTTTATGTCAAAAAGAACTAGAACATCTAAAGTTGAAAAGTGGATTCAAGAAGGTAGAGGATCGGTATAGTTGTAGATTCTAAATCTTGGTGGAACAATAAGTGTTTAGAGTAGGTTAAGGGTATACTGGGAAACCTCAAGGTAATAATTGGAGATGAGATGAATGAATGAATGATCACATTAGAAAGAAGAAAAATTCCCTATCGATTCAAGTTCCTTATAATTTCATTAGAGAAAAAATAAATAGTCTTACTTGGAGAGAATTACAATATGGTATTCTTACAGGTTATACTTCAAAACAAACAGCAATAGAATACGCTATTGCAACTATAAGCTCAAGTGAAGATTCTAAATCACTTCATTTTCAATTGGCAAGTTTATATAATTCGGAGCTTTCTTTAGTAGAAAATTTACTAACACAAATTGCTAAAGAAGAAGCTTTACAAAATGAAAATGAGATGAAAAGAAAATGGGGCTATCTTATAATTTTTTGGCTTTTCTCAAATCGAGGAACACCGGTTTTTATTAACGATACGCCTCCCATCCCTCTAAATGGGCTCTTTGAAATGTTATTAGTATTATTTGAGGATCTGGAATATCCTGTTGAGTTAGCGGGGATTATTGGGTACAGTGATGAGGCAAATGAGTCGATGAGTTATTTGGAAGCAATTGAAAAATATTTGGTTGAATCAGAAAAAACATTTAATAAATAAGGTTCTGTTGCAAAGTATGAAAAGATTTAATGAGATTCCTATCATTTTGTTTTTATAATTCCACATTTTTTTACGAGTTCTTCAATATAGCTATTTAAATGGCCGACCTGCAATGCTTTCGTCAAAATCGGTTGGACACTCAATCGTTACATCCTGTAATTTTAAAAGAATGAGGGAGTTTCAGAAGGAAGGAACTCCTCTGTAACTACAGGAAGCCATCGTGTTGATTCTGTTTGTTTCATTAAAAAACTAACATTTACCAATTTATCCCTTTAGGTTATAGTATTCTAAAGGGATCTTTTTTTATTCTTCAAAAAGTGGTGATCAACAATAGATTGTTGCATTAATTCGGGTATAGTAGTCAACGCTTGGTAATTTGGATAAGGGGAGTGGAATATATGGCTAGTAGGAAGAAGAAACTTACATTAACTTTCATCATCGGCTTTATTACGATCATTTTTGTGTTACCAGTACTGTATGCGTTAGGTGTTCCGCGGGGAGAAGTCGTGTTAACTGCGTTATTCGGAGAAGGAAGTATGTGGGCGGTCATTTTTTCACTCTTGTGCATCGGATTGGTTATTTTCGGTATAAGTAAAGCAACGAAATAGACTTCAGCTAGGAAGTAAGACAATCTTATAAGCGTTTTGAAAAGAGTAATGCTTCTTTATGTCTAAAGAGGGATTACTCTTTATGCTTTCTAAGCAAAAATTTTGTTTTCACAGTATATTTATTGAATGTAAAATAAAGGGTATGTTAGGCTTGTTATGAGAATAACATGACGAAACGTATGTTAAAGAAACAGTATGAATAATTTTAAGCAGGGGTAAAGGATGCCATATAAAAAATCATTATACTTATTTATTTACTACATTATATTTGTTGTATTTGTTTGTTTAGTTTTTTCATCGCTTGCGGCTTCTTTTGAAAATAGTGGCAAGTTGGAAGATGGTTTGACTGAACAGAGTTTTCAAATGGTTGTGTCTCAGGACGAAGGTGAGTCAGTTCGTGTAAAAACTTGGCTTGATTTTATTCGTGAGAAAGAATCGTCATTTATATTGATGAAGCGTGATTCTTCTTATGTTAGTAAAGAGATTTTTCTTCAAAACTATCCATTTCGCTTAGCTAGTGAGAAGCGTATTGAGCATTTACCAGATCAAAGTGCTTTCATCGATCAAGATGTTCAGCAAAATAGTATGAATCGCTCAGATGGAAAAGTAATTCATGCTTTTGGGAAAGATTACATAGTGTATGGAACTTTTAATAATCCGAATGATAGTTTGCGTATGAATAGTACAATTTATTATTCGATGAATGAACAAAATGTTTTTGAAGGTGAATTTTTAATTGATGGAATTGCTGAAAAGAAGTTGAGGCAATTTGTTCATGATTTTCAAAAGCACTATGCACATTTAAATATTGAATTAACTGCAAATCAATTGTCGATAGTAGAAAGAATCACATTCGTTTTCAAAGAACAGATGATTTTACTCGTTGTGTTAATGCTGACATTAATATTAATCGTCATAAATACGATTGCGACAATCATTACTTGGATTGAGTCGAGAAAAGAAGAAATTCAAATTCGGTACTTAGTAGGTGGCAGTTCAAAAGGAATTCAATGGGATTTATTAAAAGATTATTGGCTCATTGTTAGTTGTAGTTTCTTGGTTGGTACGCTTATTGCCTATGCAATATATCAACTTGGTCTATTTGATATTTTAATTCAGTCATTTCGATTGGATGCGGTAGTGTATTCATTTATTTTTTGTTTCGTATTAGGGACGAGTATCGCTTACCCGAGTATTCGATATTATGATCAATCTCATATCGTAAAAAGGGGCGAAAAAGTTAAATGAAACAACTACTATTTGCATTAGAAGACTTATGGAAACGTAAGTGGCTTTCGCTATTATTATTAATTCAATGTATACTATTACTTTGTATTGCGAACTTTGTTACAGATAATATAAAAGATTTATCAAATATGAAACAAGAAGTGGAGCGGGTGACGAAATCAGAGCCGATTTATTATTTTCACGATTTAACAACTGAAAAACAGTTGGATCGTACTTTGAATCAATCTGCTCATTTGGAAGAATATAAAAAGATTTATAAAGAAATTTATGAGAAACAAGATAGCCAAGCATTTTCATTATATTCGACTTCGTATCCTTTTGATTTACGTTATTTTAAAGAGAATGTAAAAGATTTGATTGTTGAAGGGCATCAAGTATATATTGATGTATTAACTTTTGCGAATCAGTCATTTTATGATTATGCCCAATTGAAAATGGCAGAGGGAAGATATTTTCAAAAAGAAGATTTATCTCCTTCAAAGCAACCTACTTCGGTTGTAATTGGTGCAGATTTATCCGTATCATTACAAGTGGGAAGTGAGTTTACAAGTGATGAAGAACGATTCCGAGTAATCGGGATTTTAGAAAAAAATATGAGTTATATGAATCTTGCTGCATCGAAAGATTTCATACAACTAGATCGAATGATTTTACTACCTACACCAGTTTTAGAAGATAATACAGATTATTATTCGATTATTAGCTCGTCATTTATTCCAACTTCGAACGAACAAGATCTACGAGATTTAATGGAGGTAATCCAACAACAAGGTCATATTAGTTTTATTTATAGTGATTTGAGTAAACAAGTACCGTATGTGTTGGAAGATAAGAGAAAGTGGATTCAAATGCAACTAATGCTGACGATTTTAATTAGTGCCTTTACATTGATTAGTATTACCGTATCGTATTTGCAATTTATTCGAAAATATATGTTTGACTTAGGTGTTCATATTTTAATAGGTGCGACTAAAAACCAAGTGATTGTACGTCTATGTAGCCAATTAATGATTTTATTCGTCATTGCGAATAGCATTGTTATTTTTATAATTCATAAATTCCAGCTGTCATTCATCGTAACGGTTATTTCGTGTTTGATTTTGTGGATTATACCGATTATTCGAATTCGAAAAATGAAAATTGATGAAATGCTAAGGAGAAAATCATGAAGAAACTAATAGAAGTCCAACATTTATCAAAGGTTTATCCAATTGCTTCAAATGAAAAAGTACATGCATTAAAAGATGTGAATTTTACGATTAGTGAGGGAGATCTCATCGCGATTGTTGGCACATCTGGGTCGGGGAAGTCTACTTTATTACGGATATTAGGTTGCATTGATACACAGTCGACTGGTCAATATCTTTTTAAGGGTTTGAATATTGAAGGGAAAACAGATAAAGAGTTAGCGAATATACGCAATCAATCGATTGGTTTTGTTATGCAAGATTTTTCTCTAATTGAAGATTACTCGGTTAAGAAGAATGTATTACTACCACTCACTTATGAAAAAAATAAAGTCAAAAGAAATAAACGAAAGAAAAATTTAAACACACTATTAGAAAAGTTGAATATGTCTAATCAAGAGAATCAAAATGTCACTTCATTATCAGGTGGACAAAAACAGCGAGTGGCGATTGCACGAGCTTTAATAAATCAACCTGCTATATTACTTGCTGATGAACCGACTGGCGCATTAGATCAAGCAACTTCAAAAGAAATTATGAGTATTTTGCATAGCTTACACGCTGAAGGTAAAACGATTATTATTGTCACACATGATTTGCAAATTGCCGAACAATGTCAGCGTATTTTTCAAATTGAAGATGGTCATTTACATGAGGTGTGTGAGTTATAATAGGATTAAAAGATAGTCCATTTAAGGAATGATTCGATGTTTGTGATTGAACTAATTGTGGATATTGTATTTAATTTATTGACGATGCTGGATTTTAGAAGTCCAGAAAAGAAGATTAAGTCGAAAATGAAAATTGTCGGGAAATATGCTCCGGGAATTTTTCAGAAGTATGAGGAAGATTGTGTATTTTTTGAGCATGGGGAGATTGCAGAAGTGATTTTGAATTCGCCTCTTAAAACCGATGAGCAAGTGGAAGAACTTATTAGCAAAATCGAAGTGTATTTGAAGAATCGAATTGCTTAGGAAATTAAACATTCGCAACACAAAAACGGAAACTGTGCCATAATGCAGTTTCCATTTTTTATAGCCTATTTCAATGTTAGTGGTAGAAATGCGTACTCGTTGTGACGAAGTATGGGATGTTGCTGCACTTCGATTGGGTGTTTGAATAGTGGGCCGTCCAATACGGTTGTATGAAATTCGCCACTTTCGCCGCATGGATCGATGCCACGCTGAATGAGTTCATCGACATATTCCATTGTCATGATGCGCCCTAAATCGTCTTCGTTCATGCCGAGAGATGTGTTCACTGTGACAACCATCGTCTTGAAGCCGAGTTGGATGAGTTCGTCGACTGCTTCTTTTCGACCGACATCCCATAATGGCATACAGAGGGAGAGGTCTGCTTTTTGGGTTACTTGTTCATTCCAATCGGCGTGGCCGACGACATCTAAATCACCAGTGACAAGCGTTTCGGCTCCTGTATCTGAGGCGTTTTCTAATAGATTAATGAAGTTTTGTTCATAGTCTGCCCAATTTGAAGCGGCTGCGAAAATTGGTAATCCGATTGCATCTGCTTGTGCTTGAATGATTTCGGGCGGCATTCCATGTGAGCGAGATTTTTCGCCTTGTTCTTCTAACATGACGATGAGGCCGATTGCTGTGCCATATTGCATCGCTTTATAAAGGGCGAGGCTGCTATCTTTGCCACCGCTATAAGAAGCGACGAATGCTTTATTTTCAATTGCGGGAATCCATCGATTTTCTGTCACGAGTTGATTCACTCCATTTCTTAATCGGTCGGTTTGAATGACGAGCAACCGGTATTAAAAAATAGTATAATATTAAATAGGAAGAAACTCGATAGAAAAGGATGTTTTTTAGTATGGATGAGCAGTTAAAACTATGGATTAAACAGTTCCAACAAGATAAAGATGCGGATGCATTAGGTAATTTAAAAGAGCATTGTGCGCATATGATTGAGCCTTTAATTGTAGAATTTACGGAAAAGTATGGGGAAGAAGCGGGCGTGTTACTACGTTCGAAATGGGATAAGCGTTTTTTCTTCATTTTCTCTAAATATCAATTGAATGTAGGGCTTTCATTGGAAAGTTTCGTTCAAAATACGTATCGCTTCTACTTTATGCAACTGCTTCGTAAAGCGGGATATATGAATTAAAATCGAAAAAAACGCCTCTTAGACTGTAATAGCTAAGAGGCGTTTTCTTTATGCGTAAACTAAATCTTCTGCAAGACTTGTGAATACTTCACCAACGACAGAGTCTTCATCGTAAATAGATGAACCTCTGTTTTCTTCGGGTTTTGCGAATGGTACGCGAGCGATGACGCTAGATTTTAAAGAGCGTGCTAAGTTGTCGCCGCCACCTTCGCCAAGAATATAATTTTTCTTGCCGTCTGGTGTTTCGAAGTAAGCCATGTTCTCAACGACACCAAGTACTTCATGTTTCGTATGAAGTGCCATCATGCCAGCACGAGATGCTACATATGATGCAGTGTTATGTGGTGTTGTCACAATGATTTCTTTCGCTTGGGGAATCATTGCTGCAACATCAATTGCTACATCACCTGTGCCTGGCGGTAAGTCGATTAATAAGTAGTCGAGTTCTCCCCAGTGTGTGTTGACTAGGAAGTTACGAATCCATTTATTTAACATCGGACCACGCCACATAACGGGTTGGTTATCCTTCGTATAGAAGCCCATCGACATAATTTTCACGCCTGCGATTTCAACAGGAATTGCTGTTTTGTCGATCATCGTAGGTTTTTGTTGTGCGCGCATCATGGCTGGAATACTGAAACCATAAATATCTGCGTCAACAATGCCGACACGTTTGCCCATACGAGCAAGGGCAGTTGCTAAGTTGATTGTGACAGTCGACTTACCAACGCCACCTTTACCACTCGTAATTGCGATGAATTGGACACCTGAGTCTGGTGCTAGCATTTTAGGCATACCTTGACCGTCCACATTTTGTGTTTTCAAAGAAGCAGTTAAAATCTGACGTTCTTCAGGAGTCATCGTGCCAAATTGTAAAGAAACTTTCGTCGCACCAAGTGCCTTAATTGCATCTTCCACATCTTGCTGGATTTTTGCTTTTAGAGGACAGCCTTGGATTGTTAAGACGATTTCTAAAGATACTTCAGTACCGTTAATTTGAACATTTCTGACCATATTTAGCTCAACTACGCTTTTATGAAGCTCGGGATCATTGACATCCTTCAGTGCATTCACAACGTTTTCGTTCGTTAACATATTGGTATACCACCTTACTATTTTAAATTACTACCTAGACCTTTAAGGAAATGAATACCGAAATTCATCGCGCGGTTTACGTCCGGGTCTTTCATCATGCGTACTAATTGGAATGTGCTGATTTTATCGTTTTCAGCGACTGCTTTATTCGCCTCATCGACACCGCTCATTAAACCACCGACTAATTTCTCTGTTACAGCAGGGTCTAAACTAGCAAGCGCCCCAGCAGCGCCCATCATGTTGTTGATCATGTTCGTTACTGGTTTACTCGTTAATTGACCTAGTGCGATGTTGGCAACTTCTTCTTTTGCTTCAAGCATTTTATTTGCTGCTTCTAAAGCGCCAATCGAATCTAGTTCACCGACAAGTTTCAGAATTTGTTGTACGGCACTATCATTTTCAGATACTAATTGCTTTAAGCTATCTAATTTTTGCTCCGTAATCTGCTCATCTGTTAAAACATTTTTTCTAATTGAATTAATAGGTGTAGCCATTTATTATTCCCCCTCATTCGTCGTTAAGTGTACGTAGCCTGGACGATCCCATTTACGGTTAACTTCAACACCATTTTGTGGATGGCGTTTTTTATTACGAGGGTTCGTCGCTGGAAGTGGATTTCTTCCTTTACGTTTTAATACTTCTACACGAATTTTCGTTTGCTTGTAAGCAGGCGTTTGTGTATTGGCATCACTTTGTGGACCTGTAAGGAAGTTAATTGATGATTCCTTATCAGTCGAGTTCATTGGTAAGAATAATTCATTTCCTTGTACGCGATCCGTAATTAATGCAGGTACTTTTAATGCGCCATAAGGGGATACTAAGCGTAATAATGCACCTGTTTCAATGCCACGTTCTTTCGCTAATTCAGGAGATACTTCAACAAAGATTTCTGGAACTTTCAATTGAATCCCAGTCGATTTGTTCGTCATATTACCTTCGTGGAAATGTTCTAGCATACGACCATTGTTAATATGGCAGTCATATTGGCAATCATATTCAACAGTTGAAGCCCAGTCGTTTAATGCAAAACGAGCTTTTTTGTCTGGGAAGTTGAAGCCGTCTACGAATAATAGTGGTGTATTCGCTCCAGAAATTGGGTCACCCCATACGAAGCTATTCCAGCCTTCCATGACATCGTAGTTATTTTGAGCAAATACTGGAGTTAGGCTTGCCATCTCTGCATAAATTTCACTTGGATGTTCAAAGTTCCAATTCGCGCCAAGACGATTTGCAACATCTTGAACGATGCGCCAGTCAGGACGTGAATCACCAAGAGGAGGTAGTACTTCGTATAGACGTTGTACACGACGCTCTGTATTGGTGAATGTACCTTCTTTTTCAAGTGAAGGTGATGCTGGTAAAATAACATCTGCATATTGAGCAGTACGAGAAAGGAATACATCTTCTACTACGCAGAATTCAAGTTGTTCTAATACTTCATGTACGTGGTTTGCATTGGCATCAACTAACGCCATATCTTCACCAACGATGTACATTGCTTTCATTTTTCCTTCAGCGATTGCTTGAATCATTTCAGGGTTTGTACGACCTGGAGTAGCAGGGATTTTAGCGCCGTAAGCTTCTTCAAACTTCGCACGAGCTGCATCGTCCGTTACTTTTTGGTAACCAGGGAATAAGTTCGGTAATGTACCCATATCACAAGCACCTTGTACGTTGTTATGTCCACGTAATGGATACGCACCAGCGCCAGGACGACGGTAGTTACCAGTTGCTAATAATAAGTTTGAGATTGCAGCAGATGTATATGAACCACCTGTATTTTGTGTAACACCCATACCCCAAAGGATACAAGTACCGTCTGCATCGCGCACCATTTCAGCGATATTGATGATTGTTTCTTTCGGTAGGCCAGTTTCTTGAACCGCATAATCAAGTGTGTATTTTTCTAACACTTTTTTGAATGCTTCGTAATCATTTACGTTATCTTGGATGAATTGTTCATCATGCCAACCTTGGTCAATCATATATTTCGTAACAGCCATTAACCATACTTGGTCAGTACCTTGTTTTGGACGGATGTGAATGTCAGAGCGTTCTGCCATTTCGTTTTTACGAATGTCCGCAACGATTAGTTTTTGACCATGTAATTTATGGGCACGTTTTACGCGAGTTGCTAGAACTGGGTGACCTTCAGCTGGGTTTGCCCCAACGATGATGACTAAACCAGCTTTTGCGATATCTTTAATTGTTCCGGCATCGCCACCGATTCCGACTGTACGGTTTAGGCCGTCAGTTGCAGGAGATTGGCAGTAACGTGAACAGTTATCTACGTCATTCGTATTGAATACTTGACGTGCTAATTTTTGAATTAAATAGTTCTCTTCGTTTGTGATTTTTGATGAAGAAATGAAGCCGACTGAACCTGGGCCAAATTCTTCTTTGTATCCGCCTAGTTTAGAAGCGACTAAATCAAGTGCCTCATCCCATGAAGCTTCAACGAATTCGCCATTTTTACGAATTAAAGGTGTTGTAATACGTTCTTCAGAATTGACGAAGTCCCAACCGAATTTACCTTTCACGCAAGTTGAAATTGCGTTTACTGGTCCTTCAGATGGTTGAACTTTTAAGATTTTACGATCTTTCGTCCAAACTTCGAATGTACAACCTACACCACAGAAAGTACAAACGGTTTTCGTTTTCTTCGTACGTTTACTACGCATTGCTGCTTCAACTTCAGAAATTGCGAAGATGCCGCTGTAGCCTGGCTCAACTTCTTTGATTAAGTCGATCATTGGATCTAATGTATCTTGTTTAATACTTGTCATGAAGCCAGCTTCACCAAGCATTGATTTTTCCATTAGGGCATTACACGGGCAAACTGTGACACATTGACCACAACTTACACATGATGAATCATTGATGTCTACACCTTCATCCCAGATGACACGAGGTTTTTCAGCTTCCCAATCAAGAGATAGAGTTTCGTTTACTTGAAGGTTTTGACATACTTCTACACATTGACCACAAGCGATACATTGGTTCGCATCGTAGCGGTAGAAAGGATGTGATGAATCGACGGCTGTTTCAGGTTCTTCTTTCTGAGTGAAAGGATATTTCTGATGTTCAATGCCCATCATTTCCGTTGTGTTGTGCAGCGTACAGTTGCCGTTGTTGTTATCACAAACAGTACAGTACAGCATATGGTTTTCTAATAGACGATCCATTGCTTCTGTTTGTGCTGCTTTTGCGTTTGTAGAATCAAGTTGGATATTCATGCCGTCAACTGCTTTAGTAGAGCATGAGCGTACTAGTTGTCCATCAACTTCTACGATACATGTATCACAAGTTTGAATGGGATCGACTGATGGCACATAACAAACTTGGGGATGTTCAATTTTATGTTTGTTGATTGTCTCAAGAATTGTAGCGTCCTGTGCAACGTCATAAGACAAACCGTTAATTTTGATTTGGGTCATGGTTATTTCCTCCGTTTTTTAAAATTCGGTACTTTATAATCGACAAGTTAACTTTGAAAGTAAATCGGGAATAGTGAACTGAGCTTTACGTAAATTTTTGTCTTGTTATACGTTCTATTCCCGAAAACCTCAAAAATATGATGGAAATATGGAAAAATGCGAAAAATATTTAACTTGTGATTATCTGTGTAACCGTACTTTGTAAAAAAAAATCCACCATGAATCAACATACAGAGAATCTGGATGTTAAGAGTACATGGTGGATAAAATTCTTAGCAAACCTTGCTAAAAATCCAATCTACTTTTTAAATTAGTATAGATTTTAAATAAAAGATTTCACTCATTAACGCCAAAAATAGCAATTGCCCATTCAAAAAGAATAGGGAAAAACCAAAAATAACGATAAAAAGAAAAAACCTTTATTAACTGAAACAAGTATAGACCTATTCACTAAATTACACAATAACATATAAGAAATATTGTTTGGTGAGAATGATTCTCGTTTAAAAAAGAACTTTAAATTTCTTTTCAGTTGCTTTATCATTAACCAATTGTAAGGGTGCACGCATAGTCAGAATGGTAAAATTAAGTAAAAAGAAGTTGGGAGAATGATAGTTATGTCTCAAAAAATTCATGAATTTAATGATATTATTCGCAAGCTACGAAAGGATTTATTTGGTAAAGGACCCGAGAGAATTCATACCGTTTTCGTGGAAAATATGGCGGTGTCTACATTGACAGGAAATGTGACGCCCACTGAAAAATTCATCGCAAAATCGCTGGACGGAGTGAAAATGGTCCATGCGGCAAGAACTTCGATGATTCAGGATCTATATGCGGAGAAAACACCTGATGGCATGGAGGAGTTGATGGGTTCGAAACTTGTTCATCTTTTTTCAGATATTAAAATTGAAGAAGATATTGCCATCTCTGTATTTGTCTTTGAGGATACGATCAGTCAGTAGAGGGAGATGCCAGATGGAAAACACAGTAAAAAGAGAAATACTTCGAATTGTTGGGAATGAAGTCGAGAAGGTTGAGGATACTGTAGTGACGGAATACGCTGTTACAGTAAAAATTAATCAAGAAGAGTTTGTCACGATGGTTTGCACACCGGAATATGTGGAAGACATGGTGATTGGCTATTTGGCATCGGAACGAGTAATTAAAGGTTACGATGACATCGAACGAATTTGGCATCAGGAGAAGGAAGGCTTTGTTCATGTGAAGACGAAGAAAGTGAATCCTTATTTCCAACAGATGCAAAATAAACGCTATATTACTTCTTGTTGTGGTGCTAGTCGACAAGGCTTTGTTTTTGCGAATGATGCACTTGTTGCGAAGAAAATGGAAGAAGTTCACGTAACTGTGACACCGGATGATTGTTATCGCCTGATGAAAGAGATGCAAAATTCTGCAGCTGTTTTTCAGGAGACGGGTGGCGTGCATAATGCGGCACTTTGTGATAAAAATGGTATTGTTTTAAGTCGAATGGATATCGGGCGACATAATGCGCTTGATAAAATCTATGGTTACTGTCTTCGAAATAATATTAGTATGCAAGATAAAATCATCGTTTTCAGCGGACGTATTTCTTCAGAAATTTTACTGAAGGTATCTAAAATCGGCTGTGAAATCGTACTTTCAAAATCGGCACCAACTGAATTAGCGCTAGAATTAGCGGATAATTTAGGGATTACGACTGTTGGATTTATAAGAAAAGACGCGATGAATGTTTATACGCACGAAAAACGCATTCAATTACAGAACGAACGTTAATTGGATTAGTGAAGAAGGAGGAATTTTATATGAACAATGTTAAAGACCAACTTCAAAGACCATTAAGGGATTTACGAATATCCGTAACAGATCGTTGTAATTTCCGCTGTAGCTATTGTATGCCAGCAGAAGTATTTGGACCAGATTACGCATTTTTACCGAACGATAAAATTCTGAGCTTTGAAGAAATCGAAAGACTTGTCAAAATCTTTGTGTCACTGGGTGTAGAGAAAATTCGTATTACAGGAGGAGAGCCCTTATTACGAAAAGATTTACCGACTTTAATCCGTATGATTCATGCGGTAGATGGTGTGAAAGATATTGCGATGACGACGAATGGCGCATTGCTCAAGAAATTTGCACAACCTTTGAAAGATGCAGGTTTAGCGAGAGTTTCGGTTAGTTTGGACTCTTTAGACGAAGATCGTTTCTTTGAAATGAACGGTCGTCGAGGAAAAGTAAAAACTGTTTTAGAAGGAATTGAAAAGGCAGCGGAAGTTGGGCTGCAAGTAAAAATTAATATGGTTGTGAAAAAGGGTGTCAATGATCAAGATATTGTTCAGATGGCTGAATTTTTCAAAGAGAAACAACACATTCTTCGATACATCGAATATATGGATGTAGGTAATTCAAATGGTTGGCGATTAGATGATGTCGTTTCGAAAAAAGACATTGTCGACAAAGTGAATGAATTTTCACCACTTCAACCAGCTGACCCGAACTATAAAGGCGAGGTCGCATCACGATTCGAATACAAAGATCAAAAAACAGAAATCGGTGTTATTTCATCCGTAACGGATTCATTCTGTTCGACATGTTCTCGTGCGCGAATCTCGGCGGAAGGTAAGTTGTACACTTGTTTGTTTGCTACAAAAGGAACTGATTTACGTGAATTACTTCGTGGGGAATTAAATGATGAAGCCATTACAGAAAGTATTTCGAGTGTATGGGAGAACAGAAAAGACCGTTACTCTGATGAACGAAATGAGCAGACAATTCAAGAACGTAGAAAAACAAAAATTGAAATGTCGCATATCGGCGGGTAATAGACAACTTAGATATTTAGATACTTGAGGAGATGTAATTTTTAATGGCTTTTAACAAACCTGCTGAAATAGCAGATATCGCAGTAAATGTTGGTGTAGAGAAAGTCGCATCACCAATTACAAAAATGCTCGTTCTAGGATTTTTAGGTGGAGCATTTATCGCATTAGGATTTTTATTAGACATTCGCGTAATGGCAGCAATGCCGGCTGAGTGGGGAAGTTTCATCACTTTAGTTGGAGCAGCAGTATTCCCACTTGGACTAATACTTGTTTTATTAGCAGGTGCAGATTTAATCACAGGTAATATGATGACCGTACCCTTAGCTTTATACGCAAAAAAAATCACTTTCACGCAATTATTAAATAACTGGTTTTGGGTTACAATAGCGAACTTACTTGGCGCATTATTTGTTGCATTTGCATTTGGACATTATTTAGGGTTAACAGAAACAGGCGTATTTTTAGATAAAACAGTCGCAATTGCTGATGCTAAAATCGGCGATTCATTTTTACACACTTTCGTTTCAGGGATCGGTTGTAACTGGTTAGTATGTCTTGCAGTTTGGTTATCATTCGGCGCACATGACTTCATCGGTAAAATCGTAGGTATTTGGTTCCCTGTAATGGCATTCGTAACATTAGGTTTCCAACACGTTGTTGCCAATATGTTCGTAATTCCAGCAGCAATTTTTGCAGGTCACGCAACTTGGGCAGATTTAGGTTCAAATGTCGTACCAGCATTTTTAGGTAACGCAGTAGGTGGCGCAATATTCGTTGGTGCAATTTACTTCGTAGCTTATACAAAGAAAAAAACAGCAACAAAATAATCAGGTCACAAAAAAGAAAAGGATGAATCGTGCCATAGCGTGATTCATCCTTTTCCGTGCAAATATTAGATTGATTGATGGTTGAATGTGCCACTTTTTCCACCTGTTTTTTGAACGAGGTAAGTTTCTTTAATGACCATTGATTTATCAATAGCTTTACACATATCATAAAATGTAAGTGCTGCAATGGTTACAGCTGTTAATGCTTCCATCTCAACACCTGTTTTGCCACTACATTTTACAGCAACTTCAATGTGAAGTTCATAGCCTGTTTCGGCTTTTTGATAATCAAAAGTGAAATCAGTTCCTTGCAACATAATCGGGTGACACATCGGAATAATATCAGATGTTTTTTTAGCACCCATGATGCCAGCGATTTGTGCCACTTGAGTTGGATCACCTTTTTTGATGCCGCCATTTTGGATTGCTGTATAAACAGCATCTGAAAGTGTGATTGTGCTACGTGCAATAGCAGTTCGTTTTGAAGCGTCTTTATCAGAAATGTCGACCATTTTCGGTCTGCCTTCTTCGTTCCAGTGTGTAAAATTTGTCATTATGAGTCTCCTTTTGGCCAATCAGTTTGGTAATTAATATTTGTAAAAGTTGGGTCTTCGTTTGAAAATGAGCTATAGTGAACGCAAACAGAATCGAGAAGTGCTTTCATGCTTCGGCGATTATTTGCGACCAATTCGGCGGTTTTTTCAAGTGTTGATCGATTGTACAAACCAGCAAGTGGTTGCATACGCTCGTTTTGAATCGGAATGATTGCATCAAGATGTGGTTCGATTTGTGCGACAAGATTTTCAATGAAAGCCGCGTTCATATAAGGCATATCAGCAGCTACTAGGAAAAACCAATCAACAGAAGGGTTTTCGACAAGTAGTTGGTACAAGACGAATAGTGGTCCTTGATGCTTCGTACTTTCTAAAGCCCATGTAATCTCCGAATCTTCTTGGAAGAAAGGGCGTAATTCATCATTTGTCGTCACGATTACTGTCGAGAGATTGTTTTGCTTCAAAGCATTGAGGCTATGTTGATACAAAGGAATGCCTTCGAATGGCTCGAACATTTTAGGTCGTCCATAACGAGAAGATTGTCCGCCAGCTAAAAGGACACCTGCAATATTCATCGGCGATTCAACTCCCCGACGAAATGTTGTACGGTTGGAAGTATTAGCTTTTGCATCGCTAAGTCGACGGCATTTTTTGAGCCGGGAAGTAAGTAAATCGCTGTTTCTTGGCGACAACCTGCGACTGCTCGACTAAACATTGCGCGTGGTCCAATTTCTTCATAGCTTAGGGATCTAAAAAGTTCGCCGAAACCGGACATCTCTTTTTCAAAAAGAGGTGTAACTGCATCGAAGGTTTGGTCACGAGGCGAAAATCCTGTACCACCTGTAATGATGATGGCATTAATCGAAGGTTGGCGACACCAATCTAGTAATTGCTGAACAATTTGTGTAGGTTCATCGCGTTCGATGCAATAATCTGCAACAGCGAAACCGGCATCTTGGAGTAATGACTGAATGAGCTGTCCGCCAGTGTCCGTATCCTTCGTGCGCGTATCACTTACAGTAAGAACTGCAGTAGAAATCACAACTTCATTATGAGAGGGGTGCATAGTAGCAACCTCCTTCTTAGTATTTTGTGTTTATTATAAAGCTATAAATGAAAACGTCAAATTAAAATGACAATGAGAAAGGTGGAGGATTCCGATGGATGATCGCTATTCAAGACAACAATTATTTCGTCCCATTGGTGAAAATGGCCAACAGTTATTACGTCAAAAACATGTATTAATCGTTGGTGTAGGTGCATTAGGAAGTGCTAGTGCAGAAGCTCTAACACGAGCAGGTGTTGGGAAGTTGACGCTAATTGACCGAGACTATGTCGAGTGGAGTAATTTACAAAGACAGCAACTTTATACGGAAGCGGATGCGATAGAGAAATTACCGAAAGTTGTTGCGGCGAAAACGAGATTACACGCAATTAATTTAGATGTTCAAATTGAAACGCATATTTTAGATGCATCAAGTGAAGTATTGCCGTCATTACTTGAAACGGTGGATGTGCTAATTGATGCGACCGATAATTTCGACATTCGATTTATTTTAAATGACTTAAGCGCGAAATATAAAATTCCTTGGGTATACGGTTCATGCGTTAGTAGTTACGGCGCTGTGTACACTGTGATTCCAGACGAAACGCCATGCTTTCACTGTTTATTAGATGTGATTCCACAATCTGGAATGACATGTGATACGGCTGGAATTATTAGCCCAGCAGTTCAAATTGTCGCGGCATACCAAGTCGCTGAAGTGATGAAATTATTAACAAATAACAACGAAGCTATTCATAAGAAATATAAAACATTCGATGTTTGGCAAAATCAGCACTTCGACATAAATGTTGAAAAGATGCGTAATGAAAATTGCCCATGCTGTGGGAAAAATGCGACGCACCCATACTTAGCATATGAAAATCAAACGAAACTAGATATTTTATGTGGACGAGATGCCGTACAAATTCGACCACCAAAAGCAGTAAAATATGATTTTGAAGCATTGAAATCTAAACTAGAATCACAAGGTAAAGTTCAAAGTAATCCATACTTACTGTCATATCAAACGGATGACTTTCGATTTGTTCTTTTCCAAGATGGTCGAGTTGTGATTCATGGTGTAAAAGATGAGCAAGAAGCGAAGAAAATCTATTATCAATTATTAGGATAGGGAGTGTTGAGTATGTTAGAGAGAAGAAATCCAATAGCGGTGTCCGAAGCGGTAAAGAAAGTAATGGAATTTGCGTATGAGGAAAAAGTGGAATGGGTCTCATTGACGGATTCAAACGCGAGATTTTTAGCTGAAGATATCGCAGCCGATCAAGATGTACCTTCTTTTGATCGTTCACCTTATGACGGTTTTGCAATTCGCTCGGTCGATAGTGAATTAGCGACGAAGGAAAATCCAGTTCAATTCAAAGTAGTTGGAGAAATTGGTGCGGGCTTTGTTTATGAAGCGGAAGTTCAAGCTTTTCAAGCAGTACGAATTATGACAGGAGCGCCGATTCCAGCAGGATGTGACGCGGTCGTAATGTTGGAATTGACGAAGAATGAAGTACAAAATGGCGAAACATTTATGTCGATCAATCGTGCATATGAAGCAGGCACGAATATTTCTTATCAAGGTGAAGATGTCAAAATTGGTGAAGTGCTAATTGAAAAAGGACAGTATATTAATCCGGGAGTTGTCGCGTTACTTGCAACATTTGGTTATGCGAAAGTGCCTGTGTACCGCAAGCCAATCATTGGGGTAATCGCAACAGGAAGTGAATTATTAGAACCTGATGAAGCACTTGCGCCAGGTAAGATTCGAAATAGTAATGCATATATGTCGATGGCTCAAATCGAAAGGGCGGGTGCATCATTTAAATACTTCGGTAAATTTAGCGATGATTTAGACGTATGTATTGAAGAAGTGAAAAAAGCGTTAGCGGAAGTCGATCTACTGATTACAACTGGTGGCGTATCCGTTGGTGATTATGACTATTTACCAGCGATTTATAAAGCAATCGGTGCGGAAGTATTATTCAATAAAGTGGCGATGAGACCAGGAAGCGTGACGACTGTCGCAGCATTGGATGGCAAATTATTATACGGGTTATCAGGAAATCCATCTGCTTGCTATGTCGGATTTGAATTATTTACACGTCCGATTATTCGCAAAGCATTTGGTAGTAATCAACCACATTTACGTCGTGAAAAAGCAGTTTTAGGTGAAGATTTCACAAAAGCGAATCCATTTACGCGCTTTATTCGTGCCGCGGTTCATTATGATCAAGGTCAACTAATCGCAACACCATCTGGTTTCAATAAATCGAGTGCTGTTTCTTCGCTTGCAACTGCGGATGCATTCATCGTTTTACCTGGTGGTTCACGAGGTTATGAAAAAAATATGTTCGTCGATGTGCTACTACTTGATGATTTACAGGGAAGTGAGTGGCCATGGGACAATATCAAAAAATACTCCAAGTAGTCGGCTATCAAAACAGTGGTAAAACGACTTTAATGGAGCAATTAATTAAGCAATCTGTTGAGTTTGGCATGAAAGTAGCTTCCATCAAACATCATGGTCATGGTGGCAAACCTGATTTTGAAAGTACGAAAGATAGTGCGAGGCATGAGCGAGCAGGCGCTACCGTTACAGCGGTTGAAGGTGACGGAACTTTACGATTAAATGTACAGAAGAAGGAATGGACTTTAGAGCAAATCATTTCTTTGTATGATCACTTTGAAATTGATATGATTTTTATAGAGGGGTATAAAAAAGAGCATTATCCGAAAATCGTTATTTTACAAATGGCGGAAGATTATGAGCTTGTGGAGCAACTTTCGAATATCGTGTGTGTCCTCTATTGGCCAACTTATACAGGGAAGATTCCAGACTATTATCCGGCATTCCCGATTGATGATCGCCAACAATATATACCTTTTTTATGTAAGGAAATGAGGGTTCAAAATGCAAACGAAGAAGTTTGAAATTATAGAGCAGGCAATTGATGTCGAATCGATTCGCCAAAAAGTAATGAGTCGAAATGCAGGAGCAGTAACACTTTTCATCGGTACGGTTCGTGAGATGACGAAAGGCAAGAAAACATTGTCATTGCAGTATGAGGCGTATCCACCGATGGCAGTGAAAATGCTTGAACAAATCGAGCGTGAAATGTTAGAAAAATGGCCGGAAGTAAAAGTGGCGATTACACATCGTGTTGGTCATTTACAAATTTCTGATATTGCCGTAGTCATTGCTGTATCTTCACCACATCGAAAAGTGGCATATGAAGCAAATGAATTTGCCATTGAACGTATTAAACAAATTGTTCCGATTTGGAAAAAAGAACATTGGGAAGATGGGACGGCTTGGATTGGCGATCAATTAGAAAATGTACCTTATCCGAAAGGGCATCCTGAGTTAGAGGAGGAGTCGCAAAATGATTGAGATTTTATTTTTTGCACATCTACAAGAGACGATGGGCCAAAGTAATTTAGCAGCACCGCTTGCGGGTAAAACAGTTGCTGAAATTAAAGATTGGTTAGAAAATGAATATCCATTACTATCACTAAAACAAGTGATGGCCGCGATTAATGAAGAATTTGCGGTTGATCAAACAATTGTAAAAGATAGCGATACAATCGCGTTCATTCCACCAATTAGTGGAGGTTAAAAGAACTGCTCCTTTGAAAAGGGGCAGTTTTTTTGTATGAAAAAACGAGCTGATTGACAGGAATGAATCAGCTCGAATAAAAAGTATTTTTTTTACGCTCTTATTAGGTGGACGCATAAAAGCATAAGGAAGGAAATGATAATCATACTAATAACCAATGCCCATGCTAATGACATATTTCCCGAATCAATCGCCATATAAATTGCGAGGGGAGCAGTTTGAGTTTTGCCTGGGATATTCCCAGCAAACATTAAAGTTGCACCGAATTCACCAAGTGCGCGTGTGAAACTCAAAATCCCGCCAGATATAATGGCTTTTGATGCTAGGGGAATGGAGATGAAGAAAAAGACCTGCCACTCTTTCGCGCCGTCGACTCGCGCAGCGTTTTCGATATCCTCATCAACACCTTCGAACCCCGTTTTCGTAGATTGATACATTAGCGGAAAGGCTACAACAATCGAGGCGATTACTGCCGCCCACCATGTAAACATGACAGGTGCGTTGAATAACCAGACGATTGCTTCACCAGCAAAACTGTTCTTTCCAAAAATAATAATGAGTAGAAAACCTACGACAGTAGGCGGTAACACGAGCGGTAGAAGGAGTACCGTTTCGAAAAATAGCTTCCCTCGAAACTGTTTTTTTGCCATCCATTTGCCTAATAATATGCCAACAATCATAACGATGATGCCTGCTATACATGCAATTTGAACCGACAGCTTGAGAGGAGTCCAAAATTCGGTACTCATTACTTACTTCGCTCCTTTAAAACCATATTTTTCGAATACTTTCATTGACGCATCTGTTTGAAGGAAGTCGTAGAAAGCTTCTGCTTCTTTAAAATGTTTACTTTCTTTAATTACGCCTACAGGGTAGATGATTGGTGTGTGTGTATCATTTTTCGCTGTAGCGACAATTTTCGTTTTGTCAGAAGTTAAAGCGTCTGTTTTATAAACAATCCCAGCATCTACATTCCCTGTTTCTGCATAAGTTAACACTTGACGAACATCTTTTGCATAAACAACTTTTGATTCTAGTTTGTTCCATAATTTCATCGCTTTTAATGTTTCAAGACCGTATTGACCAGCTGGTACTGCTTCAGGTGTACCAAGCGCAATTTTTGAAGCTTTATTTAAATTGTTAAATGAATTTATTTTTTTCTCGTTGTTCTTTGGCACGACTAATACTAATTCGTTTGATAAAAGATCAACACCGTTTTCTTTTGCAATGACTTTGCTATCTACTAAAGCGTCGAATTTATCTTCTGCAGCTGAGAAAAATAAATCGACTGGTGCACCTTGTGAAATCTGTTGTTGTAAAGCACCTGAACCACCAAAGTTGAATTGTAGTTTAACATCTGTGTGTTCCTTCTCGTAAGTCTTTTGAAGTTCCACTAAGGCATCCTGCAAACTAGCAGCGGCAGAAACAGTTAATTCCGTCGTCTGTTTTGATGAAGATTCCTTCGAAGTATCCGTACTTGAACAACCTGTAAGAATGGCCATTAATAATAAAACTGTTGCAAATAAACTATAAAGCTTTTTCATAGAAATTGAACTCCTTTTTATAGCTCGTTATAACAAGACATAACCAATTATAATTAGTTATAACTCAAAATGGAAGGGTAAATATAAAATAATATTTCTTTCTGCCAAAATATTCACAAATACGTTACTATTAGAAAGAGAAGCGTGGAAGGAGAATTTACATGCCACAAGACTATTCCTATACGATTGAAGAAGTTGCGCAGCTGTTAAAAGTTTCGAAACTTACTATATATGATTTAGTGAAAAAAGAAGAGCTCCCAGTCTACCGAGTGGGACGCCAAATGCGTGTCGATCAAGAAGATTTACAAAAATATATTCAAAAAAGCAAAACAGGTAGTTCGGTAAAAGAAGTCGCAACGCCGAAACAAGTTCAGCATGATTCAGAGAAGAAAAAAGTGATCATTAGTGGACAGGATCTCGTACTCGATTTACTAGGAAAGTATATTGAGAAAGACCAAAAAGTGAAGATTTTACGTTCACATGAAGGTAGTTATAATGGGGTTCTTGCGATGTATAATGGCGATTGTGATATTGCGAGTATGCATATGTATGATGGTGATACAGGTGAATACAATACCTCTTATTTGAAAAAGATTTTCGTCAGTCATCCGTATATTCAAATTCATTTGCTTACACGAATGGCAGGATTCTATGTTGAAAAAGGTAATCCGCTTGGCATTCAATCATTTGAAGATATTACGAAACCGGATTTACGCATCATTAATCGTGAGAAAGGTTCAGGCGCGCGTACATTATTAGACGAGAAATTACGTGTTCATGAAATTCCGCGTGCGACAATTTTAGGATACGATGATGAGGAGAAAAGCCATTTAGACGTAGCTTCGGCAGTTGCTCAAGGTCATGCGCAGTTAGCGGTAGGCATCGAAAAAATCGCCAAACTTGTCAATGTTGATTTCATTCCGCTCGTAGAAGAGAGTTATGATATTGTCTTATTCAAATCACCTGAAAATGAGCAGCTAGTGGAAACGGTGAAATCCATCTTACAATCTTCGGAATTCCAAGATGAGGTTGCCGCATTAGGTGGATACTCGATTCAAAATATGGGTAAAGTAATTTATGAAAGTTTATAAGTAATGGGCTGAGAATTTTTTCTCAGTCTTTTTTATGTTATGGTAAATGTTAGGTGGTGAATCGTATGAAAAAGAAGTTTAATTTACTTTTGAGCAATTTATTCGAGTCAGCGATTCTTGCGCTACTCAATGCAATCCCTATATGCATCCTTCTTTTCTTCATCAATTGGGGGAGGATTTATTGGTTTGTTTACTTGATGGTGTATGTCATTCTATTTTTACTCATTTGCATTGTAAAGTTGAAAGACAAAGAAAAAGCATAGCAGGTCGCTATGCTTTCATTCTTTGTTTTGTATGTGCATCAAAAAATAGTAATGCATTGGCGGCCAGCTGAATACGGTCGCCTTTTTTAAATGGATGCTGACCTTGTAAAGCAACCGTCCAATTTTTCTCGGCGAATTGGAGTTTTACTTGTGTTTCATGTCCGAGTTGTTCTTGAGCAGTTACTTCTAAATCAAAAGTATCACCGAAAGTAAGTGTTTCTGGTCGTACACCAATGATGAATGGTGTTTGCTGCGGTAAGTTTTGAGCAATTTCTGGTGCAAGTTCCATCGTATATCTTTGTTCAATTGTTAATGTATGGCCATTCAGAATCGCATCTGCTGTATTGATCGAAGGCGAGCCAATAAACTGCGCAACAAATAGATTTGCAGGTTCATTATATAAACTAAGTGGCGTGCCGACCTGTTGGATTTCACCATTATGTAAAACCATGATGCGATCGCCCATCGTCATCGCTTCCGTTTGATCATGCGTGACGTAAATCGTTGTTAAGCCGAGTGATTTTTGCAATTGCTTAATTTCTAAACGCATTTGCGCACGTAATTTTGCGTCTAGATTAGATAATGGTTCGTCCATTAAGCAAAGAGGCGCTTGGCTAACAATTGCTCGGGCAAGTGCTACACGCTGTCTTTGCCCACCAGAAAGAGCTTTTGGTTTCCGTGTTAAATAAGGTGTAAGTCCTAATAAATCTACGCTATGATTCAAACGAATTTGTTGTTCCTTCGCATCAATTCCTTTACGTTTTAAGCCGAATAAAATATTTTGTGCAACGGTTAAATGAGGATAAAGTGCGTAATTTTGAAAAACCATCGAAAGATTTCTTTCTCTCGGCGATTGTTTTTCAATGGCTTCGTTATTTAAAATGATTTGCCCTTGATCACAAGTTTCAAGACCTGCAATTAATTTTAGTAAAGTACTTTTTCCTGATCCAGAAGGGCCAACTAAGACGAAAAACTCACCTTCTTCGATTTGGAGATGAATGTTTTGTAAGACGGGTGCTGATTGTTCAAACGATTTTTCAATCGCTTGTAATTGTAAAAAGGACATGATGAACCTCCGTTCGAATGAATTTCTGTCATTCTAACATATATTTCAGAAGTGCGGAAAGTTCGACTCGGTTGATTTCCGTTTCTCTACTGTATATAATATGACTGAACGTCATTCATTTTAGGGGGATACGATGGATAAAAGACAACGAATTATTGATGCAACGATTCAATTATGTTTAGAGAATGGAATCGAGAAAACAACGATTTCCCATATCGTCAAACACGCGGGTATTGCACAGGGCACTTTTTACTTATATTTCCCGACGAAATTAGCTGTTATGCCAGCAATTGCTGAGCAAATGGTGACAATTATACATGAGAAATTAAGCCAAATTGATCGTAGCGAATCGATTACGATGAAGATGCAGAAGTGTATTGATACGATTTTTGCCAATACGAGTGCGTATCAGGAATTAACGAAATTGGTTTACTCTGGGCTGACGCAGACTGAAGAAGTGAAGCAATGGGAGAAAATTTATCAACCTTTATACGATTGGATTTTCGAAGTGATTGAAGAAGCGAAATTGACTGGCGGCATAAATTCGGAATTAGACAGCGGTATTGTAGCCCGCATTATTATGGGGTCAATTGAATCGACAGCCGAACAAATCTATTTATTTGATTACGCACCGACAATTCAGGTGGAGCATGTAAAGAATAACCTACATACATTTATAATGAATGGATTGGGTAAAAATATATAAAAAATGCTAATACTTCATTAGTATTTTTTTATCGGTATAAAATGAATGACGTTCATTCATTATTTTGGAGGTAGGACAATGAATAAGTCTTGGATCTTTGTAGTATTAACAAGTATTTCTGAATTAGTTTGGATTTATGGTTTTAATGTTGCGACAACATGGTGGCATTGGGCAATTATTGTACCAATCATTATTGTCGATTTCTGGTTTTTAGCGAAGGCATGTGAAAACTTGCCAACAGGAACCGTCTACGCTATTTTCGCAGCGGCAGGTACAGTAGGGACAGCTTTAATGGACGTGTACTTATTTGATGGTACATTGACGACGGAGAAAATTATTTTCATCGCGGTGATCGTAGTCGGAGTTATTTTATTAAATATTGCAGATACAATTGCTGAGAGAAAGGAGCGAGTTTAATGGGTTGGCTTTTAGTTATGGGATCGGCATTGCTGGAAACAGTTGGTGTAATCGGTCTGAAAAAATATAGCATGGAGAAAAAACTTCAAAACTTACTTCTCCTATTCGGTGGTTTTGGTGGAGCATTCGTTTTATTATATGCATCGTTCAATTACTTACAAGTAAGTATCGCTTATGCTGTATGGATTGGAATCGGTACTGCGATTGCTGTCGTTATTAATATGTTATTTTTCGGAGAATCGAAAAGTATCGGAAGAATCATTGCCGTAATTGTCATTATTATCGGTGTGAGTGGTTTAAAAGCAGTTTCATAAATATAAATTAACTGAGATTGGAGGATACTCCTTTCTCGTTTTTTTGTTATGATTAGCAAAAAGATATTATTTATGAAAGGTGATTAAAGGAGAGAAATGTTGTTTTAAGTAGGTTTGTTACGGTTTTTTGTGTGTGAAATGAGGAGGATTTTAAAAAAATAAAATTGCATTACTCTTTTTGATTAGAGATTAGTTGCTAACGATTAAGCGTAATGCAATTTTGTTTAACATCTGTTCGGTAGAATTCTCCCATCTTCTATAAGTGGGGGATGAATACCGTTCAGTTTGAGGGTTACCGTTGGTAACTCGAAAACTGATATAAAGGTCTTATCGCCTTTTTCTTTTAGCTTAGATAAGAACATATGTTTCTTTTTT
>NZ_QFVS01000017.1 GCF_003143955.1 Kurthia zopfii | reverse complement strand
TTAGCAGTTGACCGCATCAATTCGCAATTAAGTCATGCAAAAGTACCTGCATAAATTTTAAAAACGATAGTTTTTACATCGGAGCAATCTAAGCTCTTGAAAAAATCGAATTATGAAATTGATTCAAGTAATAATATTTAAAAAAATAGTTACCTTTTTCATTTATCAACGCTCCCTTTAACTGATTTCTAGATCAAAAACAAAACCATTAAATACCATATTTTAGTTTATCATATATTTGAAAAACAAAGTATTTTGTTACATCATTTTTTACCAATTCGCTTCATACCTCTTATAAATGACAACTCTTTTCGAGCTTTTCTTGTTTGTTATTTTAAACTTTGCAACAGAACCGTTTTTTTATTTTCCGATTTAAAACATAGTGAAATTTCGAATATATGGTTAATAGACAAGTGATTTTCCCCCTTAGTTTATGGTTTCGAGACTTTTATTCTATAGGGAAACTCACTTGTTTTCTATTTTTTTGAATAAAAATAACGTTCATGAAGTTTCCACACTGATCTAATGAGAGATCGGTGTTTTTTCCTTCACCAACGTTATTTATTGTAGAACCAATATTCAGTTATTAAATCGGAAATTAAATGTCGGATTTTCGAACGCCACCAGTAGCATAATGCTCTTTTTTCATTTCTTCAATAATAATTGAGATATTTTCTTTTGGCGCAGCAACCGTTTCTGAAACAGCTGTAGTAACTTGGTCTACTAAGTTTCTTTTTTGCTCGTCTGTGCGACCTTCAATCATTTTAATCGTAACGATAGGCATATTTAGTCCTCCTTATGTATAATATAGTGTATATTCGTTATGATAACAGAACGGAGGCAATATACACATGGAAAACGAAAAAAAAGAACCAAAAAAAATGGAATTTACCATTATTAAAAATAATCCGACTGATGGACATAAAGGTTTTGGCATCGGTTCATTATCTTTAGAAAATATTTCACCACTTTTCATCGACGTTTTAGAAAAAACTGCCGAGGTTGATATCGGTGGCATGCACGCACGAAGCGCAGTTGAGCGTGGTGTGAAATTCACGATGAATCGCGAAGACTCTGACGGCGAAGGTAGAAAACCATATTGGCTAGTATGGGTGACAATCGAGCAAACAGAACAAGGTGCTTACTACGCAGGTGTGACAGCTTGTGAAATGGTCGTAAACAAAGCAAAACGCAGAGGATACAAAGTGTTAGCAGATCACGTGAATAAGATGGATAAATCGATGAAGCGTAAAATTATCATTGATGAAATGGATACACCATCAAAAATTATACTACGTGATTACTTAATAGGCTTTAATGAAGAAATGTGGAATTTATCAAGCGATGAATTACATGAAGCATTAAATATCGTAGAATAGTTGTACAAACTGTGAACTTCACTTTCGGCAATAGAACATGGTTGTATATCTATTCGAAAGGAAGTAAACTAAATCTAAAGCTTACACAAGTGAGCTAGGACAAAATTTGCGACCGTCTTTTGGACAAAAGGGCATATGAACCAACCCAACCCAAGCCATATGTCTTCGAGTTCGAGGCAACAGCAAGAATTGAGCTTTCATTGTTATGGAACTAACGGACTCCATTGACAGTGAAGGCTTTTTTTATATGGAGGTAGCGCAAAAGTGAAAAATGAAACAAAGAAAAGTAGACTGCCAAACCCGATTACTGGGGCAATCTTTTTTGCAGTTATTATCATCGTCCTTTTCCAAACGGATGGCCAGCTAAAATTATGGCAAGGTATTTTGCTCGTACTAGGGCTAACTGTCGTACATGTCATTTTGACAATGTTCTTTAATCGTAATAATAAGTGATTCAATCATAAGAAAGACCACTTTGTAGATCAATACAAAGTGGTCTTTCTGAGTTTAAAAAATAGTCCCGAATTCGATTTCATCACTATGCTTTTTAAATAGTTCTTCAATTGTCATTCCATCAATTTTGGCCATTTGAACAAATTTATTGTTATCGTGTGTATAATCACATAATTCTTCTGAATTTAATATTAATGAACGACCATCTTTAAAGTTTGAAATAAAATATTCTTTATTTTTATAAGTGAATTCAATTTCATGACCAATTTCAAGAAGTTGCATAAGTGTTTCAAATGTGACGTTTTGTAAATCATAATCTTGTCCCAAGAAATATCTTCCTCCCTGTTGTTTATACGATTCACAAAGGGTAGCGCTCATCAATGAAAATCATAGGATAGTTATAAGCCCGACATTGCGTGTAGTAATACGCATGATTTTCTAAAACGGACTCCATCGTACACCAAGAATCATCTTGGCGATCTTCAATCACATTTGCGAAATCCTTAATCAGATTGAAATTCTCACGAATATAACGTTCGCTCATGACGAGGCAATGATACTCGATTTGCTGAAGCTCCTCTTTTGAAAAATCTTCCTCCCAGCCGAAAGGAATATAACAACCTTCAATAATTAAATGTTGATGATTTTCGAGGGCTGTTTTCATCATTTCTCGAATAATGGGCCACATATACAATTCGATTTCCTCGTCGTCCATAGGAGTTAAATTCGTTTTCTTACTGCGAATTAACCCCATTTTCAATAAATCTAATGAAATACAAGAATATTGATATTTAGCAATTAACTTTTGAGCAAATAATGTTTTTCCTGAATGTGAAGCACCTGTAATAAGGTGAATCATTTAGAAGAACTCCTTTACTTCCAATTTTATTTTATTTTACGTTTAATTTCTTTACCATATTTAATAACTTCTCCATCAGCAAAATTATAACGATCTACAAAACCAAGAAACTCATTAGCTAATTCATCCAATAATTCAATAGGCCAATCTTTTTCAGATGTTTCATTCAATTTAGTTAATAAATCTTCTCCAATTCTATATGGAAGATCATCTGCAATTTTAGCTTTCATCGCTTTTATAGCTAACTCAACAAACCAGGAAATATCACAATCCATACTAGCAAATTGATAAAAACAATTTGCTATCTCTATATCAGATTTCCCCTCTTTTACAAGTTGTTCAAATTCTTCTTTCGTATAAATAATGTCATCTTCATCATCGTCATCATATTCGATGTCAAAATCATCTTCTTCTGGCTTCTCTAATTTCTTTAAAAATAATTCAAATGTTTTAGCAACTTGTTTTGGTTTTTCATCTGTATCTTCTTCAATATACACAACGGGCGGCTCATTACCCGTATGTTTACGATAATCAAGAGCCAACCAATAGTTCCCATCTCCCGAAATAATCACAAGTCCTTTTTCCATACCCCATTCTTCTACAAGATAATTTGTTTCACCAATACCTTCTTCTAAATCAATGCCACGTAAATCTGTAATCTCTACTTCTCCATCAGGAACTCTACCAGAACGAAGAATACTATAAGCTAAAGTTCCCCCATTATGTATTTTCATTAAATTTATATAAGATTCAGGTAATTTCACACCTAATAACTTTTCTACTTTTTCTAAATCATCTAAAGAAAAACCTTCAAAATCGGCTTCATCTTCAAAAATATAATCAAACATTTTATCATTCCTTATTTTTATTTATAATTATTCATTTCTGTATAGTTGAAGTGCAAACTTTATTACTTTTTAGGAAAATCTATACATGTATAAGTGTACCATTTTTATAATTGATAAAAGGTTATGGCTAAACCGCATAAAAATATTAAAACAAAAAGAAAAGCGAAATTAATCGCTTTTCTTTACCTTTTTTTGATATTGGAAAATAAAAATTGCTAAATAAATGAGTAAGACCGTAAAAATTGAAATAATAAGTCCTCTTGTTGAAAACTCTCCATAAAATAAATACTCAGCAAAAGTCACAATCAAAATACCAACAAAACCACCAATTAACAGATTGCCTAATGAATACTTCATATGCACTCTCCTTCAGTAAGTATTTTCACAATAAATCGACCAAAAACTACATTACTTCAGCAAATTAGCATGCAATATATTATTTTTCCCACGACTACTTGCTGTCATTGTTGCGTGATCAATGGCATCAACCAATTCCGGAATCGTTTCGCCATTATCAGGGAAGGAAGCAAGTCCGATTGAAACCGTTAAATTTGCGGAACTACCATTCAATAATTTGAACGGTTCATCCCTTACTTGAATCATAATCTCTGTCGCATATTGGATTGCAGTAGCTGGTGCAGCTTCATAAAATAATATATAAAATTCTTCGCCACCCACCCTTGCGGCAAAACCATCATGATCTTGCGCAAATGTTTTCAAACGACAGGCGAGCTGATACAACATCTCGTCGCCAGAAGCATGACCGTGTTTTTTATTCAGCAATTTAAAATCATCAATGTCGATGAGTAGGAAAGTGAATGGTTGTCCTTCTTTCAAAGTTTCTTGGAACACTTCTTTGAATTTTCGGTTGTTCGGTAAATCTGTAATATAATCCGTTTCCGCAAGCTTCTCGATCATACGAATTCTTTCAAATTGTTTGTAAAATAATTTCAGTACAAAAATCGTTACGTAGAAACCAATGACATTCGTAATCACAGCGAAGGAAATCATTCCAAATACACGTGTTAATCTTGGCTCTAAGAAAAATACAATCGAGCAAGTAATGACAGTTTGGAAAATTAAATAATAATGAACATTTTTATAAGTAATTTGTTTTTTTAATGCAACAAAGAAAATAATGAAGCCAAGAATAATAATTGTCGCACCCGAGACAAAACTTGTTGGGCCAATTTCAAAAAAGAACATACGGAAAAATCCGACTAAAATGGACGTTAATAGTAATGCGATCGGTCCACCAATTAAACCAGATATTAAAATACTGACATTTCTTAAGTCACCAATGAAGCCATGATCAAACGGATAAGCAGTCTTCATAAGCAGTAAAGAAATTATTGTAGAGATGATACTTACGATAAATGGTTGCAAGTCTATGAAGAACGGTTGTTTCTCCCTAAAATATTCCAACACGAAATATGAGAAAACAATAAATGTAAACATGAGTGAAAAATTGATTATGACACCTAGTAGCATTTGCAGTAGCTCCCGAAATTTTAATAATTTAAACATAATTATACCATCTCTAGGTTAGAGAGTATCGTCCAAACTGAAAAATAATGATTTCTGACATTGTGAGACAATCATATCTTGAAATTTACTGTTGAAATCACATATAATAGTAAGGTTATATATAATAATTTACGGAGGTGTGGGTAATGGCACAACTACCTACTACACCTGTTAAACTAAAATTGACTACAACAATCACGCATAACGGTGAAAAACCCGAGAAGTTGGAAATATGGTCAACTGGTTCAATCATGCGAAAACGTGATCAGGTGTATTTACAATATGAAGAAATACTAGAAGAACGAACTATGAAAACAACTTTACGATTTGGCAACGAAGACGCCATTATTATGCGTAATGGTGATATAAAAATGCGACTACCTTTTGTTTTGAAATCTCTTCAACGCGGTCATTATGAAGCCGAATTCGGTTCGATGCCTGTCACAACTTTGACGAAGAAAATGTTGTTTGAAGAAGAAGATGGCGAGAAAGAAAATGGTCGTTTTGTCATTAACTACGATTTAATTATGGAAGAAAATTCAGTTGGTAATTATCATTTAGAAATCACATATACGGAGGTAATCTAATGAACGCAGTAGAACAAGCGCAACAAGCTGTCAAAGAAGCATTTCTTGCAGCCATTACAAAAGCAGAATTAGTAGAAAACACAGATGAGTTGAATATTCACCTTGAAACACCAAGAAGTAAAGAAAACGGTGACTATGCTACGAACATCGCTATGCAATTAACTAAATTAGCGAAAAAGAATCCTCGTGCGATTGCAGAAGCAATTTTAGAAAACTTGGATCAAGCTTCAGCTAATATTGAAAAAGTTGAAATCGCAGGTCCTGGTTTCATGAATATCACTTTAGCAAAAGACTACTTATCAAAAGTAGTACCTACAGTTTTAGAACAAAGTAATGATTACGGTCGTTCAAACTTCGGCAATAACGAGAAAATCCAAGTAGAGTTCGTATCAGCAAACCCAACAGGCGATCTTCACTTAGGTCACGCGCGTGGGGCATCAGTTGGTGATTCACTTTGTAACGTATTAGATTTCTCTGGTCATGAAGTTTCTCGTGAATACTACATCAATGATGCAGGTAATCAAATCGTGAAATTAGCGCAATCACTTGAAGCTCGTTACCGCCAAGCACTTGGTCTTGAAGCTGAAATGCCAGAAGACGGCTACCACGGTAAAGATATTATTAATATCGCTGCGGAACTTTCTGCAGAATTCGGTGCAGCTATTTTAGATGAATCTGAAGAAGCTCGTTATGAGTTTTTCCGTACACATGGTCTAAAACATGAATTCGGTAAATTACAAAAAGACTTAGCAGATTTCCGCGTTGATTTTGACGTATGGTTCTCTGAAACTTCACTTTATAAAGATGGTAAAGTTCAAGTCGCTTTAGATAAATTAAAAGCAAACGGTCATGTATTTGAAGAAGAAGGAGCTACTTGGTTCCGTTCTACAACTTTCGGTGATGATAAAGATCGCGTACTTGTAAAATCAGACGGTTCTTACACTTACTTAACGCCAGATATCGCTTACCATGAAGATAAATTACAACGTGGTTTCGATACTTTAATCAATATTTGGGGTGCTGACCACCATGGTTATATCCCTCGTATGAAAGCAGCGATTGAAGCATTAGGTTACGATCGTAAACGTCTAGAAGTAGAAGTAATCCAAATGGTTAACTTACTTCGTGACGGCGAAAAAGTGAAAATGTCTAAACGTACAGGTAATGCTGTAACTTTACGTGAATTAGTAGAAGAAGTTGGTCTAGATGCAGTACGTTACAACTTCGCTATGCGTGCTGGTGATACTCACTTAGATTTCGACCTTGACTTAGCAGTGAAGCAATCGAATGAAAACCCAGTGTACTATGCACAATATGCACATGCGCGTATTTGTTCAATTCTTCGCCAAGCAGAAGAAAAAGGATTTGCAGTATCAACTGACAACCTAGATACACTTTCAACTGAAAAAGATATCGAAGTTCTTAAAAAAGTGGGCGATTTCCCACAAGTAGTAGCGGATGCAGCGAAAGCTCGTGCGCCACACCGTATTACGAACTATACGCAAGAACTTGCAGCTACTTTCCACAGCTTCTACAATGCTGAAAAAGTATTAGATGAAGATCACAAAGAGCGTTCAGAAGCACGTCTTGCACTAATCACAGCGGTTGCTCAAACAATCAAAAACGCACTTAAATTAGTAGGCGTTTCTGCACCAGAAAAAATGTAATGCATTCATTCAAACGAGCTACGTTTCATAAGTGAAACGTAGCTCGTTTTTTCTTTGATCCAATAGTCAAAATGCCATCAAATTCTTTTTATAAATTCCATTCACTTACGCAATCTCACAGTTTTGCAACAATCGCCTCTAAAACGTAATAAAGGCTTTGTGTACTTACCTTTTATACATAATCAGTTTTGGGTATAATTAAGAAGTAGTTTTTATAAATCAGGAGGGGTATAGTTGAAGAAATTTATGAATGTATTCGCGATTATGATGGTATTAGTATTAGTACTAACAGGCTGTGGTAACCCTAATGCGAATGTTGTTCCGAAAACAGAAGAATCAGTAAAACCAGCAGGACAATATCCATTATCAATCGCAGGAGCGGATGGAGAATTTGTTGAAATAAAGAAAGTTCCGAAACGGATCGTGTCATTAATTCCAAGTAATACAGAAACTTTATTTGCTTTAGATGCCGGTGATTCAGTTGTCGGCGTATCAGATAATGATGACTTCCCGAAAGAAGCGACGAAAAAAGAAAAAGTCGGTGGTATGGAATTTAATTTAGAGAAAATTATTTCATTAAAGCCTGATTTAGTATTAGCGCATTCAACTTTAGGCGAATCTGCAGATGCAGGAATTAAACAATTAAGAGAATTAAAAATTCCAGTATTCGTAGTGCCAGAAGCGAAAAGTTTTGAAGAAACATATGATGTCATCAATCAAATCTCAATTATCGTCAATAAAAAAGATGAAGCGTCAAAAATTATTGCAGATATGAAAGCGAAAGTGGAAGATGTGCAATCAAAAGTGAAAGCGCTTGATGAACAGCGTACGGCATTCGTCGAAACTTCAAATGCACCTGAAATTTATACGGCAGGTGAAGGTACTTTCATTCAAGAAATGTTCGATTTATTAAATATTAAAAACAGCGCTACAAAATCAGGCTGGTATCAAATTAGTTCTGAGGCAATCATTAAAGAAAACCCAGACGTAATTTTAGTGATGTATGATTATGTACCGAAAATTGTTGAAAAAGTGAAAAAACGTGAAGGCTTCTCAACGATTAATGCAGTGAAAAATGATCGCGTTGTACAAATTGATGAAGATAAAATCAGTCGTACAGGTCCTCGTTTAGCTGATGGTCTGGAAGAAGTAGCGAAAGCTGTTTACCCAGAGGCATTTAAGTAATGAAGATGATGGGGAAATACGTACTTTCGATTACTGTATTACTCATCAGCATGACTTTAGCAATCTCGATTGGTTCTGTCCACATCCCGATTTCAACAATTTGGGATGCAACAGACGAATCAAACTATAATATTCTTTGGTCAATTCGAGTACCGCGCGTTCTTTTAGCGGCGTTAGTCGGAGCTTCACTTGCGATGGCAGGTGCAGCATTCCAAGGATTATTGAAGAATCCATTAGCAGACCCCTATACATTAGGGGTTTCTTCTGGTGCTTCATTAGGCGCAGTAGCAACAATATACTTCGGATTTTCAAGCTCAATTCTCGGAATATTTACACTTCCGGTATTCGGCATGATTGGTGCGGCAATTTCACTTGTCGTCGTACTTAGCTTTGCAAAATTAGTCGATCGTACAATGAAGATGGAAACGCTTATTTTATCAGGAATTATTGTCAGTTCATTTTTAAGTTCGATTATTTCATTGATGATTGCATTAACAGGAGAAGAAATTCGACAAATTGTTACATGGCTCATGGGAAGTGTATCCATGCGTGGTTGGCCGTATGTGCAAATGATTTGGCCATTCATGTTAGTCGGCGCGATCTTAGTTTGGTTAAATCGTCGTGAGTTAAATGCGATGCTATTTGGAGAAGAAAGAGCGAGATATTTAGGGGTGAATGTGAAAAGAAGTAAGTGGATGATTATGATTGGTGGAGCGATGCTGACAGGCTCGGCAGTTGCTGTATCAGGGACGATTGCTTTTGTAGGTCTTGTCGTGCCGCATATGACACGTATGTTATTCGGATCGGATCATCGCCATTTACTACCACTTTCATTGATCAATGGCGCGACATTACTCGTACTATGTGATTTAATCGCACGCACGATTATTGCACCAACCGAATTACCAATCGGTGTCATTACTTCGTTCATCGGCGCTCCAGTATTTTCTTATATATTCTTTAAACAAAGAAAGAGAAAGGCGTGAACGAATGCTTAAGTTGGATCAAGTATATGGTGGCTATCATGAAGACCACCCTGTTATTAAAGGCATTTCATTAACCATTCCAAAAGGAAAAATGATTGGTATTTTAGGTCCGAATGGTTGCGGGAAATCTACGCTGCTAAAATTAATTAGCGGGATTTTGCCACTGCAATCAGGATCGGTACGCGTAGATGATCAAGCGTTGGTATCTTACTCATCACGACAATTAGCGCAGAAGATGGCGGTATTGCCACAGCTTCATGGCCATTCCTTTTCACATACAGTACGAGAAACCGTATCGCTAGGGCGTTATCCACATCAAAGTGGTTTCTTTTCGACTTGGAGTGAAGAAGATGAACAAGTTGTGAAACAATCCATGCGACAAACAGGCGTGGAAAGATATGAAAATGAAGATTTAGAATTCCTTTCAGGTGGCGAACAGCAGCGGACATTTGTTGCACAAGCATTAGCTCAAAAAGCTGAATTATTATTGCTGGACGAACCGACGAATCATTTAGATATCGAACATCAAAAGCAATTAATGGATATGATTCAATTAGAAGTAACACAACATGGATTGACGGTAGTATCCGTTTTCCATGATATGAACTTGGCGGCATTGTATTGCGACGAGTTAATTCTTCTCGAAGATGGTCAACTTGTTGCGTATGGTGAGCCGTATGAAGTATTGAAAGAACAGCAAGTCGAAAAAGTGTATCATACTGAAATTTCGCCAGTGCTTCATCCGAGCGTACCGAAACCGCAAATTTCATTAATGCCTTCCCATCACCAACAAGGGACGCATGAAGTGACGGCGCAAATGATTCGTATTTTAGACAATTATGTCCTTTTACAAACAGCCCATCCATTGAAAGTCATCTCATCGGCATTGCATAATGCTGGATTAGGTTGGTATCACACATTTATGAACCGTGCAGTCGGAGATGATTATATGTGTATGGATGCGCATAGTGAGATGGAACAATTCATCCAATTGGAAGGGTTTATTCCACCGATGACGGTAGCGATGATGACTGCAGTAGCTGCAGAACATGCCATAATTCGCTCATACGAGGATGCAGGTGTTAGTATTGTTGTAATGGTGACGGCTGGTGTAGGGAATGCTGTAGACGCTTCAAAATCCTATTTAAGAGAACCTTTTGATGAAGTTGGCACGATTAATACTTGGGTAATTGTAAATGCCATTTTAACGGATGAATCCTTTATGCAAGCAATGATGACTGCGACGGAAGCGAAAGTAAAAGCAATGGCAGATGAAGAAATCCAAGATCATGTCGCACAAACAATCGCAACAGGCACTTCGACAGATAGTTTATTAATCGCTGCGACACAATGTGGTGAACCGCAGCAATACGCAGGAACAGTGACGAAATTAGGTCGCTTAATCGGACGTGGTGTTTACGAAGCAACAATTGAAGCATTACAAGACTATAAACGAGCAAAGGGGTTAATGAAATGATCTTACTTTATCATATGATTGCAACTTTGCTTGGCTTCATTTTAGATCGAATCATCGGTGATCCGCCACATCTACCACATCCTGTACGTTTGATTGGCAATGGCATCTCATCTCTCGCAAAAAGATTGAATATTGGCAACTATCGTTTTCAAAAAGGAGTGCTACTAACTACCATCGTCGTTTTAACGACTGCAAGTATCGTCCTCGTAATTAGCGTTGTAACGTATCAAATCCATTGGAGCTTATACATAATTGTGCAATCGATTTTCATTGCGATTGGACTCGCGCAAAAGTCATTACAACAAGCTGCAATGGATGTGTACACGCCTTTAGTTACGGGAGATTTAAAAGAAGCAAGACGAAAACTTTCTTGGATTGTTGGAAGAGATACAGACCATTTAGACGAAGCGGACATTACAAGAGGCGTTGTCGAAACAGTTTCCGAAAATACGAGCGATGGCATCACAGCGCCACTTTTCTACAGTGTATTTTTTGGAGCAACTGGAGTCTGGGCATATAAAGCCATTAATACACTCGATTCAATGGTCGGATATCGTAATGGAAAATATGAAAAATTCGGTACTTGTTCGGCGAAACTAGATGATGTCGTAAACTATATTCCAAGTAGATTGACTGGGCTTTGCATCGTACTTTTTACGAAGAATTTTACGACAACTTCTCTGAATCAACGCATGAAAAATTGGTTGAAAGATGCAAAAAAACATCCAAGTCCGAATAGCGGTTATTTGGAAGCCGCGACAGCTTATCAGCTCGGTATTCAACTTGGTGGCCTGAATTACTACGAAGGAATCGCTTCACATCGCGCTGAAATGGGCAAACCAACCGTCATATTAAACGCATCACATATACAAAGAACGATTGAACAAATGCATATTGCTTCGTCGAGTTTTCTAACGTTTATGATCTTAATTGGAGGTGTTATTTATTATGTTACCGAGTCATGGTGCTAATCCCCATCTGTTATTTGAGCAGTTAAAAATTCCGATGCCCGCAAATACCATTGATTTTAGTGAAAATGTGAATTTTGCAGGTTTACCAAATGCCATTCTTGAAAAATGGGGCAGTTTACTACCTTTATTAGAAAAATATCCACATCCAAACGGTGAGCCATTCCTTAGTAAAGTGGCGAAATATCATGAAGTCGAAACTTCAAATGTTTTCGTAGGGAATGGAGCAGCAGAAATTTTCGCTTTACTCGCAAATTGGTGGGCGAATGAAAAGGTAATTATTGTTCATCCGACATTTTCTGAATACGAGGCAACTTTAACAGCTCAAAATGCAGAACTTGTCCATTTAGAAGTTACGAATATTGAAAATTGGAAATTACCCCTTCCGAGAATTGAAGCACATATGAAAAAGGCGAAAGCCATCTATTTATGTACGCCAAATAATCCGACAGGTGTTCTACCACCATATGAACAGTTGCAAAAAATTGTGCAATGGGGTGAGCAGTACGAGTGCTACGTCGTCATGGATGAAGCTTTTATCGATTGGGTGGAAGGAGCGACTTCATGGATTCCATCTGTTGCAACGCATCCGTATTTGATCGTTGTCCGTTCAATGACGAAAATGTATAGTCTTGCAGGAATTCGACTTGGTTATGCGATTGCACAATGTGAAATCATTGAGCAACTTGAAAGAAGAGCTTCCCATTGGCATATTAATGCGCTGGCAGCACAAATTGGTGCCTATTGCTTAGATGAGGAAGAATATTTGAATGTATCAATCATGCAGGCGAAAAAACAACGTCTAGCATTTGAACAAGTGTTATTGCGTCTAGGATGTAAAATGACGAAAAGCGTTACAAATTATATATGCTTCCAATTGCCGAATCCAGAGAAATCACGCGACTTTTATTTAGATCTATTATTAAAAGGAATCGTCGTTCGCCATACGGAAAACTATCGTGGACTAAACGGTGAATGGTTTAGAATCGGCATAAAAACGCAGGATAAAATGGCACGATTGGAACAGGAGCTGACACAATGGATCAAGCTGAATGGCTCTTTATAACAGGCGGTGTTAGAAGTGGCAAAAGTCATTTCGCCGAGAAAAAGGTCGATGAAATAGCTGATCAGCAAAATAGAATGCGCTATTATATCGCATCAGGTGTCGCATTTGATTCCGAAATGAAAAAGCGCATTGAACGACATCAAATTGATCGTCAACAACAGCAGTGGATCACATTGGAACAGCCAACGAATTTGGCGCAACTTTCAACGAAAATATCGAGTGAAGCTGTTGTGCTATGGGATTGTGCGACGACTTGGCTGACGAACGAACTCTATGTAGAAGTCGATGGGAAGATGCAGTGGCAAAATGAATCAGCATTTCAAACAATGCTCGAATCAACGAAAAGCACTTTGCGCGCACTTCATGAAAGGGGAATCCCGCTCATCATCGTTTCCAATGAAGTGCTTGATGAGCAAAGTTATGCGAGTGAGGAAGTGGCGTTTTATCGTCAACAACTTGGATTATTTCATCAATGGCTCGTAGGGGAAAGTACAACCGCAATCGAAATGACATACACTATCCCGTATTATTGGAAAGGAAGTGAGAAATGATGAAAGGTTTTTTACTCGCATTACAATTTTTCACGATCATTCCAATCCATAAAGAATTACCGATGACGAAGAAGTATATTACGCAAATGTTTATCGCGCTTCCGATTGTTGGCGCATTAATTGGTGGCGTTGCTGCAATGGTGTTTTGGGGATTACATGATTACACATCATTCTCTTCATTACTCATCACATTAGCAGTTCTTTTAACGCTCGTTAAATTGACAGGCGGCCTTCATTTAGATGGTTTAATTGATATGGGAGACGCTTATTTTTCTTATCGTAGTATAGAAAAGCGACATGAAATACTCGATGATCCTCGTGTAGGAGCATTCGGCGTAATGACGATTGTTTTTTTCATTTTAACGAAATTCATCATTTTGAATGAATTGATTTTATCGGATGCAATGACGTTTTACTGGCTGATATTCATTCCATTTTTAGCCCGGATTTCGATGGCGCATTATTTAATAATTACACCAGCAAGTAAGGAAAAGGGGATTGGCGCATTTTTCTGCTCCCATATTTCATTCCAAAAATTCAGTGTGATCATGCTCGTATTTTTACTGCTAAGTGCCACGCTCGTTGGTTGGTATAGCGAACAATGGTTGATCGCATTGAGTATGGTGATTGCTTCTCTCATTGCACCTTTATTTTATAAATATTGGACAGTAAAAAATTTCAATGGAAGTTCTGGTGATTTATTCGGCGCATTCATTGAAGGAATGGAGCTGTTATTATGGATTATTCTTTTAATCTTCATCTCATAAGACATGCGAAAACAGCAGGGAATTTAGAGAAACGCTATGTCGGATGGACAGATGATCCGATTGTTCAGCAAAATTTACCAATCATTAACGCTGACGTAGAAGTTGTGTATGGTAGCGACTTGAAACGTTGTAAACAAACAGCCTCCGCTTATTTTCCAAATGCCGTTTTCCATGGCAATCCGTTATTAAGGGAATCTAATTTTGGAGATTTTGAGATGAAAACTTATGAACAATTAAAAAATGATCAAAACTATCGAAATTGGATTGATGATCCGAAAAAATTTGCGCCACCGAATGGCGAGAATTTACAACAGTTTATGTCGCGCGTTATTGCAGGAGTTCATCAAATTGAATCGGCGAAAGAAGTATATATGGTCGTGCATGGTGGAACGATTCGAGCGATTTTAACGCATTTTTCTCCTGAAAAAAGTGCGTTTTGGGATTGGCAAGTAGGACATCAACATGAATTCATATTGCGATTCACTTCATTTGAACAATTTAAGGAGGGTGAGCGATGCACATCATTATCGGTGGGGCATATAACGGAAAACTAGCGTATGTCGAACAACTTTTAAACAATGAGCAAGTGAGCTTTTTTCATGGGGAGTTGCCCACTGACAATACGCATGGTGAAATGGCGGTCATGACGAATTTTGAAGCGATTTCGCAACCTTATTTACAAATGGATGAAATGGCAGCTGCCGCACTAATTTTTGAAGAAATCATGCAAAGTAGTGTACAGTTTAAACAACTATACATCGTTGCTACGGATATAGGCAGAGGGATTGTGCCGATTGATGCGACACAGCGTAAACAGAGGGATGTATTGGGGAGATTGTATCAAATGCTTTTCAAAGAAAGCGAGTCAATTACGAGAGTTTGGTATGGTATTCCACAAAAACTAAAGTAGAAAGAGGGAATGAGCGATGAATTTATACACACGTACAGGGGATAAAGGGAAGACGAGTTTGATTGGTGGTCGTGTAGATAAAGACGATGCAAGAATTGAAGCATATGGAACGATTGATGAGTTAAATTCATTCATCGGTAAAGCAATGACGGAATTGGACGGATCGATTTTCGAAGATTTACTCGTTGATTTAGAAAATATTCAAAATGAATTATTTGATTGTGGTGGCGATTTAGCGAATGTCATGAAAGAACGCCATTATAAAATGACGGATGAGCCGATTGAAGTGATGGAACAACGAATTGATGTGTTAATGGAAGAACCACCAATGTTAGAGAAATTTATTTTACCAGGCGGATCACCTGCTGCAGCAACATTACATATCGCGCGTACAATTACACGCCGAGCGGAAAGACAAATGGTGACGCTTTTAAAACAGACGGAGGAAGGCGATGTTCCTTTAGTCGTGCAACGTTATTTGAATAGACTATCAGATTATTTATTTGCAGCGGCTCGAGTAGCGAATTCTCGTGTCAATGTACCAGATGTTGAGTATGCGCGCAGTGCCAAAGTTTTTAAAGACGGTGGCAGAGCGAAGAAAAAGGATGACAACTAGTGAATAAGACGAAAACGCTCGTACTAACCGCGTTATTTGCCGCATTGGCAGTAATCGGTTCATTTATTAAAATTCCGATTCCACCAGGAACACCTGCATTGGATGCAGCACCCGCATTCGTATCAATGGCATTCCTACCTGCACCATTTGCAGCAGCGGCTGGAGCAATCGGACATATCGCTACATCATTTACAGCAGGCTTCCCATTAACATTACCAATCCATATTATGATTGCGGCGGAAATGGCGATTGTAGTCGGAGTCGGCGCGTATTTATTTAAAAAAGGGAAGAAGGCACTCGCTTGGGTATGGGTGGCGATTTCGAATGGTGTACTTGCACCGCTTCCATTTTACTGGATCATCTCGCCTGCAGTTTATGTAGCAGTAGCACCAGGTTTATTAATGGCGACAGGAATAAACGTTGTTGTCGCTTGTATCGTACTGCCATTTTTACAAAAGAAATTAGCGCAGTCAGGAATTAAAATGATATGAGAAATGCAGTGAAAATCGACGAATTAATTATTACATCTGATAATTCGGGCGCAATTGGTCAAAAAGAGCAGGATGTCGTCCAAGTTCCGGATGAAATGACGAGCTATTTTTCGGCTCGCGTGAATTTTTTAGAGCAACTTGCAAATTTTTCTAAACCAACGGATCTCATTTTATTAAATTTTTCGAGTGATGCTGCATGGCAAAGATATATTTCGGGGATTCAAAAATTTTTCGAAGAAGTTAATGTAGAATTTCCTAGAATAAGCGGAAGTACAGAAACGAATATCCCAACTTTGCAATCAGGTGTCGGAATAACGATGATCGGCAAGCAATTTAGAAATGAAAAAACAGTCGAAAACTTACATTGGTATAGTTATGGTATGCCACTCGTTGGGGAGCAACTTTTAGCAACGCCTGAACAAGTAGCTGACGTGAAAAAAGTCTATCAAGCTTTTAATGAAGGATTGATTGAACAAGTGATGCCAGTAGGGTCAAAAGGTGTTTTGCATGAGTTAGAGAACTTAGGAGTTATGTCACAAAACTCATTTCCATATGATGAAACTGTTTCGGCAGGACCATCAACAGTTGTCTTACTAGGAGTCGAACAGAATCAAATGGTGGAAGTAGAACAGTTTTTTGAAAACTATTTACACAGTATAAAATAATATTCTCCAAAAACAAGACGTCAGATGAAAGAAATTTGACGTCTTTTTAATTTTCTTTTTAAATGAAAAAATGTATTTTCGAGCATAAATAAAAGAATAATGAGCATATAACGGAAAATCATTGACTGAATTGGTATTCATAATCTACAATAGCAATAATAAAGGCATTTCAAAAATCTGATTAAACTGGTAATTAGGTGGGAAAAGTCAATTGTTATGAGGGGGAATATAGATGAACGGATTACTAATCGTCAATTGGGTGTTATTTTTAATCGTCGTACTTTATGCATTATTCCTATTTGGGTATTTACTAAAAACAAGATATGATTTCGTCAAACTCGGCAAAAAATCTGATTTTGATAATAATGTAAAAGAACGATTAAAGAAAATTTGGGTAATGGTTTTCGGTCAAAAGAAATTATTGAAAGATAAGAAAAGTGGCATCATCCACGTCATGTTCTTTTATGGTTTCATCTTAGTTCAATTTGGCGCAATTGATTTCATTTGGAAGGGATTAAAGCCAGGATCGCATTTACCATTTGGTCCAGTGTATCCATATTTCACATTTTTCCAAGAAATCGTAACATTAGTTATTTTAATCGCAGTCGTGTGGGCATTCTACCGCCGCTACGTTGAAAAACTAGTCCGTCTAAAACGCAATTTCAAATCAGGACTTGTACTTATTTTCATCGGTGGTTTAATGGTTTCAGTTCTAGTAGGTAATGGTATGGGCTTGATCTGGCATGGCGAAGCTGGAACTTGGTCTGAACCAATCGCATCTGGAATTGCTGCAATATTCGGATTCTTACCTGAAGTAGCAGCTGCAACTGTATTCTACGTAATGTGGTGGGCGCATTTACTATTCCTACTAACATTCCTAGTGTATGTTCCACAATCGAAGCACGCGCATTTAATCGCAGGACCAATAAATGTCTACTTCAACCGTTTGGATCAAGTTGGTAAGTTAAAACCAATCGACTTCAACCAATTCGATGAAGAAGGCGAAGACGAATCTGATGAAGAAGTGATGCCATCATTCGGTGTTGGCAAAATTGAAGATTTCACACAACTACAGTTAATCGACCTATACGCATGTGTAGAATGTGGTCGTTGTACGAATATGTGTCCAGCAAGTGGTACAGGGAAAATGCTGTCACCGATGGACTTAATGACAAAACTTCGTGACCATCTTACTTATCATGGTGGCGTACAAACTTCACAAAAGCCATGGGTTCCAGGCTTCCTTTTCAATAAATCGCAAGGGAATCAATTGGCGATGGCAGCTGGAGCAGAAGGTGCAGTCATCGAAGACGTTTACAGCCCTTCATTAATCGGCGATGTCATTACAGAGGAAGAAATTTGGGCATGTACAACTTGTCGTAACTGTGAAGATCAATGTCCAGTTATGAACGAGCATGTTGAGAAAATTATCGACCTACGCCGTTACTTGACGATGACGGAAGGGAAAGTAAACCCAGATGCACAACGCGCGATGTCGAATATCGAGCGACAAGGGAATCCATGGGGACTTAACCGTAAAGAGAAAGAAAACTGGCGTGAACAACGTCCTGAATTGCATATTCCAACTGTGAAGGAAGCGCAAAAAGCAGGCGAAGAATTTGAATACCTACTATGGGTAGGTTCAATGGGTTCATTCGACAGTCGTTCACAAAAAATCGCTTTATCATTCGCACATTTAATGAATGAAGCGGGCGTGAACTTCGCAATTCTAGGCAATAAAGAGAAGAACTCGGGCGATACGCCAAGACGTTTAGGAAACGAATTCCTATTCCAAGAATTAGCGGAAGCAAATATTAAAGAATTTGATAAAGCGGAAGTGAAGAAAATCGTTACGATTGATCCACACGCATTCAATATCTTTAAAAATGAATACAGTGATTTCGGTTGGAGCGGCGAAGTTTACCATCATACAGAGTTGCTAGATCAACTTGTGAAAGAAGGTAAATTAACACCACAACACCGAGTGGAAGAAACAATTACTTTCCATGATTCATGCTACTTAGGTCGTTACAACGAAGTGTATGACGCACCTCGTGAGATTTTAAAATCGATTCCAGGTGTATCACTTGTTGAGATGGAACGTAACCGCGAAGATGCAATGTGCTGTGGCGCTGGTGGCGGACTAATGTGGATGGAAGAACATGTTGGTAACCGAATTAACGTAGCACGAACTGAACAAGCACTTGCGGTAAATCCGACGGTCATTTCTGCTGGATGTCCATATTGCTTAACGATGCTTTCAGATGGTACGAAAGCGAAGGAAGTAGAAGAATCGGTAAGTACGTATGATGTGGCAGAATTATTAGAACTTTCTGTATTCGGAGAGAAAAAGGAATCTGCGACAGAAATTACGGATAATGTAGAAATAACTGCTGAAAATTAACAAAATCGCTTTCCTTAAAAATACATTTAATGTACAATAAGGGAAGTGGTACATATTACGCTCACATTCAATGTAGTCGGCGCTTTCGAGTCCGAACTGGATCAGTGATTTGTGAAGTAAGAGTGTGGATCATTCCGCACTCTTTTCTTTTTAAACAAAATGTAAGCGGATACTTATTGGAAAGGGGAAATTGGTTATGGTGAAATCTATAATTGTTAGTGGCGCTCGCACACCTTTTGGGAAATTTGGAGGTAGCTTGAGTTCATTAACAGCTAGTGATTTAGGCGGTATCGCAATAAAAGGAGCTTTAGAAAAAGTGGCTCTTTCTCCAAAAGAAATCGATGAAGTAATTATGGGTACTGTGCTACAAGGAGGGCAAGGGCAAATCCCTTCTCGCCAAGCAGCTTCAAAGGCAGGCATTCCATGGTCAGTAAAAACAGAAACGATTAATAAAGTTTGTGCATCAGGTTTAAGAAGTATTACATTAGCAGATCAGTTGATTCGTTTAGGCGATGAATCTGTAATCGTAGCGGGTGGTATGGAGTCAATGTCAAATGCACCGTACTATTTACCGAATGGTCGATGGGGTTTACGCATGGGGGATGCGCAACTGATTGACGGCATGGTGTACGACGGACTTTCATGCGCATTTGATGCGAATCATGTACATATGGGGACATATGGCAATCAAACGGCAGCAGAACTGAATATTTCAAGAGAACAACAAGATCGCTGGGCGGCGAGAAGCCAAGAGAGAGCGGTACAATCAATCGAAAAAGGTACTTTCAAAGAAGAAATTGTCGCGGTAAATGTGCCACAACGTAAAGGGGACGACTTGATCGTGGAAGTGGATGAAGCGCCGCGAAAAGGAACGACTGAAGACGTGTTGTCGAAGTTGAAGCCTGCATTTGGCAAAGATGGTTCAGTAACGGCAGGGAATGCACCTGGTATTAATGATGGCGCTTGTGCAGTAGTTGTCATGAGTGATGAGGAAGCTGCGCAGCGTAATTTAACGCCTTTAGCGACTGTACTTGGTCATGCGGAAGTGGCGATTGAGCCGGAGAGATTCCCGCAAACACCGGGACTTGTTATTAATGCACTTTTAGAAAAAACAGGGAAGAAATTAGAGGAAGTCGCACTTTTCGAAATCAATGAAGCATTTGCAGTGGTCGCTTTAGCGAGTAATCAAATTGCAGGACTTGATGAAGAAAAAGTAAACGTCAATGGTGGTGCAGTAGCACTTGGACATCCAATCGGTGCTTCTGGCGCGAGAATTGTACTGACATTGGCACAGGAATTAAAACGTCGTGGCGGCGGCATCGGAATTGCAGCAATTTGTTCAGGTGGCGGTCAAGGCGATGCCATCATGATTGAAGTATAGGGGGATTTTCACATGATTAAAAAAGTATTAGTAATTGGCGCGGGGCAAATGGGTGCAGGGATTGCGGAAGTTTGCGCAACTGCAGGTTATCAAGTGTTTTTATGCGATACAGCGCAAGCTTCATTGGATGCAGGATTTGCGCGTATTACGAAAAACCTTGAGAAAAATGTCGCAAAAGAAAGAATTACGACAGCGGACAAAGATGCGACACTTGCTCGCTTCACTTTAATTACAGAGATGAAAAATGCAGTAGATGTAGATTTAGCAATTGAAGCAGCGACTGAAAATATGGCGATCAAACAAAGTATTTTCAAACAACTGGATGAAATTATGCCAGCTCATGCGATTTTAGCGACGAATACTTCTTCGATGCCGATTACCGAACTTGCAGCAGTGACGAAACGACCTGAACAAGTTATTGGTATGCACTTTATGAATCCAGTTCCAGTCATGAAACTTGTCGAAATTATTCGTGGTCTTGCGACGAAAGATGAAGTTTATCAAGCAATCGAGGAAATGACGCATAAGCTGAAAAAGACACCAGTTGAAGTGAATGATTTCCCAGGATTCGTAGCAAATCGAATTTTAATGCCGATGATTAATGAAGCGATTTACACGCTTTATGAAGGGGTAGCATCAGCTGAAGCGATTGATGATGTCATGAAATTAGGTATGAATCACCCAATGGGGCCTCTTACTTTAGCGGATTTCATCGGTTTAGATACTTGTCTATACATTATGGAGACATTGTATGAAGGATTCGGGGACAGCAAATATCGTCCATGCCCATTACTACGTAAATATGTAGCAGCTGGTTGGCACGGTAAGAAAAGTGGTCGTGGCTTCTACGTATACGAATAAACAACTTAGACTTGGATGAGCTCGTGATAGCTTCAACCAACGAAAATCACAAAGGGGAGGCGTCTATCATGGCGATCCAATTAACAGAAGAACAAGTAATGATTCAAAAACTGGTACGTGATTTTGCAAACACAGAGGTGAGTGCATTCGTACCGAATATGGAAAATGGGGAGTTCCCATCTGGTTTATTAAAAAAGATGGGTGAATTAGGATTAATGGGGATGACGACACCTGAAAAATATGGTGGTTCAGAAATGGACTTCGTGTCGTATATTTTGACGATTCACGAACTGTCGAAAGTGAGCGCAACTTTAGGGGTCATCCTATCTGTGCATACTTCTGTAGCGACGAATCCGATTTTAAAATTCGGAACTGATGAGCAGAAGGAGAGACTCGTACCGAAACTTGCGAGTGGCGAACATCTCGGCGCATTTTGTTTAACGGAGCCTTCAGCGGGATCAGATGCTGGCTCGATTAAGACAAGTGCGAAAAAAGTCGATGGCGGTTACCAACTTAACGGTTCGAAAGTGTTCATCACGAATGGCGGTTATGCGGATATTTTCATCGTATTCGCTGTGACGGATGCCTCTCAAAAAACACGTGGCATTACAGCATTTATCGTAGAAAAAACGATGGATGGACTTGTGATCGGTAAGAATGAAGAGAAGATGGGGTTACATGGTTCAAGTACGGTACAATTAACTTTCGAAAATCTATTTGTGCCAGAAGCGAATATTTTAGGAGAAGTTGGCAAAGGATTCACGATTGCGATGGCCAATTTGAATGTTGGTCGAATCGGCATTGCTGCACAAGCGCTTGGCATTGCAGAAGCTGCGCTTGAGGCGGCTGTCGAATACGCTAAAGGGCGTGAACAATTTAACCGTCCGATTATGCATAATCAAGGAATCGCCTTTAAATTAGCGGATATGGCGACTTCTGTAGAAGCAGCAAAACAATTGGTTTACAACGCGGCTGAAATGAATGGTCGAGGCGACGAATGTAAAAAAGAAGCTTCAATGGCGAAACTTTTTGCTTCGAAAACAGCTGTAGAAGTAGCGATTGAAGCAGTACAAGTTTACGGAGGATACGGTTATACGAAGGAGTATCCTGTGGAACGCTACTTCCGTGACGCAAAAGTAACTGAAATTTATGAAGGCACGAGTGAAATTCAACGTCTAGTAATCTCGAAAGAGTTATAACACAAGGGGGAATTTGGGATGCAATTCAAATTATCAGAAGAACACGAAATGTTACGTAAAATGGTGAGAGACTTTGCGGAAGAAGTAATTGAACCTTCAGCAGCGGAGAGAGATGAGGAAGCGCGTTTTGACCGTAGCCACTTCGATCAAATGGCTGAACTTGGCTTAACAGGTGTTCCGTGGCCTGAAGAATATGGTGGAGCGGGTATGGATTTCTTAGCGTATTGCATCGTAGTAGAGGAGTTATCGCGTGTTGATGCTTCTGCGGGTGTGTTAATTTCAGCACATACTTCATTAGCTGGTTGGCCGTTATTCAAATTCGGTACGGAAGAGCAAAAGCAGAAATATCTTCGTCCGATGGCGGAAGGTAAGAAGATGGGTGCTTACGGTTTAACGGAACCTTCTTCAGGATCAGATGCTGGTGGTATGCGCACGACAGCAGTATTAAAAGGCGACAATTATGTGATGAACGGCTCGAAAATCTTCATTACAAATGGTGGAGAAGCAGATACGTATATCGTCTTTGCATTAACGGACCCGAATGATCGTAGAAGTACGACAGCATTTATCGTGGAATCTACTTTTGAAGGATTTTCGGTTGGTAAAAAAGAAGAGAAAATGGGCATTCGTTCTTCACCAACGACGGAATTAATTTTCGAAAACTGTATTATTCCGAAAGAAAATGTTCTTGGAGAAGTTGGCGAAGGATTCAAAATCGCTATGAAGACATTGGATGGCGGTCGTAACGGAATCGCGGCACAGGCTGTTGGGATTGCACAAGGAGCGCTTGATGCAGCAGCAACTTATGCGAGCGAACGTGTACAATTCGGCAAGTCGATTGCGGAAAATCAAGGTGTCGGGTTCAAATTAGCGGATATGGCAACAGGTATTGAAGCTTCAAGATTGTTGACGTATCAAGCGGCTTGGCTTGAAGGAGAAGGATTGCCTTACGGTAAAGCTTCAGCAATGGCGAAGTTAATGGCGGGCGATACGGCGATGCAAGTAACAACGGATGCAGTACAAATTTACGGTGGTTACGGCTATACGAAGGATTATCCAGTAGAGCGCTATATGCGTGATGCGAAAATTACTCAAATTTATGAAGGTACACAGGAAATTCAGCGTATGGTTATTGCACGTATGCTTACAAAATAATAATTCATCACAGGATCACTTTTCAAAATGGCGTTGGGGCAAAGAATGAATGAGCGGTAGAAATTGAAGAATTCATCAATCTCTACTGCTCTTATTTTACATTTGGGAGGGTCATATTATGGTGACAATGAAAAAAACAGCACATCCAGTACGTTTCGTAACAGCTTCAAGTCTATTCGATGGGCATGATGCTTCGATTAATATTATGCGTAGAATTTTACAAGCGCAGGGGGCGGAAGTAATCCATTTAGGACATAACCGCTCAGTTGAAGAAGTTGTAAATGCAGCAATTCAAGAAGATGCACAAGGAATCGCGATTTCATCTTATCAAGGTGGACACGTAGAATATTTCAAATATATGTACGATTTATTAGCGGAAAGAGGCGCACCTCATATTAAAATATGGGGTGGTGGTGGTGGGGTTATTTTACCTGCTGAAATTAAAGATCTTCAAGCGTACGGTATTTCAGGACTTTTCTCGCCGGAAGATGGGCGAAAGCTCGGTCTAGATGGTATGATCGCCAAAATGATTGAAGATAGTCGAGTAGAAGTGAATAAAGTAGATGAATCGCATCTTTTAGATGACGTGACAACTACGACACCACCATTGCTTGCGAAATTGATTTCATACGCAGAAAACGGCGCGAGTGAAGCTTTTTTACAAGCGGCAAAGGAGCGTTCGAAAAATACGACAGTGCTAGGGATTACAGGAACAGGTGGAGCGGGTAAAAGTTCGCTTACAGATGAATTAATTCGTCGTTTCTTATCAGAATTCCCAGATAAAAAATTAGCGGTCTTATCGATTGATCCGACGAAGCAAAAAACAGGCGGCGCATTACTTGGGGATCGAATTCGTATGAACTCAATTTTCAATGAGAGAATTTATATGCGTTCATTAGCTACTCGTGAGTCACATACGGAATTATCACATGCGATTCAAGATGTGTTAGATGTTGTAAAAGTGGCAGGATTTGACCTAATTATTATCGAAACTTCTGGTATTGGACAAGGGGACAATGCCATTACGACAATTTCAGACTTGTCGATGTATGTCATGACGAGTGAGTTCGGTGCGCCGACTCAATTAGAGAAAATCGACATGATTGATTATGCGGATCTAATTGTCATTAATAAATTTGAGCGAAAAGGTTCTGAAGATGCTCTTCGCCAAGTTCAAAAACAATTCCAAAGAAGTCATTTACGCTTCGATGAACCGATTGATCGCATGCCTGTTTACGGTACGATTGCGAGTCAATTCAATGATAAAGGGACGAATTCATTATTCGCTGCACTCGTGCATACGATTAATGATAAAACTGGAGAGGAATGGACATCTTCGTATGAAGAGTTCGTCAAAACGCAGAAACAAAATGTCATCATTCCAAATGATCGCCGTTATTACTTAAGAGAAATTTCTGAAGCGGTGAGAAATTATCATAAATCGAGTGCAGAACAAGTTGAATTAGCACGTAAACTATTCACTTTACACGGTGCGATTGATGCGGTGAAGACTGCTGGTGAAGAAGAGGCATTACCATTGCTTGAGAAGTTAGCAAAAGATACGGAAGATCGCATGAATATTGAGGCAAAAACGATTTTACGTAATTGGGAGCAATTGAAGAAAGATTATGCTGGGGATGAATACGTGACGAAAGTACGTGATAAAGAAATCCGTACGATTCTACGCACGCCTAGCTTATCGGGGACTAAAATACCGAAAGTAGCATTACCAAAATATAAAGATTACGGTGAAATTTTAAGCTTCGTCTTCCGAGAAAATGTGCCGGGAAGCTTCCCATTCACAGCGGGCGTATTCCCGTTCAAACGTGAAGGTGAAGATCCGAAACGTCAATTTGCAGGAGAAGGAACGCCAGAACGTACGAATCGCCGTTTCCACTACGTATCTAAAGACGACGATGCGAAGCGACTTTCTACAGCTTTCGACTCGGTTACTTTATATGGTGAAGATCCAGCTGAACGTCCAGATATTTACGGCAAGGTCGGGGAGTCTGGTGTAAGTATTTGTACATTGGAAGATATGAAGAAATTATATGATGGTTTCGATCTTTGTGCGCCAACAACTTCGGTGTCGATGACAATCAATGGGCCAGCACCGATTATCCTTGCGATGTTTATGAATACAGCGATTGATCAACAAGTGAAGAAACGTGAAGAGGAACTAGGTCGCACTTTGACAGTTGAAGAATTTTTAGAGACGAAGAAGCTAACCTTAAATGTTGTACGTGGCACAGTTCAGGCTGATATTTTGAAAGAAGATCAAGGGCAGAATACATGTATCTTCTCAACTGAATTTGCGCTACGTATGATGGGGGATATCCAACAATACTTCATCGACGAAAAAGTGCGTAATTATTATTCAGTATCTATTTCGGGCTATCATATTGCAGAAGCAGGGGCGAATCCAATTTCACAATTGGCATTCACTTTAGCAAACGGCTTCACCTATGTGGAATATTATTTAAGCCGCGGCATGAATATTGATGATTTCGCACCGAACCTATCATTCTTCTTCTCGAATGGTTTGGACCCAGAATATACAGTAATCGGCCGTGTTGCACGACGAATTTGGGCAACGACGATGCGAGATAAATATGGAGCAAATGAGCGAAGTCAGAAGTTGAAATACCATGTGCAAACGTCAGGACGAAGCTTGCATGCGCAAGAAATTGATTTCAACGATATTCGTACGACATTACAAGCTTTGATGGCATTACAAGATAACTGTAACTCACTGCATACAAATGCTTATGATGAAGCGATTACGACACCTACAGAGGAATCTGTACGTCGTGCAATGGCGATTCAAATGATTATTACGAAGGAACATGGACTTTCAAAAAATGAAAATCCATTACAAGGTTCATTCATTATTGAAGAATTGACGGATTTAGTTGAAGCGGCGATTTTAGAAGAATTCGATCGCATTGATGATCGTGGCGGTGTGCTTGGCGCGATGGAAACGCAGTATCAACGTGGCAAAATTCAAGAGGAATCAATGTACTATGAGCATTTAAAACATTCTGGTGAGCTGCCGATTATCGGGGTAAATACGTATTTGAATCCGAATGCGGCGGATGATCAAGCCGATTCGATGGAAGTTGCACGCGCTACGCAAGAAGAGAAGCAATTGCAATTGACGAACTTACGAAAATTCCATGATGCGCATAAATCAGAAGTCGATGAGCAAATTAAACGACTAAAAGAAGTGGCGAAAACCGGTGGTAATATTTTTGAACAATTAATGGAAACAGTTCAATACGCTAGTTTAGGCCAAATTACAAACGCATTATATGAAGTTGGGGGTCAGTATAGACGCAATATGTAACTAGGAACTTTTCTTATTGCTAAAGAGTCTAATTAAAAAACTAGGCTCTTTGGCAATTTTTTTGTATAATGACAAGCAAAGAGTTTTTTCAAGGAGCTTCTGAGCATATGAAGTTAATCACACAAATCATTGTCATCGCAACACTACTTGTTATGACTTATTTCATGTATAATAAACAATTGGGCGCAATTCCAATTTTGTTACTTGCGCTGTATTTATTCTATATTGTTTACGCGCGGTTAAAGTTGAGTAAAAACGGCAATTGATTGTAGCGTAACAAAGCATATTATGTATATAATAGAAATCATGCTTATGTATTAGGAAAGGACGTGCACGAATTGAACCTTCGTGATTTAAACCAAGAACAATTAATTGAAGAATCATTAATCAACCTAGCTTATGGGGTATTAGTAGAGCACAAAAAACCACTTGCATTTAAAGAAATTATTACTGCAATTGAAAACTTAAACGCTCGTACACCAGAAGAAATTAAATCAAACTTAAACCAATTTTACACTGATGTAAATATTGATGGACGTTTCTTAATTCTATCTGAAAACATCTGGGGCTTAAGAGAATGGTACGGCATTGATCAAGTTGAAGAAGAAATCGCTCCGACGGTTAAAGTCCGTAAGAAAAAAGCTGTTGAAGTTGAAGAAGATGAAGATGAACTTGAAATCGAAGAAGAAATCGAATTAGTAGACGATTTCGATACTTATGATGATGTTCAAGACGACAAAGAAGATGACGAATTAGCTGGTCTAGTAGTTGTTGATGAAGAAATAGAAGAAGATCTAGATTTAGAAATCGAATTAGATGACGAAGATTTAGAAGATGAAGACGAAGAAGAAGAACCTATAAAATAATTTTTTCGACTTTGAAGTCTTTATAATTCACCCGTTTGCTTGTTATTAGCGAATGGGTGTTCCTTTTTTAGGGGAAACTTTTCTTGACTTCCGTCATTAAAAGTTATAAACTTTTATTCGGGCTCTTTGAAAAAAGAGAATGACCGTATAAATTATACGCTCCCCCTGCAGTGATTGCGGGAGGAGCGTTTTTTGATTTTATAGAAGCATTAAATATCCGAGGAGGTAGTCATTTTGACTAAATATATTTTCGTAACAGGTGGCGTAGTATCGTCATTAGGTAAAGGTATTACAGCAGCATCTCTAGGTCGTCTACTTAAAAACCGTGGTTTAGAAATCACAACTCAAAAATTCGATCCATACATTAACATCGATCCAGGTACAATGAGTCCTTACCAACATGGTGAAGTTTTCGTAACAGATGATGGCGCAGAAACTGATTTAGACTTAGGTCACTACGAGCGTTTCATCGACATCAACTTAGGTAAACACTCAACAGTAACATCTGGTCGCGTATATTCTACAGTTCTTAAAAAAGAACGTCGTGGCGATTACGAGGGCGGTACTGTACAAGTAATCCCTCATATCACAAACGAAATTAAAGAACGCATCCAACGCGCAGGCCGCGAAACGAATGCTGATATCGTAATCACTGAAATCGGTGGTACTGTTGGCGATATCGAATCACTACCATTCTTAGAAGCAATCCGCCAACTGAAGCGTGATCTAGGTAACGACAACGTACTTTACTTACACTGTACATTAGTACCTTACATCGCAGCATCAGGCGAATTAAAAACAAAACCAACTCAACATTCTGTTAAAGAATTACGTTCATTAGGTATTCAACCAAATATCTTAGTAGTACGTTCGGATCGTCCAGTTCCTACAGATATGAAAGAAAAAATTGCTTTATTCTGTGACGTAGATGCACATGAAGTAGTAGAATGCGTAGATGCTGAGAGCCTTTACGATATTCCATTAGCACTATTAGAACAAGATTTAGACGGCATCGTTTTAGAACACTTCGGCATTAAAGCACCAAAAGCTGACATGACTGAATGGACTGAATTAGTAAACCGTGTGAAAAACTTATCTAAAACAACTCGTATCGCACTTGTTGGTAAATATGTTGAACTACAAGATGCTTATATCTCAGTTGCAGAAGCACTGAAACACGCTGGTTACGCACATGATTCTGACATCACAATCGATTGGATTAATGCAGAAGATGTAACAGCTGAAAACGTACAAGAATTATTAGGCGAAGTAGACGGTATCTTAGTACCAGGTGGCTTCGGCGATCGTGGTGTTGAAGGTAAAATCCTTGCTACTCAATTCGCTCGTGAAAACGACGTACCATTCTTAGGTATTTGCTTAGGTATGCAAATGGCTGCAGTAGAATTCGCACGTAATGTTCTTAAATTAGACGGCGCGCATTCAACTGAGCTTTGCGAAGATACGAAGTACCCAGTAATCGATTTACTTCCTGATCAAGAATCAGTAGAAGATCTTGGCGGTACATTACGTCTTGGTTTATACCCATGTAAATTAAAAGAAGGATCTCGTGCAGCAGCAGTTTACGGAGAAGCTTTAGTTTACGAACGTCACCGTCACCGCTACGAGTTCAATAACGAATTCCGTGAAGCAATGGAAGCAGAAGGTCTTGTATTCTCAGGTACTTCACCAGATGGTCGCTTAGCTGAAATCATCGAATTACCAGAGAAAAAATTCTATGTGGCAGCTCAATTCCACCCAGAATTCGTATCACGTCCACACCGTCCACAACCATTATTCCGCGACTTCATTGGCGCAGCAGTAAAATAATTTATAAATATTAAACTGGAGAAAGTGAGAAATCGCTCAGAAATGAGTCAGGTTTTGAAACTTTCCCAGTTTTTTTTCGTAGAATAGCAGTGCAAATTTCGGTTCTACGATTAATAGTTGGATACTAAAGTTCATGCATCTGAATGTTTTTTGAAAAGCTCAAATTTCACGAAGTAATTGCCAAGAAAATGGCTGAAATGAAAAAGGAGGTTTACTATATAAAAACGGATATATTGCTCGTTTACACGTAAATTTAATAGTGCGTAAATTATCTCGTTATCAAAATGCTTGTGTTTTATGCGTAAATTCGCTATATTTTATTAGTATTTCCTTCGTTTAAGTCTTTTTAGCGTACTAGGACGTTAAATATTATGTATGATAAATATAATAAAATTGTGAGGTGGAAATATTGTCTAAAAAAGTAATTGCAGCGATCGTTGCAGCAGTAGTTGTATTAGTAGGTGGAGGCGTAGGAGCTTATTTCTATATTACCAACACACCGAAAAACGCTTATTTACTAAGTGAACAGAAATCATTCGAATCATTAAACAAATATTTTTCTGAGCGTTACAAAAATGAATTAAAACTGGCAGATGAAATGGCCGACGATTCTTATAACGGTTCTGTAACATTAGGTGCAGAGTTATCTGAAGGTCTAATTAGCACAATGGGAATTCCAGAAAGCATGGTCAATTCTTCTAAAATCGAGATCAGTGCAGCACATGATCCGAAAAATAAATCTTCTCAATTTGCAATCAACCCAACGATTGCAGATAGCGAAATTGGTAATATGTCATGGAGCGCAGATAAAGAATTCCAATATATCGAAGCACCAATATTACCACAGCCACTAAAATTCAAAAACAATGAAATTATTGCAGGTATTGAAAAATTAACTGGCGAAAAAATGGAAGACACTGAAGGTTTAACAAACGAAACACTTAACTTAAATACGATTATGAGTTCTTCAATTACGAAGGATGATATGGACAAAATCGTTGAACATTACTTGAAATTCGTTATCGAAAATATCGATGAAGATTTATTCAAAAAAGATAAAGGCCAAGTAGAAGTACTAGGTAACAAGCAAAAACTGAATAACATCACATTAGATATGAAAGATTCAGATGTGAAAAAATTAATCATCGCTGTATTAAAAGAAGCGAAAGATGATAAAGATTTAGCGAAAATTTTCGAGAAATCAGATGCTTCAATTGATTATAAAAAAGAGCTTGAAAAAGTAATTAAAGATGCTGAAAAAGCTGAAAATAAAGACTTCCCTGCGATTAAATCAGTTATTTATGTAGACGGTAAAGATATTCTGAAACGTGAAATGACGATTACAGCAGATGGCGAGATTACGAAATTTGATCTTGATACGAAAATCGACAAAGAAATCGACATGGCTTTATCAATCAGTGCGAAAGATGCAGCAAACTTCGCGACAATCAAAGGTACATCTAAAGGAAATAAAGATTTCAAAGATGATTACACTTTAACGATCAATGATGAAGGCACTGACGCAACAACAATTAACTTAACAAATGATGAAAAAGTTGATGGCGACAAGCGTACGAACGACTTAGCTGTTAAATTTGCATCAGGTTCTGAAGAATATGCTGTAAACTATAAGCAAGATATGACGACAGATGTTAAGAATAATAACCAAAAATCAAGTGGTACTGTATCATTTGATGTACAAGGCGAAACAGTTAAAATTTTCGTAGATACGAAAACAAAAGTAAAAGAAGCACTTAAAGTAGATGTTCCAGAAGCGCAAGACGTAAACCAAATGTCTGATAAAGAGCTTCAAAAAGTGAAAGATGAAGTATCTCAAAAAGTATTAGGTTTATTCATGGCTGTTCAAGGCGGACTATAATAAATAATTGAAGGAGAGTGTGTAAATGTCAGTCATTAAAATAATGGGCATTTACCACTCTTTTTTATTAAAGAAGTGGTATTTGTTTCTGTATTTACTCGCGATGATTGTATTGATCATCGGAGCGATTGCATTCGTGAACAATCAACAACAGCGTGAAGAACTTCTTCAATTAGGTATTGTTGATCAAGATCAAACGAAGGAAACACAAATGATTTTGACAGCGATTGGTGAAGGGAAAGAATTCACTGAGCAGTTCAAATTAAAAGCATTAAAAGAAAACGAAGCAGAAAAATCACTGGATTCTAAAAAAATAGATGGTTACATCGTTTTTGAAAAGGGCATGACTGCGGCGTTTTATAAAAGCGGAGAATTACCGATCCGTGTGTATACATATGACGAAACAACCATGCAGAGTATCGTTATTCGTCAACTTGCGGATTCTGTCTACGCGCGATTGATGCTTTCTGAAAGTGGTATTTTGACGTATGGCAAGCTTGCTGGCAAACCATCGGACGAGCAGTTAGTTGCGATGATGATGGATTTATTATTCGTTGGACTTGATCGTGAAGCAGCTTTCAAAATAGAAGAAGTAAAAACATATGATCTAGGGAAATACGCAATGATTAGTGCATATTTTATAGCGATTTTCTTCATTTATTGGATGCTTTCGACAATCTTAAAAATGAATCAATCACCCGCATTACAAAAACGCTTGAAATTATATCCGAATGTCCAAATGAAATTATTAGTCGCGCGTAATATTTTATCCGTGATTTATACTGTAATTTTGACGGCAATTTTAACAGCAATCATCGTTCCGCTATTCGATCTTGCAACGTATAATATTGGATATTTGATAGTAACTATTATGACCTTGTTATTATCATTATTAATCCTTTTTACATTAATCGATTTGCTTCAATTGCCAATCGTAAAAATTGTCGTAGTACTATTCGTCGTGGCATTATCGGGTGCAACAATTCCAATCATGTATATGAAACATCTGCATGTGGAAAATCAGTTATTTGCGCAACTATTCAATTCGATTTTGCAATTATTGCATAGTAACTATGTCGTTGAATTTACATGGAGTTTTTATGTGCAACTCTTAATACTAATCCTCATATTGATTAGTGCCTATGTTTGGAGGCGATTCCGATCATTCAACTAATGAAAAAACCATTGATGTATTTCATTCTAATTTTTTCGCTATTACTAATCGCAACGCTATTCGCAGAAAAACAAAGTCATCTATTATTCAAAATACCTGTATTGGCAATCGATCTTGATCAATCTAAAAGTTCGAAGCAATGGCTGGATGATATCGAGCAATCTACGTCAATTGATTTAGAACATAAAAATGCTGCGCCATCATTCATACCAGATGCGGTCGAAAATAATCAATATGCTGCGGTCATGATCATTCCAGAAGGCTTTGAAAAAAGTTTGGAAAATCGCAAGACAAAACAATCAATACAACTCGTAAGGTCGGAAGGTATTGTGCCGATGATTGGGACGGAAGTGATTAGCCAAGCGCTTTATAAGCAACAAATTCCATATGTTATTGAAAAACATTTAGACGGTCAAAATAAAATGGCCGAAATTCAAAAACAATATGAAAAAAATGAGCCAAAAAGCAAATTAGCCTTACATGTAACGGAAAAGCGAGAAAGCACAGGAAATCAAACGAATACTATACTAGTTGCTGCTAGTTTCTTTTTTTTAATGATGCAACTGGTCATTTTCAAAAGATTACGCCAGTTTGATACGCTAAGAAGATTGAGCATTTATCCTAAAGGCCTATTGGATGTATTCTTTAGTTATACGGCTGTAATGTTAATCGCAACTATGACTGTTACGATCTGTGTTAGTCTAGCTTTCGGCATACAGTTGGCGCTACTTTCTAACTTGCTGTGGTTGGCGGTTTACCAAGTAGTTGTGAGTTATTTCTTCTTTAAAATAAAAACGACAAGTCATTTATTTTTCACTGTCTTTATTTGGACAGTAGTTATGGCGACGTTTTATCTTGCCATTCAATTAGTCGGAGGGATTTTATGATTACCATTAACAACGCTTCAAAGTCATTTCGTCACAAACAGCTTTTCGATGACTTGAATTTTGAATTACAACAAAATAGCGTGACGGTCTTGCTTGGTGAAAATGGTGCAGGAAAATCAACTTTGATGAATTGCATTGCGGGTCTTGAATCATTCTCAAATGGCAGTTGTTTAATCGACGGTCAAACGATGACGATGAAGCAATTACAACAAATAATCGGCTATGTGCCACAGGAAATTGCCTTGTGGGAACATTTGACGGTTGAGCAAAACATACAGTTTTTTAAAAAGCTGAAAAAAGGTTCGATTTCTCAAAAACAAATCGAAAATTACTGCGAATTATTAAATCTAGTGGATTTAAAACAACCGGTGGAGCAGTTATCGGGTGGTACGAAGCGTAAAGCGAACTTACTCATTGGGATTTTGCATGAGCCGAAATTATTGATTTTAGATGAACCAACTGTCGGTATCGATTTAAAGTCACGTTACGACATTCATAAGCTCATTCGCCACTTGAGAGAGCAATGTACCATTTTTATGACGACGCACCATTTAGACGAAGTAGAAGCGGTTTCTGATGCGATTTATATCATGGGTAAGGATCCATTCTATGAAGAAGTGTTAAAAGAGAAAAACCAACCATTCGCAAAAATCGGATAAAAAAATGCCCCGAAATTTAATTTCGTGGGCATTTTTCTTATTCATTGACCATTTCGTCATATGAAATTTTAATCGCTTCATAAATAAAGGAAGCCGCTAAAGTATGTGGTACAACAATTCGTTCGCCTAAATCATTTGGAATTAACCCTTTGCGCACCCCCATTGAAATATACGTGTAGGCGTAATCAGCCATTTCACCAGCATCTTTCAATTTTTCGGATGCAACAACTGCAAAAGGAATGAACTGTTCAAATGATTTTTTAGCGAGCGCTAAAGCTTGTGGACGGTCGGTGTGACGGACGAAAATACAGACACGATCACCGTCATTTAAGACGACATCCTCCGACCAACTATGTAGATTCGAAAATTGCTCCTCCGCATGGAGTGCATTCACTTCGATCGCTTGTAATTCATCAAAACAAGCGAAAAAAACGCGCCCTTGACCGAAAGTGGCTTGAGCGAGTAAACGAGCAGTTTCTTCAATGGACTCTTCTTCAGATGAACTAATGCGTTGATATAGACCACCTAATTGAGTAGTAAACATTTTAACATTCTTTTTTCACCTCATGAAGTATATTATAATGATGGATGAATTAGAATGCAAAATGATGACTGAATAGAAAAAAATCGGGAATACAGTAAGTAATGCCGTGAGGAGAATGACTATGAAGAAAATATTAATTGTTGATGATCAGCAGGGCATTCGCCTTTTATTAAATGAAGTTTTCAAAAAGGAAGGGTATGAACCATATCTTGCGGCGAATGGGTTAGAAGCAATTCGCTTTATTGAAAACATTAAAATTGACTGTGTGCTTCTCGATATGAAAATTCCGGGTATGAACGGCATCGAAATATTACAACGTATGGAAGAAATGGGACGCAAAATGCCCATAGTCATGATGACAGCTTACGGTGAAATTAGTTTAATCGAGCAGGCGAAAACCCTTGGTGTAACACATTATTTCACGAAACCCTTCGATATTTTCGAATTGAGAAATACCGTGAATAATTTATTAAAAGATTAACAGTTGTACGCTAGAATTAGAGGTATTTTTTTGATAAAATGGAGATAGAATATGTTCTTATTAAAAAGAGCATGAATCCTAAGGAGGATCTTAAATTATGGCTTTAGTATCAATGACAGAAATGCTGAATAAAGCAAAAGAAGAAAAATATGCGGTTGGTCAATTCAACATCAACAACCTTGAATGGACACAAGCAATTCTTCAAGCGGCAGAAGAAGAGAAATCACCAGTAATTTTGGGCGTATCAGAAGGTGCAGCTAAATACATGGGTGGATTCATCTCTGTTGTGCATATGGTTAAAGGTTTAATGGCTTCTTACGGCACAACTGTACCAGTAGCAATCCACCTAGATCACGGTTCAAGCTTTGATAAATGTAAAGAAGCAGTTGATGCAGGTTTCACATCTGTAATGATTGATGCTTCACACCACCCATTCGAAGAAAACATCGAAATCACGCATAAAGTGGTTGAGTATGCTCACGCAAAAGGTGTTTCAGTAGAAGCAGAACTTGGCACAGTTGGTGGCGATGAAGATGGCGTAATCGGCGGTATTATGTACGCAAATCCAGAAGAATGTCGCAAAATGGTTGAAGCTACTGACATCGATTGTCTAGCTCCAGCATTAGGTTCAGTTCACGGTCCTTACCAAGGTGAACCAAACTTAGGATTCAAAGAAATGGAAGAAATCTCGAAATTAGCGAACCTACCATTAGTTTTACACGGTGGTACTGGTATTCCTACGAAAGATATTCAACGTTCAATCTCTTTAGGAACAGCTAAAATAAACGTAAACACTGAAAATCAAATCGCAGCAACTAAAGCTGTACGTGAAATTTTAGAAAACGATAAAGTTGTCTACGATCCACGTAAATTCTTAGGCCCAGCTCGTGAAGCAATCAAATCTACAGTAGCTGGTAAAATTCGCGAATTCGGCAGTGCTAACAAAGCATAATTCCTATTCAAATTAATATGCAGTATAATAAGGGAGAAGTATGAATTTAATAGTTCATACTTCTCCATTTGTCATAATTCAGGAGGAAATTCAAAATGAAATTTTTTATCGATACAGCAAACTTTGAAGAAATCAAAGAAGCATATTCTTGGGGCATCATCGCAGGTGTTACAACAAATCCATCACTAGTTGCAAAAGAGAAAAACATCTCTTTCCACGACCGTTTAAAAGAAATAGCTGAATTAGTTGACGGTTCAGTATCAGGTGAAGTAATCTCATTAGAAGCTGACGGTATGATTAAAGAAGGTTTAGAACTTTCTAAAATCCACCCGAACATCACAGTGAAATTACCGATGACACCAGCTGGTCTTACAGCTTGTGCAGCATTAACAAAAGAGGGCATCAAAACAAATGTGACGCTTATTTTCTCAGCGAACCAAGCTTTATTAGCTGCTCGTGCTGGCGCAACATACGTGTCACCATTCATCGGTCGCTTAGATGACCTAGGTCAAGATGGCGTTGAATTAATCCGTGAAATCGCAGAAATCTTTGCTATTCATGAGATTCCTTCACAAATTATTGCAGCTTCAATTCGTCACCCTCAACACGTGACACAAGCAGCATTAGCAGGTGCGCATATCGCAACAACACCTTACAAAGTACTAACTCAACTATTCAAACACCCACTTACGGATAAAGGCATTGAAGGCTTTATGAAGGATTGGGCTAACAAAGACCAATAAGCAAGGAGATATAAAATGGACGTTTATAAAATTCAAGGCCAAAAACGTCTGCAAGGAACAATTAAAGTTAGCGGTGCTAAAAACAGTGCCGTTGCTTTAATCCCTGCATCAATTTTGGCGAATTCTAAAGTAACAATCGAAGGTTTACCTGAAATTCTGGACGTATGGACATTAAAATCTTTACTAGAGGAAATCGGTGGTCAAGTATCATTTGAAGATGGCACGATGTCAATTGATCCGACAGCAATGATCGATATGCCGCTACCAAATGGTAATGTAAAAAAATTAAGAGCTTCATACTACTTAATGGGTGCAATGTTAGGTCGCTTTAAAAAAGCAGTGATTGGTCTTCCAGGTGGTTGTTACTTAGGCCCACGTCCAATCGACCAACACATTAAAGGATTCGAAGCACTCGGAGCAAAAGTAACGAACGAACACGGAGCAATCTATCTTCGTGCGGATGAATTACGAGGCGCTAAAATTTACTTAGATGTCAGCAGTGTCGGCGCAACGATTAATATTATGCTTGCGGCAGTACTAGCAAAAGGTCAAACGATTATCGAAAATGCGGCGAAAGAACCTGAAATCATTGATGTAGCGACTTTACTTACGAGTATGGGTGCGAGCATTAAAGGTGCAGGAACAAACGTCATTCGCATCGACGGTGTAGAAGAACTTCACGGAACGGAACATACGATTATTCCAGACCGCATTGAAGCAGGCACATATATGATTATGGCTGCAGCAATCGGTGACGGCGTGACAATCGATAATGTAATTCCACTTCATGTAGAGCCATTGACTGCGAAATTACGAGAAATGGGCGTAGAAGTGCAGGAACTTGAGGAGAAGATTCATATTCCGAAAGTGGAAAGCATGAAACCAGTGGACATTAAAACACTCGTTTACCCAGGCTTCCCAACTGACTTACAACAGCCATTCTCAGTTCTTCAAACGCAGGCGATTGGTACATCTGTTGTAACAGATACAATTTACACTGCTCGCTTTAAGCATATCGCTGAATTTAACAGCATGGGTGCAAAAGGGAAAGTAGAAGGAAGAACATCTATTATTAATGGCCCAACACCGTTAACTGGTGCGACAGTAGTAGCATCGGACTTACGAGCAGGAGCAGCTTTAGTAATTGCGGGTCTTCTTGCTAAAGGCGAAACTGAGATTCATGATATATACCATATTGAAAGAGGTTATAGTAATATAATCGAAAAACTGAAGAAACTAGGTGCTGGTATAGACCGAGTATCACTTTCAGAAGTTGTCACAAAAGAGGAAAAATAGTGAATTTTTTTCCATAAAAACCACTATAATTTTCTCACTGTGCTACAATAGATTTGGTTTAAACCATACCACTATAAATACTAACTAAGTGGCAAACGGGAGGAACAGTAAAAGATGAAACGCAGTTTATCAATGGAAGTAGTACGTGTAACAGAAGCAGCGGCAATTGCATCAGCAAGATGGATGGGTCGTGGATTAAAAATGGAAGCAGATGACGCAGCTACAACAGCAATGCGCCAAGTTTTCGATTCAATTCCAATGGACGCAGTAGTAGTAATCGGTGAAGGTGAAATGGACGAAGCGCCAATGCTTTACATCGGTGAAAAATTAGGTTCAGATCAAAATGGTCCAAAAGTTGATATTGCAGTTGACCCACTTGAAGGTACGAATATCGTAGCAGCAGGTAGTGGTAATGCGCTAACTGTTCTTGCAATCGCAGACAGAGGAAATCTACTTCATGCACCAGATATGTACATGGAGAAAATTGCAGTTGGTCCAGAAGCAGCTGGCAAAATCGATATCGATGCATCGGTTACTGACAACTTAAAAGCAGTAGCAGCAGCGAAAGGCAAAAATATCGAAGACGTAGTAGCGACTTTATTAAAACGCGATCGTCACCAAGCAATCGTAGATGAAATCCGTGCAGCAGGAGCTCGTATTAAATTCATTAGTGACGGCGATGTAGCAGCAGCTATTAACACAGCATTTGATGAAACAGGTGTAGACATTTTATTCGGTACTGGTGGCGCTCCAGAGGGCGTAATTGCAGCAGTAGCACTTAAATGTTTAGGCGGAGAATTCCAAGGACGTTTAATCCCATCAAGCGATGAAGAAATCGCTCGTTGTGAAAAAATGGGAATTCAAGTTAACACTGTTTTACACATGAATGATCTAGTAAAAGGTGATGACGCAATCTTTGCAGCAACTGGTGTAACAGATGGCGAATTATTGAAAGGTGTTCAGTTTAAAGGCGGACACTGTACTACACAATCAGTGGTAATGCGTGCTAAATCAGGTACTGTACGTTTCGTTGAAGGACGTCATAGTTTAGATAAAAAACCAGACTTATTCATGAAAGAATAACCTTCACACACTACTTAATACTATAAGGGGCAACCCTAAAAACGATTGAACAACTGTAGCTGTCTAATGAGATTAATTCTTACTAGGCAGCTCTTGTTCTATTAAAAAAGTATTACCTACAAAATTCTCCTTCTAAAAATCATCCCATACACATATAATATAATTAAAAATAACATAAGAGTGGTGTTTAATTTATGCCAGCATTAACAATTTCCCAATTAGAAGACATGAAATTAAAGGATCTATATGCTTTAGCGAAGGAATATAAAATTTCTTACTATAGCAAATTAACGAAAAAAGAATTAATTTTCGCGATATTAAAATCTCGTGCCGAAAGAGAAGGCTATTTCTTCATGGAAGGCGTACTCGAAATTATTTCACAAGAAGGTTTTGGCTTTTTACGTCCTATTAACTATTCAGCAAGTTCAGAAGATATTTATATTTCCGCTTCACAAATTCGTCGTTTCAGTTTAAGAAACGGAGATAAAGTAACGGGTAAAGTTCGTCCACCAAAAGAAAACGAACGTTACTATGGCCTATTACATGTAGAAGCTGTAAATGGTGAAAATCCAGAAACAGCGAAAGAACGCGTCCATTTCCCAGCTTTGACACCTTTATATCCAGACCGTCAAATCAAATTGGAAACGACGAAAGAGAATTTATCTACACGTATTATGGATTTAGTCGCGCCAGTTGGATTTGGTCAACGTGGTTTAATCGTAGCTCCTCCAAAAGCGGGTAAAACTTTACTTATTAAAGAAATTGCCAACTCGGTTACGGAGAAATATCCGGAAGCAGAATTGATCGTTCTATTAATTGATGAGCGCCCAGAGGAAGTAACGGATATTGAGCGTTCAGTTCAGGCGGATGTTGTGAGTTCTACATTTGATGAATTACCAGAAAATCATGTGAAAGTTGCCGAGCTTGTTTTAGAAAGAGCGATGCGATTAGTGGAGCATAAGCGTGATGTCATCATCTTAATGGATTCAATTACTCGACTTGCGCGTGCTTATAACTTAGTCATTCCACCAAGTGGTCGTACACTTTCAGGTGGGATCGATCCAGCAGCATTCCATCGTCCAAAACGATTCTTCGGTGCGGCACGTAATATTGAAGAAGGCGGTAGCTTAACGATTTTAGCAACTGCATTAGTCGACACGGGTTCTCGCATGGATGAAGTCATCTATGAGGAATTCAAAGGAACAGGGAACTTAGAGTTGCATCTAGACCGTAATTTAGCAGAACGCCGTATTTTCCCAGCGATTGATATTCGCCGCTCTGGTACGCGTAAAGAAGAATTATTGATTCCAAAAGAACAGTTGAATAAACTATGGGCGATTCGTAAAACATTTGCGGATTCACCTGATTTCACTGAACGTTTCCTAAGGAAAATCCGTCCAACAGCAACGAATGAAGAATTTTTCGAAAAGCTTGATTCAGGAATGAAAAAGGCGACGAATGGCAAAGGCTTAATCTAAAATACTTAAACAAATTGTGAGCAAAAAAATATACTTAAGCAATGACATCTGATATGCTAACTTTCCAAATGAAACTTACGTCATTTAAAGAAAAAATAAATTGCATTTGGTCAATATATTTGCTATAATTTGTTTCATAATGCAATCATTACGCGTTGCATATGCGACGATTTAATTGGGTCGTGTAAGGCAACAGTTTGATATTAACTACTCTGTTCCAGATGGTTCAGGGCGAGAGGAGAAACATACTATGAAAACAGGTATCCACCCAGACTACAAAGAAGCAACAGTAACATGCTCTTGTGGTAACTCTTTCAAAACTGGTTCAGTAAAAGAAAACATCGTTATCGAATTCTGTAACGAATGTCACCCATTCTACACTGGCCGTCAAAAATTCGCGTCTGCTGATGGACGTGTTGATCGTTTCAACAAAAAATACGGTCTTAAATAATTCAAACCGAATTATTAAAATACCTGCTAAGCGCTTTGTCGCCTAGCAGGTATTTTTCGATTCTAATTATTTTTCTAGGATGAAAACCTGGTTGGCTCCACTCTATAATAGTGCATTCATGTAAGAAGACATAGAGGCTACTTAAGTTGAAGAGAATCAGATCGCTTATCCAAAGTATGTTAAATGTTTCTAGAACAGCATCTTTTCTTCGAATTGGAAGAATTAGTGCGACACTTGTCGGCGGAAAGCATTCGCAATTACTGAAAGTGTAATCCATTTTATGACCATCATAATCACGACTTAATTGCAAGTGGATTCGCGCTATTTTTAAGACAAATGTTATTTATGGAACAACCTATTTTTCTTGATTAGAAGTCCGTTTTCGTGTAGTATAAAACACGTTGCTTATTTGAAAAACAGACGATTTACATAACATTAATTGATAGAATAAAGTGTATGTATAGACATAATAATAAATTCAATAAAATGGCGAGAGAGGGGCAATTAATATGTATGTAACACAGCAAAATGGCTGGGTAGAAGTAATTTGCGGTAGTATGTTCTCTGGAAAATCAGAGGAATTGATTCGTCGTGTACGTCGTGCACAATTCGCAAAACAAAAAATTGCAGTTTTTAAACCACAAATTGACAATCGATATAGTGAGGAAGCAGTTGTATCCCATAACGGTACGACAGTAATTGCTCACCCAATCGAAAACACTGAAGATATGTGGGATTATATTTCAGATGACTTCGACGTCATTGCAATCGACGAAGCACAATTTTTCGGACAAGATATTATCGAAACAGTCCAAAAGCTTGCAAATCATGGTTTCCGAGTAATTCTTGCAGGATTAGACCAAGATTTCAAAGGTGTTCCATTCGGTCCAATGCCTTTCTTAATGGCGATTGCCGAGCAAGTAACGAAATTACAAGCGGTATGTAGCGAATGCGGGTCTCCAGCAAGTCGCACACAAAGACTAATTAACGGTGAACCTGCAAAAGCAGATGATCCAATCATTTTAGTAGGCGCATCAGAAGCTTACGAACCAAGATGTCGTCACCATCATTCAGTTCCAGAGGGTAAAACTGCTGTAATTGAAAAATGATGTAAAAAAACCACGAGTTTTTTCGTAAAATCATAAGTATAATTTTCAAAAGAGTAGCGAGAGTTGCTCTTTTTCTTTATACTATTGTAAGGATATATAAATTCGTGTTGACTAAACAATACTGAAATTCATAGATTTAAAAATAGAAAGGGTAAGGTGAATAAAATGTTTGATCGCCTTCAAGCAGTTGAAGACCGCTATGAACGTCTGAATGAGTTACTAAGTGACCCGGATGTTGTATCGGATAATAAAAAATTAGCTTCTTTATCAAAAGAACAGTCAGATATTCAAGAAACAGTTGAGGTTTACCGTGAGTATAAGTCTGTAAAAGAACAAATTGACGAAGCAAAAGAAATGCTAAATGAAAAATTAGATCCTGAAATGAAAGAAATGGTGAAAGAAGAACTAAAAGAATTAGAAGTTCAAATTCCAACTTTCGAAGATCAATTAAAAGTACTATTAATTCCGAAAGACCCGAATGACAGCAAAAACGTAATCATGGAGATTCGTGGAGCTGCTGGTGGCGATGAAGCTGCATTATTCGCAAACTCACTATTCCGTATGTACAGCAAATACGCTGAAACACAAGGATGGAAAATCGAGATTATGAACGCCAACCCTACAGAATTAGGTGGATACAAAGAAATCGTATTCCTAATTAGCGGTCAAGGTGCATACTCGAAATTCAAATACGAAAGTGGCGCACACCGTGTTCAACGTGTACCAGAAACAGAATCACAAGGCCGTGTTCATACATCAACTTCTACAGTCGTAGTAATGCCTGAAGCAGAAGAAGTAGAATTAGACCTACAAGATAAAGATATTCGTGTCGACATTTACCACGCATCAGGCGCAGGTGGTCAGCACGTCAACAAAACGGCATCAGCTGTACGTATGACGCATATTCCAACAGGCGTAGTAGTAGCGATGCAAGATGAACGTTCACAACTGAAAAATCGTGATAAAGCGATGAAAGTTCTTCGTACACGTGTATTCGACAAAATCAGTCAAGAAGCACAAAGTGAAATCGATGCTGAACGTAAATCAGCGATTGGTACTGGTGACCGTTCTGAACGTATCCGTACTTACAACTATCCACAAAACCGCGTAACTGATCACCGTATCGGTTTAACAATCCAAAAATTAGATCAAATCATCGAAGGTAAGCTCGACGATATTATTGATGCACTAATTATGGAAGAACAAGCGAGCAAACTGGATCAATTAAATGAACCAAGAATGTAAGCAAGTTTTTGAGGCCCTTAAATGGGCTTCTTCTTTTTTAGAGGACAATAATCGTGAGGCACATGCAGCCCGCTTACTACTTCAGCATGTTTTGAAGATTGAGTACACACAATTAATGCTGAAAATGCAAGAGCCTTTAACAGATGAACAACAACAACAATTTAAGCAACTTGTCGATCAGCATGTCGCTGGCACACCGGTACAGTATTTAATTGGGCAGGAAGAATTCTATGGTCGTCCGTTTGAAGTGACGCCTGATGTCTTAATTCCACGTCCTGAAACGGAAGAATTGGTTTATACGACATTGAATAAAATGTCTTCATTATTCCCTTCAAAATCATTGAAATTTGCGGATATCGGAACGGGTAGTGGCGCAATTGCCATTTCAATGAAAAAGGAATGCCCAGAACTTGAAGTAACAGCGACTGATTTAAGTGAAGCTGCGCTTGAAGTAGCACGCAGAAATGCTGTGACGAACGAAGCAGATATTCGCTTTTTACAAGGTGATTTAACGAAACCACTTGGCGATGAGAAATTCGACATTATTTTATCGAACCCTCCTTATATTGCGCACGATGAGGCGAAGGATATGGAAGATGTCGTTTTAGAACATGAGCCACATAGTGCGTTATTTGCTGATGAGAATGGTTTGAAGTTATACCGTGAACTATGTGAACAACTGCCACATATTATGAATAAACCTGGATTAATCGGCTTCGAAATCGGCTATCAACAAGGAGAAGCTGTGGAGAACTTGTTGAAAATGCACTTCCCTAATGGAAAAATCGAGGTTTTAAAGGACTTATTTGGGCAAAATCGCATGGTTTTCTGTGAAATTAAGTAGTTATCCACAACTGTAAAGTTTTTAACCTTTACAGTAATTAAGATAGAAGAAGTATAAATCACGAGACATATTCCAATGATTGTAAGGGTTACAAGGCAATCCGGAAAAATCAAAAAAGAATAAAAGATCCCGATCGAGTTGTAAATAAAAAGATATGCACATTTTTTCTCGAAATATCCACAATTTTATTTAATTATCAACAAATTGTGCATAACTTTCTGAAAACTCTTGATAGGAAGGAGGAAGAACGATGGAAACAACGAGAATTATTGTGGATAAAAATGTGGAAAATGGTAAAAATTATGAACAGGCTGTGGATTTATTGAAATCTGAAGAAGTTGTAGCCTTTCCAACCGAGACTGTATATGGATTAGGTGGCATTGCCACGAGTGATTTAGCCGTATCAAAAATTTATGAGGCAAAAGGTCGCCCGTCAGACAATCCATTAATCGTACACATTGGCACAACGGAAGAAATCGATCGCTATGTTGTCGATTTAAGTGACAAAGCACAAGCCTGTATGAAGGAATTTTGGCCAGGACCACTCACAATTATTTGCAAAGTGAAGCCGAATGTTCTTTCGACAAAAGTCACTGCAGGATTAGATACAGTAGGACTCCGCATGCCGGATCATCCAGTAGCGCTTCAACTACTTCGCCAATTAGGTGAACCAGTAGCCGCACCAAGCGCCAATCAAAGTGGTAAACCGAGTCCAACAGAGGGAATTCATGTAGAGGAAGACTTACGTGGAAGAATCCCGATGATTTTAGACGGCGGTGCAACAGGAATTGGTGTCGAGTCAACGGTCATCGACTTAACATTAGACACGCCGACAATCTTACGCCCAGGTGGCATTACGAAAGAGATGTTGGAAGCTGTCATTGGAGAAGTGGAAGAGCCGACACATATCGAGCAGAAAGCAGGCGCACCGAAAGCACCCGGTATGAAATATACACATTATGCTCCGAACGCCCCTGTCTACTTAATCGAAAAAGACGAATCAGCCATTAACCAAGCGATTCAAGCGATCCAAGCGAAAGGTCAGAAAGTAGCATTGCTCGCGCCAAATCAATTTGCGACAACAGCTGCCGACTATTTCTTTAGCTTTGGAGAAGATACGCAGCAAGAGATGGCCTTACATTTATACAATGCATTACGCGCGTGTGATAGTACGGACGCACAAATTGTTCTAGCTACCGTAACTTCTACAGATGGCGTTGGATCAGCAATTATGAACCGACTTGAAAAATCTGCAGGCGGACATTGGTATAAATAAATGAGAAAAACGTACATTTCTGAAAATGAAGTGTACGTTTTTTCTATGCTATAATATTACTTAACGATTGGTAAAAAAGGAGCAGAAATTATGACAATTAGAAAAGGCGAAGAAACATATCAAAAGATGATTGATGTAGCCATTTATTATTTCGCAAAAGATGGTATTCACAAAACGAGTTTTTCAAAAATTGCTGAAGCATTACATATGACAAAACCATCTCTCTACTATTATATTGAATCAAAAGAAGAACTAATTCGCAAAGTGTTCAATTATGTATTAGAGGATTACAAGTTCAGCTCATACTTTGATGAGGAATCTTTGGAAATCACATCGGTTGAAAACTATTTGATTCAAGGCGGTAATAATTTCATCGAAGAAACAGCGGAGCAAAGTATCATTATCGACTTACTGAATGAATTCACTTTATATGCGAACCGTATGAAAGCAGTAGATGAATCATTCATTGAAAAAATTGAAGAATCGAGATTATCATTTTTAAATGGATTCGAACACGCGTTAAGAGTCGCAAAAGTAGAGAAGAGCGAAATTATTTTACGCGCGCAAACTTTAGCCATCATGCTAGATCACATCCAACAAAACCAACAAATGAGTATTAAAACGGATGAGAAAAAGCTATGGAAACATATCGTCATGCAAACATTAAAGTCTTAAATGACAGATGAATTTGTTAGAAATGATCACAAGAGTAATTCTTTAGACACAATTTTAAGTGACAGAATGGGTTTTTACTATATCATTTATACTGTTAGATAAGGTATAATTTAACTATTAAGGGGTGCGCCATGCAAATTTATTTGATCTGTACGGGTAATACGTGTAGAAGTCCGATGGCAGAAGCGATTTTAAAAAACAAAAATCTTCAAGATATACAAGTCTTTTCAGCGGGTGTTTATTCATACGGTGGTGAAGGAATGTCACAAAATGCTCAAGCAGTTTTGAATCAACACGGCATCGAGCATCGCCATACTTCATCACCAGTCGAGCCTGATAAAATAGCGTCATCCGATCTCATTCTTACGATGACGAATGCACATTTACAAGCGTTATTGCAATTTTATCCACAGGCTGCGGACAAGGCATTTACATTGAGCGAATATGTGATGGATTCCAAAAAAGACGTTTCCGATCCATTCGGAGGCGACTTACACACATATGAAGCGACTTTTGAAGAGCTTCAGCGATTAATCGACGCACTCCAATCGAAAATCGTGGAGGAATAATATTTATGACAAACCGACATTCATTTAGCTTACGAAAAAAACTAATATTATTCGTAGTATTATTAGCTGTAATTACTTACGGAACGAGTTTGGTCTTTATTGAATATGTACAACCGACATTTTTCCCGGACACTAGCTCATTGCTATTCTTAATCATCACTTTCGGATTAGGGATTCTATGGTCTGGTATTTTAGCTGGTGTATTGGCATTCTTCATCGTCAAGCCATTGCAGCAACTAGAAAAAGTAGCATTGGAAGCCGCAAAAGGGAATATTCATCAATCGATTGAAATTCCTAAATCGCGCGATGAGATTCAATCTTTAGCGACAGCGTTTGAATCAATGCTTGCCAACTTACGTCAGATGGTCAGCAGCATCGAAGATAATTTCCAACTGACGAATTCGACAGTTCAGTCATTATCAGCTGAATCGAAGGAAGCTTTACAACAGTCAGATGCGATTGCTCAAACGATTGCACAGATTTCAGAAGGCGCGAGCGGTTCAGCAGAAGCCATTCAGATGACGGCCGAATCGATGGAAGATGTACGAATGTTAGCAGATGAAGTAAATGCACACGCAGTTGCAACTTCAGGCTATTCTCAAACGATGATCACAGAATTGAGCCGCACGACGAATGCGATTCAAGGACTTGTATCGGGCATTAAAGAGATCGCAGAAGGCAATAAAACAGCGTTAAAAGACATTCATCAACTAGAACGTAATGCAAATGAGGTCGAAAATATTATTCAATTGGTCGGTTCAATCGCCGAGCAAACCAATTTACTAGCACTGAATGCTTCCATTGAGGCGGCAAGAGCTGGAGAACATGGTAAGGGCTTCGCAGTAGTTGCTGAAGAAGTTCGCAAATTAGCGGATGGTAGTGCTGAAGCTGCGCAAGGTGTGGCTCGATTAATTCAAGCGATGCAAGCAGATGTGAATAAAGTCGTTCAAAAAATGACAGCACAAGTAAAAACGGCAGAGCATGAGATGACACGTGTCAACGAAACGACGAGTGCAGTTGACGGCATGAATGCAATCGTTAATCAAATGGCTTCCTCTGTAGATGAAATTTCAGTATTCGTTGAAAAGCAGTTACATAATATAGAACAAACTGCACAACAATCACAGGAAGTTGCGGCGATTGCCGAAGAGACAAGTGCGGGCGCTCAAGAAGTTCGCAGCGCTACAGAAGAACAAGTGCGCTCAATCTCACAAATGGACGACCTATCAGAAAATCTTCAAACACAATCAGAAGATTTACACAAAACAATCCAACAATTTAAATAAGTACATCGAAAACCGAGCATCCCATTATGAAGGGATGTTCGGTTTTTTTGCATGAATTGAAAAAAACTCAAATGAAATATTCGATTTTAATAGAAATACTCATTGAAAAGTAAAACAGTTTATGGCACAAGGTAATTAGCAAAATTACGACATAAATAGATGAAAGCGTTCTTATAATGGCAGAATGTGACGATTTGTCACACTTTGAAAATTTTTTTCAGAAAAACAGTATCAGTAATTGCCAAACACCATTGTTCTGTTATAGAATAAGATTACTTCATTCAAACTACTCTAATTAAAGTAGTTTGATTAATATATTACAAGTGGGAAAGGGAAATACAACAAAAATGAAATTTAAAGAATTTATTAAAGGTCAAAGCGTTAAAGGCGCAAACTTTATGGCCATCTTTTATGCAGTAGCAATGTTAGGGATTTTCTTAGCAGGATATTCTTCATTACCAGGTAATGTGGATCGCCTACAAGTAGCAATCGTCAATGAAGACAATGGCGACTATGGTCAACAAATTGAAAAAAGCTTAAGCAAAGAACTTCCATTTAAAGAGATTTCAACGGATTTAACAAATAAAGAAGCAATGAAAGATTTAAATGACAATGACATCGCAATGGTCATTCGCATTCCAGAAACATTCTCAAAAGACTTAGCAAGTGGCAAGACAACTTCGAATATTGATTTCGTAGTGAACGAAGCAACATCTTCAGCAGTACCATCAACGATGACATCTGTTGCAGACAAAATTAATCAACAATTAAGCACACAATTCTCAACTCAAACTGCACAAGGTATGTTGATGAATTTAGAAATTCCAGAAAAACAAGCCGCTGAAATGGCAAAAGCAATTGAAGAAACATATGCAGGTAATATTAAAGTAATTAACGACGTACCAGACGGTATGCAAAATAATATGCTACCAATGTTCTTAACGATGGCACTTTATGTAGGTGCAATGATCGGTGCGATGATGTTAGTAGGTAACTTCAAACTGAACCGTGGTAGAGCAACAAAAACTCGTTTATTCACTTATATGCAAGTATCTGCAGGTTTAATTGGGGTAATCGCAGGTTTAGTATCAACAGTCATCTCATTCTTAATTGTTGACCTAAACGGCACAGGATTATTCTTTGAAATCTGGGGACAACAAGTATTAAATTACTGGGTATTCTTTAACTTCACTGCTATTTTCATCTTCCTATTAGGTGAAACAGGTATGATCGTGAATATTCCAATCTTACTTTTCCAAACAATTGCAAACGGAGCAACAATTCCATACGATATGATGTACGCACCATTCCAATGGGGTAGCTGGATTACGCCAATGTATAGTTCAGTACAAGCATTCTTCGCGAATATCTTTGGTAATACAGCAGTAGCACCGTATATCTTTAGTCTAGCAGGGCTTGGTATTGCAGCAATGGTGATCAATATTCTAATTGCATGGTTACTTCATAAACCTTTAAAAGTAGAAGAACCAGCAACAAAATAATTTGCTATCATAAGATTATTAATAACTAGGGGCTGGCGTAGTGAGTATTCAAATATTTATTCTAAGTAATCTGATGGAGGGTAACACATATCCCTATCAATTAAAGAAGAAATTAGCAGATTTTCAAAGCTTGGATTTGAACCATTCGATTTCAGAGAGTAAGTTATATTACAATTTTGAATCATTGAAGAAACAAGGGCTAATTGCTTTAGAACAAGTATTGCACGAAGATAACAGACCGGATAAACAGATGTTTACAATTACGGAAAAAGGACGAGCTGCCTTCCCAGATAAGATCTACTATGTTTTCGAAAACGCAAAAAACATAGGGGATATGGTAGTCGGACTTGCTAATTTAAAATATGTGGATCCTAACAAAGTATTAATAATCTTAGAAAAGCAATTAGCAAAGCATATGGCGCATTGGGAAGCCATCATCTCATTCGATCGAGAGAAATATATGGTCGGTGAGATTGAGGGATTAAGAGGTTTGTTAGGTGATTTTACAGAAGATCTTCACCAACATACGACCACTTATTTGAACCGAATCATTCAATATGTGAAAGAATATAACAATTAGTATCGTAAGAAGGGGTCGAGTAAGCGCGATCCCTTTTTGCTTGTGAAAAAAATATTTATACTATTCTAAAAATTAGGTGGAATAATTATGGTATTGTGTAAATCGCTAAAGTTCGTTAAAATAACAGTAAGTGATGTTTAAAACTGTTTAATTTCTTCTTTTTTTCGTTAAAACTTAACTATTTAAGTTATTAAAGTTTATATAGTTCGTATTTTACTTAAAAAAGAACTTTGTATTTTGAAAATATATGTCTTTATTCACCTAAAAATGGTACACTGAAAATGAATCTAAACATTATGAAAAGAGGGATTAAGTTGAAAATCGCAATTTCATCTGATCACGGTGGTAACACTTTAAGAAAAGAAATTATGGGCTTATTAGAAGAGTTAGGTTTCGAATATGAAGACTTCGGACCAAAAGACAATTCATCAGTAGATTATCCTGATTATGCACAACCAGTTTCTGAAGGTGTAGCAACAGGTAAATTTGATAAAGGTATTTTAATTTGTGGTACTGGTATTGGTATGTCAATCGCAGCCAATAAAGTAAAAGGAATTCGCTGTGCATTAGTACATGACGTATTCTCTGCAAAAGCAACTCGCTGTCATAACGACTCGAACATTATCGCAATGGGCGAACGCGTAATTGGCGCTGGTCTTGCACGTGAAATCGTAGCAGCTTGGTTACAAACTGATTTTGAAGGTGGCCGTCACGAACGCCGCATCGAAAAAATCACTGCAATCGAAGCACAAAACTAATTCATTTTAGAGGGAGCAATCGTTATGGTGAACTTACAAAAAATTTCTAGTGAACTTACAACACTATTAGAAGAGTTTGCACAACAAGCCTCACTAAAAAAGGATCAACTTTTCATCGTTGGATGTTCTACATCGGAAGTGAAAGGTCAGAAAATAGGAACTGCAGGCGGTTTAGAAATCGCTGAAGCTATCTATGGCCCTCTTGCGCAATTCGCTGAAAAACACCAACTACATCTCGCTTTCCAAGGATGCGAACATATCAATAGAGGACTTACAATGGAACGTACGACGGCGGAGCGCTATTTCTTAGAAGAAGTATCTGTTACACCAGTCGTAAAAGCAGGTGGCTCAATGTCTACTTACGCTTATCGTCAATTGCAAGATCCGGTCGTAGTCGAGGAAGCACAAGGTCATGCCGGGGTGGATATTGGGCAGACTTTAATTGGAATGCATCTCAAAAAAGTGGCAGTTCCTGTTCGAACGTCCGTCAAATTTATTGGCGAAGCGGTTGTAACAGTTGCAAAGACTCGTCCAAAACTAATCGGTGGCGAACGAGCTGTATATAAAATAGAAGAGTAGAATTTAGGGGGATAAGAGAAATGGAAAAACTTTCAGCACTAGACAAAGCGGTATTTGATGCAATTGATTTAGAATTTGCACGTCAACAAGAGAATATCGAGTTAATCGCTTCAGAAAATATCGTGACAAAAGCGGTAATGGAAGCACAAGGGTCAGTATTAACGAATAAATACGCAGAAGGCTATCCTGGCAAACGCTACTATGGTGGTTGTGAACATGTAGACGTAGTGGAAGATATCGCGCGCGACCGTGCTAAAGAAATCTTTGGTGCAGAACACGCAAACGTACAACCTCACTCTGGCGCACAAGCAAACATGGCTGTGTACTTCACAGTCCTTGAGCAAGGCGACACAGTGTTAGGTATGAACTTATCACACGGTGGTCACTTAACTCACGGTAGCCCAGTCAACTTCTCTGGTGTTCAATATAACTTCGTAGAATACGGTGTAACTGAAGATACAAACGTAATCGATTACAACGATGTTCGCGAAAAAGCATTACAACACAAACCAAAATTAATCGTGGCTGGTGCTTCTGCATATCCACGTGCAATCGACTTCGCTAAATTCCGTGAAATCGCTGATGAAGTAGGCGCATTATTCATGGTGGATATGGCTCACATCGCTGGTCTAGTAGCAGCTGGTTTACACCAAAATCCAGTACCATATGCTGACTTTGTAACTACTACAACGCACAAAACTTTACGCGGCCCTCGTGGTGGTATGATTCTTTGTAAAGAAGAGTATGCGAAGAAAATTGATAAATCAATTTTCCCAGGACTTCAAGGTGGCCCACTAATGCACGTAATCGCAGCTAAGGCTGTTGCATTCGGTGAAGCATTACAACCTGAATTCAAAGAGTACGCACAACAAGTTGTGAACAACGCTAAAGTTCTAGGTGAAGCACTTGCTGCTGAAGGAATCAAAACGGTTTCTGGCGGTACGGATAACCACTTATTACTATTAGATGTTCGTTCTCTTAACTTAACTGGTAAAGTAGCGGAAGCAGTTCTTGATGAAGTACACATCACTGCGAACAAAAACGCAATTCCATTCGATCCAGAAAAACCATTCGTAACTTCAGGTGTTCGTATTGGTACGCCTGCAATCACTTCTCGTGGTTTCAAAGAAGAAGACATGAAGGAAATTGCTTCAATCATGGCGCTTGTTCTTAAAAACCCTGAAGATGCAGCTGCAAAAGCAGAAGCAATTGCACGTGTAAAAGCATTAACTGATGCACACCCAATTTACGTCGACTAATTAATACAATAAATGAGCGAGCTTCTCTAAAAGGGATTTCCTTTCTGAGAAGCTCGTTTATTGTTTTCGAGTATTTACGAATAAGGTTTTCGGAAATAAAGAAAAGCGTTTCCACTTGGGACTCTCGAGAGCACTGCAGAAAACGAAACGAAAGTAAGCGCATCACCACTTTCGTCCGAGTTTTTGAAGCGACTCAAAGAGAGTAGTGGAACAAGCTAGACACAAAACGAAAAGTGAAAAACGCTCGTTCATATGCGGAAGATCTGCAGAATTCGAAGGAAAAGTAAGCGCCCCACCACTTTTCCCCGAGAATTTGAAGAGCTGAAAGCATATAGCGTTTGAAGCTAGACAAAGAAAGGATTGCTTTACACTTGTTTTTCGGCAGGAGTCCTCGAAATCAAATAAACGGCTTAAGTATGAAACAGCAATAAATGCATAAAAAAGTGAATGTATTTCAAAAATGTATGACTCAATTCCATTCACTTTCACAAAAAAACTCATAGGAAAATCGTCACTTTTTTTAATAAAGAAAATAATGATTTTCTTCTAACTACTGTATATGGAAATAATTTTCGAGCGAACTAATTAACTTTGTAGTTTAATTTAATTTTCTACTTCAATGAAATTAATTCTTTTTATTACGAGTTTCTTCTATTAAATATAAATAAACTTACAATTCAAAACGACATGCAGAAAATAAGTAGTATTGAAATATTAGGAAATGTATGGCGATTCAAAAAAAGGGGAAAGGAACAATGTCACAAAAGTTTGAATGTGGCAAAAGTGTAAAAGAAAATATTGACAGGTGTCTTGAGAATTTTTTCTGTTATAATAGTACGGATAAACAAAAGTAGGGAGAGAATAACATGGGCAAAGTATACGTATTCGACCATCCATTAATTCAACACAAATTATCATTCATCCGAGATGCAAAAACAGGAACGAAAGAATTCCGTGAACTTGTAGACGAAGTTGCAACACTTATGGCTTTTGAAATCACTCGTGATTTACAAACAGAAGAAGTTGAAATTCAAACACCAGTTACAACAACAAAAACAAAAGTATTATCAGGTAAAAAAATGGCGATCGTGCCAATTTTACGTGCTGGCTTAGGAATGACAGATGGAATGCTTAAATTAATTCCAGCTGCAAAAGTTGCACATATCGGTTTATACCGTGACCCTGAAACTTTAAAACCAGTGGAATACTACGCGAAATTCCCAGCTGACATTGAAGAACGTGAATTCATCATCGTTGACCCAATGCTTGCTACAGGTGGATCTGCTATTGAAGCAATCAACTCACTTAAAAAACGTGGCGCGAAAAACATTCGTTTCATGTGCTTAATCGCAGCTCCAGAAGGCGTGAAAGCAATCCAAGACGTACACCCAGAAATCGACATTTACATCGCTGCTCTTGATGAAAAATTAGATGACCACGGTTATATCGTACCTGGTTTAGGTGATGCAGGAGACCGTTTATTCGGTACAAAATAATGGTAGAGGACTGATTTGGACATGACGAAAAAGTGGAAAGTTATGACTGTATTTGGTACGAGACCGGAAGCGATTAAGATGGCTCCACTCGTAAAAGCATTACAAGATAACCCTGAGAAAATTAAAACGATTGTTACCGTAACAGCGCAACATCGTGAAATGTTAGATCAAGTGCTTGAAACTTTTAAAATCGTTCCAGATTATGATTTGAATATTATGAAGAAGCGTCAAACTTTAATTGATGTTTCGACAAGAGGGTTAGAAGGCTTGGATGAAGTAATGAAGGAATCAAAGCCGGATATTGTACTCGTACATGGCGATACTTCGACAACATTCATCGCAAGTTTAGCAGCCTTTTATAATCAAATCGCAATCGGTCACGTTGAGGCAGGGTTACGAACGGGAGATAAATATTCTCCATACCCTGAAGAGATGAATCGTCAACTGACAGGTGTTTTAGCGGATATCCACTTTGCACCAACAGAACAATCAAAACAAAATCTCCTAATCGAAAACAAAAAACCGGAAACGATTTTTGTGACAGGGAATACGGCAATCGACGCACTTGCTACAACAGTGACGGAAGATTATACGAATCCTGTCATCGATGCAATTGGGGAAGACCGCATGATCTTATTGACTGCCCACCGCCGTGAAAACTTAGGTGAGCCAATGCGCAATATGTTCCATGCAATCAAACGAATTTTAGATGAGCATGAAGATGTGCAAATCGTTTACCCGATGCACCTTAACCCGGTAGTGAGAGAGACAGCGAATGAAATTCTTGGAGGACATGACCGCGTTCATTTAATCGAACCGTTGGAAGTGTTTGATTTCCACAACTTTTCTGCTAAATCGCATATGATTTTAACAGATTCAGGTGGTATTCAAGAAGAAGCGCCATCTCTAGGGAAGCCTGTTCTCGTATTGCGAGATACAACAGAACGTCCTGAAGGGATTGCGGCTGGTACTTTGAAGCTGACGGGAACTGAGGAAGAAACAATTTATGAAATGACGAAGCAGCTTTTAACAGATGACGAATTGTACAATTCTATGTCGAAAGCATCGAATCCATATGGTGACGGACATGCTTCTGAAAAAATTGTTGAAACACTAATTGCTTTTTTAGAAAAATAATTTATAGGCCGGTTACTTGTTTTTGGGATTTACGAATATTCCAGAATGAGTAACCCCTATTTCTTTAGCGAAAAGTTTTAACATCTGTTCGGTAGAATTCCCCCATCTTCTATAAGTGGGGGATGAATACCGTTCAGTTTGAGGGTTACCGTTGGTAACTCGAAAACTGATATAAAGGTCTTATCGCCTTTTTCTTTTAGC
>NZ_QFVS01000016.1 GCF_003143955.1 Kurthia zopfii | reverse complement strand
ATTCTGAATTTGTAGGCTTTCAATTGTTCCATAAGGTTTACCTCTTTTTTAAGATGATTTCTTGATTTTATTATACCTTATTTTAACTAAAAAAGAAACATATGTTCTTATCTAAGCTAAAAGAAAATGGCGATAAGACCTTTATATCAGTTTTCGAGTTACCAACGGTAACCCTCAAACTGAACGGTATTCATCCCCCACTTATAGAAGATGGGGGAATTCTACCGAACAGATATTAAATTGGTTAAAATGATTCCACACTATTCGTGCATGAGAAGGGCGATTAATCGTAATCGCACGTTGGAATGCGATGCGCAATTCGCTTAAAAATTGTTCTTCTTGAGAAGTGACGAGAAGGTGGGAATTAATATTCAACCTTTTCAAAATCGCTTCTCGAATATGTTCTCTTGGCACAATATGACCTTTTTCAATTTTACTTAAATAGGAGGTGGAACAGATCCCTTTTGCGAGGGTTTGTTGTGTCATGTTTTGTGAGACACGTTCTATTCGTATAATCTGGCTGTAGTTTAACATAGGACACCTCTTCTGATGATCGTATTATTGTTTTGGGACTAAATCATGTGAGAAAGCATAAACGACGGCTTGTGTACGGTCTTGAACTTCAAGCTTAGATAGGATATTACTAACATGTGTTTTCACCGTTTTTAAGGCGATAAATAATTGGTCGGCGATATCTTGATTGGTCATTCCTTTTGCCATTAGCATGAATACTTCATGTTCGCGCTCCGTTAAATCTTCATGCAAAGGTTTGTCGTAACCTGTGCGCATTCGCTGCATCATTTTATTTGTTACTTCAGGTTCTAAAACAGGTGTACCAGCGAAAGTTTTACGAATGGCTTCTGCAATTTGCTTCGCATTCGTTGTCTTTAGTAAATAACTAATCGCACCCGCTTCTAATGCAGGATACACTTTATCATCTTCTAAAAAGCTCGTAACAATCATAATTTTCGCTTCTGGCCATTGCTTTATAATTTCAGCAGTTGCTTCTGCACCGGTCATTACAGGCATCACCATGTCCATTAAGATGATGTCTGGACGATATTCGAGTGCTTTATCAACGGCAATCGCGCCATTTTCAGCTTCAGCTACAACTTCCATATCGGGCTGTGCTTGTAAATAAGCAGATACCCCGATTCGAACCATTTCATGATCATCAACTAGTAGTATGCGAATCATTCTTTGTTTCCTCCTGTTCTACAGGGATTTGTACTTCTATAATTGTGCCTTGATCTGGAATCGACACAACTTTACATGTGCCACCGATTTCAATCGCACGTTCTTCTACATTTCGCAGACCATATGAGCCGGCGTGTGAGTCATCTTTTATTGAAAAACCAACACCGTTATCTTGTACTCTAAAAATGACGATTCCATTTCTCTCTACTAATAAAAGTTGTACTTCAGTCGCTTTTGAATGGCGCAGAGTGTTCGACAACGTCTCCTGTGCGATTCGGAATACATGATCTTCCGCCCCTTTTGGTAGCGTGACTTCCTCTAATCTCTCTTGAATATTGAAATACACTTTTTGACGAAGCTCATCCAATAAATCTTGAAGCCCTTGAGCAAGAGTTTTATTTTTCAACGCAATCGGACGTAAATGCAATAGTAATGCACGCATTTCTAATTGTGCCTGCTGAACAATTTTCTCTGTTTGCGCGAGTTGTTTCGCATTTGCTTCGGGTAAGTTCTCACCGATTGTCTCATTTGTAGCTGACAATAGCATGGAAGCGGCAAAAAGTTGTTGTGACACGGAATCATGTAATTCTCGAGCAAGGCGTTGACGTTCAAGTACGAGACGTTCCTGCACAGCTTTCTCTTGTACATTCGCCTTATCATTCGTCATCCGTTGTAAACTTTTTTTCTGCGTTTGTACAAGTTCATCAATTGAAATTAATGCTTTACGATTTCTTTTAGATAAACCACGCATTTTTTTCTTCGACAATTCACCATGTGTGATTAAGTCGAGTTGTTTGGCGATTTGGGATTCTTTTTTCTTCGTGATGGAATTCGACCATATAGCGATCAAAAATGCTAATGTGATAAATCCGATGACAATCCAAGCGCCAATCGGCAGGTCTGAATAGAAAAATTCATACAAGGTCGCCCATTTTTGCTCATCTTGATCCCAGAGCATATAAAAAATCCCTGCTGTAATACCGAGCATGAGAATCGAAAGTGTCAATGTACGTAGGAAGATTTTCGTCATTTTCGAATCACCTCCAAATTTCCGAATAAAGAAGAAACGCTAATGATTAGCTCTTGTGTAGGTGCAGCATCGGTGTAACCATCACGTATTGATAACCCTTCATTCCAAAGTCGCGGGTGATCTTGATTAATAATTTTTGCTTCGCCTGCGATTGTATTGTAATGAATACGTACAGGGATTTCATATGGAATATAAATCGTAGTTTTACCGAAACCTTGTCGAACAGAGATGAAAGAAGTGCCTTTCGGTAAAATCGTTTCCGTTGTATCAATGACTAACTCCCCGACAAAACTTTGAAGATGAATGTCTTTCCACGCGTACGATTCACCGACGTGATCTTCAAATTGGAAAAGTTGATTTTTATTTTTGACGATATTTTCGGAATCTGTATTTTTTGTAGTGTTTAAAGAAATTTGAATCGGGTCACCTTTGCGAATCCGCCATAGGATATAGACGAGTGTGACAACGAGTAAAAGTCTTAAACTCCACATTGAAAAGAGGGCTATTAAGACAGAAATTACGCCAAACCAAAACAGAACTTTTCTACGACGCTTGAACGCGAAATAGATGGCTAATATTCCGATTACCGCAAAAATGGATACGCCATTTCCGAATAATAGACCTTCAGCGACGATGCAAAGAACGACAAGTAAAAGTAATGTTGTAAACGAATTTGTCGAAATATTTTTCATTCGAATCCCTCCTTTAAAGTAAATGACCGAAAAGGGCTGTTCTAAAAGCTTACTAGCTCCAGAACAGCACCAATCTTATCTATCTATTGTACAATAAATTTTATTTTTCAACGTCATGAAACGAAAGATTTAGAAATTGTTTTTTTCTTTTTCTAAAGTAGCAAGGCGTTGTTCCATAGATGTCACTTCATGCTCTTTTTCAATTTTTGAACCAAGGCGATTAATATAATCTTCCATCGATTCGAATGTATCAAGACGCTCGTTTTGTTTACCATTACTTTCAGGATCTAAAATACGATCCATTTGTGTATGAGCGCGTACTACATTTTCTTTACCCATTAGTTGCAGTTGGCGAACTTTCATATCTTTGATTTTATGCTTCATTTCTTCATATTTACGTTCTAAACCGAATAATTCATTCGTCACTTGATCGATGCTATTTTGTAGAGTAGTCATGCGAGTTGCATAAGCATTTTTCTCTTCAGTAGCGAAGTCGATTAAATCTTGTTCAGCACTTGCTTCCGCTAAGTCAACCTGTGCTTGGCGTTTGTTGAACATTTCATTTGCTTGTTCATACTCTTTTTCAAGTTTTTGCTTCAATTGACCTTGACGTTCTAAATATTTGCCTGTATCTTCTGTTTGTTTTTCAGCTTCACGAATGTATTGATTAAGCATCGAAATTGGATTTTTCTCCTCTTTTTTGTCGAAGAAATGATTCAAATCTGCCTCAATTGTATATTTTAGTCTTTGTAGTAAACCCATTGTTACTACCTCCTCAGTTCATATTATTTTTGTAAGTCATTCCATTGATTTTCGAAATTTGTGAAAGGATCGTTTGATTTTGAAGAAGTGAATACTTTTGCATCTTTATGATCCCATTTTTTATAAATCCAGTAGCCACCAGCTAAAGCAACTAAAGCGACTAGACCTGGGATATTCGAAATTGTTGAAACAACTGCAAAGATTCCGATGATCACCCAAACTACTTTCAAAAATGTTGATTCTGTTTTTGTGTAGAAGTGGATACTCGCAAAAACGATTGCTGCTGAGATCGCTAAACCGAATAACGGTCCAACTAGTGATAAAGCGGTAATACCTGCGACGATTGCTAAAAGTGTTAATAATACTTTTCTCATGTGGAAAAGCTCCTTTCGTTATTTGGTATATTCATCATATAAAATATTCAGAAGAACGATAACGGTCGGAAAGTGGAATTTCAACTAGGTCTACAGGCGGAGGTTGTCTAAGCCTTCGATGTTTATTGATTTTCAAGAGCATAATAAATATGGCAAAATGGGGTGGAGGAGTGATAATTTGAAGAAATTAAGCTTATTTATTTTGGTGTTTCTACTATATAATGGCGTTGTTTTGTACTTAGGTTGGAACGTCTATGAATTTTTAAGAATAGATGCAGTTGAAGTCTTTTCAATTTTATGGCTGATTTGGGCGTATAGTTTATTGATCGGTATGATTTCGAGAAAATTATCCGTCTTCCAAGTGGCTGGGTACTATTGGTTTGCTTTTGTACAATATGGATTAATGTTATTTCCGATTGCCAACTTACTCATTTGGATCACGCCAGCTAATTTTGAAAGAGCGATTGAATGGATCATTTTCGCATTGATGATTATCATTTTTGCGATTGGTATATATCGTGCGTATTCACCTGTCACACGTAAGCTAACGGTAGAAGTGAAAAATGACTTGAAAGCGGGCGAGGAATTAAAAGTTGTCATCGGTAGTGATTTTCACTTCGGACCTGTTATGGGGAAAGGCCAGCTTGAGAAATTCGTTCGAAAATCGAATGCAGAAAATGCGGATTTAGTATTTTTAGCAGGGGATTTAGTAGATGATATTCCGTATTGGTATATGAAACATCAATTGAAAGATACGATGCGTGAACTGAAATCAACATATGGTGTATATGGCATTCTTGGAAATCATGAATATTATGGTAAACAAATTCCTGAAACCGTTTATCAAATGGAACAATCGAATATTAAAATGTTATTAGATGAGACGATCGAAATTCCGGGCGTATGTATGATTACAGGTCGTGAGGATATTACGAATAAATCGCGTAAGAAATTAGAAGAATTGAAAGTGGATAACGGTTTACCATGGTTGATTATGGATCACACGCCTACTGATATCGATACACCTGCACAGTTAGCAGCGGATCTTCAAGTGTCGGGACATACACATCGCGGGCAAATGTGGCCGAATCAATTGATTACGAAGCGAACATTCCCACTTGATTATGGCTATGTTCAAAAAGGAAGCCTTCACGCGATCACGACTTCGGGCTTTGGTTTCTGGGGGCCACCACTTAGAACGAATAGTCGTGCAGAACTTTGGGCAGTTACGATAAAATTTACAAAAGCGTAAACAACAGATAGCGTGTGTCTATGCTATTATTTGGGTATTGTAGAATATTATATCTGTCTAAAGAGGAGAATGCTTTCGTGTTTGAAATCGTAAAAGCGATTATTTTAGGAATCGTAGAAGGTTTAACAGAGTTTGCGCCCGTATCATCAACCGGTCATATGATTATCGTGGATGATATGTGGTTGAAGACACAGGACTTTCTCGGCAGTTCATCTGCCAATACGTTTAAAATCGTCATTCAGCTAGGTTCGATTTTAGCGGTAGTTGTGGTCATGTGGAAAAGATTGCTGAGTATCGTTGGGCTTTACCATATCGAAGGCCAGACGAAAAATCACCGTTTCAACTTACTACATGTTTTAATCGGGATAATCCCAGCCGGTGTTTTAGGGTTACTTTTAGAAAACTATATTGATGAACATTTATTTAGTATAGAAACGGTAATTGTCGGTCTATTTATCGGAGCAATCTTCATGATTATTGCAGATAAATTTGCATGGAAGAAACCGCGCGTCACGTCATTAGATGATTTAACATACTTACAAGCACTACAAGTTGGTGCGATTCAATGTCTATCATTGTGGCCAGGGTTTTCACGCTCAGGTTCCACAATCTCTGGAGGGGTGCTTCTAGGATTGGATCACAGAACTGCTGCCGACTTTACATTTATTATGGCAGTACCGATCATGGCAGGTGCAAGCGGCTTATCATTATTAAAACACTATAAAGAAATCAATCCAGATGACATGATGTTTTACATCGCAGGTTTCGTCAGCGCATTCATCTTCGCATTGCTATCAATCAAGTTCTTCTTGAAATTAATCTCAAGAATCAAACTTGTACCATTTGCGATTTATCGAATTGTGTTAGCGATTGTTTTAGCAATCATCGTATTTGGATAAAAAAAAGAGCGGTTGAGGAGTAATAAATACTCTTCACCGCTCATTTATTATTTATCGAGTGCTTTTTTACGTTGTACAAACGACCAAATGACGATGGCGATTGCCAATAATGAACCAAGAATGATGACGTATAATTTTCCAACGATTAATGCAGTTACGAAAGTCATTAAGAAAATTAGTAACGCAACAATATGCATTCCATAAAACATAGGCATTGATTTCACCTCATTTAATTAGATAACTAAATCTAATAATATTACAGCTTTCAAAAAGTGGCAATATAATGAGGACGTTTCTCATAAAAAGTTCATTTGTTTTCCAAATTTTATCCAATTGAAAAATAGGCGATATAGTAAAGATATGATTCATTGTCGTATGAAATGTCGAAAGGACTTAAATTGGGATTTTGCGAGGTTTTTTCAATAAAATGAAGCGATTTACATAGTTTTGAAAGTGTTGAGGAATAAAATGGATTCAATATGACTGAAAAAAGACAAGTAAGCGATTTAATTTAAGAATATATAAATTAAATGTTCGAAATAAATTCTTTTAGTTAAAAAACGTGTATAATTAGAAAATGTCGTTTGAAGAACCTAGCAGTACTTAACAACCTAGCACCTTTACAAAAAAAGGTATATCAACATTTTATTAAAACTCCGATATCAATCATTTCTTACCACAAAATTCAAGTATATTTGTAACAGAAATTTCGACATATCAAAAAATCAGTAAGCATTTTTACTTTTATATAACTAAAGAATATTTATGCTACAAGACAATGATTTTTTATAGGCCTTTTGCTATGATTTTCTTCTATTCTGAGTTTAATCTTGAATCAACCAATTCGATTGTGTTAGATTTAATAAAGACAAAAACACAATATATTTGTACGGACAACTTCAAAAACACAATATATAGTATTGACTTACAAAATAGCACAATTATAGGGAAACGAGTGTTCGTGGGAATTTAATTACTTTCTAAATAGCTAAATTAACCCATTCGAATAATTTTTACCCATTTTACACAGTACGTTTTATTTCGAAAATTGAGGAATGGACGTAAATGAAGATCGACAGTGAAGCGTATCGCGAGGTATGGAGTTTACTGTTATTTTATTTGCACCTGTTTTTGAATTTCATCGAGAAATCACATAGATAGCAATAATAATTTTTATTAAGGAGACGTGATCACATGGTACAAATGATGACACAAGGAAGAGAAGCACTATTAAAAAAGCTAGAGGAACAGTATGGACAAGAAGAGATTAGCCCTCTTATGCGTAAACACGAAAGATTCGTGTCAAAACATCCAGATGCTGATGATTCTGAGTGGACTAAAGCTTTAAGTTTAGATGCTCTTGGTATGCTAGATGAAGATGAGTCATTTTGGACATTTGTAGCAGCGCGCCTTCTTATTGTTGAAACTTACAAAGAAGCGGCTGACAAACGTAATGTTGCTCAAATTGAGGATGTATATAAAGCATTCCCTCAACAAATTGAAAAATTAGTAGAACGTGGCCTTTACAGCGAGTTCTTATTAACAAAATACACTGCTGAAGAGCGCCAACAAATTTCAGATTTAATCGATCCGACGAAAGATGAATTATTCACTTATATCGGACTTAAAACTTTACTAGATCGTTATGTAGCACGTGATTTCGACAAAACACCTCTAGAGTTACCTCAAGAGCGTTGGTTAGTAATCGCAATGACATTAATGCAAGACGAAAAAGTAGACCGTCTGAAGAAAATTGAAGAAGCGTATTGGGCGATGAGTAGCCTATACATGACGACTGCAACACCAACATTATCAAATGCTGGTAAAACACATGGTCAATTATCTTCATGCTTCATCGACACTGTAGATGATTCATTACAAGGTATTTACGATTCAAATACAGATGTAGCGACACTTTCTAAATTTGGTGGCGGTATCGGTATTTACATGGGTAAAGTACGTAGCCGTGGATCATCAATCCGTGGATTCAAAGGTGCATCTTCTGGTGTAATTCCTTGGATCAAACAATTAAACAACACTGCTGTATCCGTTGACCAATTAGGACAACGCCAAGGTGCGATCGCAGTTTATCTAGATGTATGGCATAAAGATATCTTCCCATTCTTAGATTTAAAACTTAACAATGGTGATGAGCGTATGCGTGCGCATGATATTTTCACAGGCGTAAGCTTACCGGATATTTTCATGGAAGCTGTGGAAGCTCGTGAAGAATGGCATTTATTCGATCCACATGAAGTTCGTACTGTAATGGGCTTTGATTTAGAAGATTCTTACGACGAAAAACGTGGCGAAGGTTCATTCCGTACGAAATATTTACAATGTGTGAATAATCCTGAATTATCTCGTGACACTGTAAATGCAATCGACATTATGAAACGTATTATGCGTTCACAATTAGAGACTGGTGTACCATTCATGTTCTACCGTGATGAAGTAAACCGTCAAAATGCAAACAATCACCAAGGTATGATTTATTCTTCAAACCTTTGTACTGAAATTATGCAAAATATGAGTGCGACAACATTTGAATCAATTACACTTGAAGATGATGTCATCGTGACGCGTCGTAAACCTGGAGATTTCGTAGTATGTAACTTATCTTCAATCAACTTAGGTCGCGCAGTTCCTGAAGATGTTCTTGAACGCTTAATTCCAATCCAAGTTCGTATGCTTGATAACGTAATCGAGCTAAATACAATTCCGGTTGCACAAGCAGAGCGCACAAACTCTCGCTACCGCGGTATTGGTCTTGGAACTTTCGGTTGGCATCACCTTTTAGCGAAAAAAGGCATCACTTGGGAATCGGATGAAGCAGTGGAATACGCTGATTCACTTTACGAAAAAATCGCATTCCTAACAATCCAAGCTTCACATGAACTTTCAAAAGAAAAAGGAGCATATCCTTTATTCGAAGGTTCAGATTGGGAAACTGGTGCTTACTTCGACAAGCATGGTTATGATAGCGCTGAGTGGAACGAATTACGTGCAAACATCGGTAAATTCGGTATGCGTAACGGTTATGTAATGGCTGTTGCTCCAAACTCATCAACTTCAATCATCGCTGGTTCGACTGCAAGTATCGACCCGATTTTCCAAAAATCATATTCAGAAGAGAAAAAGGATTATAAAATTCCTGTAACTGTTCCTGAACTTGATGAAAAAACAACTTGGTACTACAAGTCTGCATACTTCATTGACCAAAACTGGACAATCAAGCAAAATGCTGCACGTGCTCGTCACATTGACCAAGGTATTTCACTAAACTTATATGTTCAAAATACAGTAAAAGCAAAAGATTTATTAGAACTTCACATGCATGCTTGGAGCAGCGGTATTAAGACAACTTATTACGTGCGATCAACTTCTGTAGAGTTACTTGAATGTGAATCTTGCGCGAGCTAATTGTTAAGAAAGGAAGATTTTAATGACTGAGATCAAACGTAGAGTATTAATGGACAAGGATGCACCGAACCGTTCAACAGCAATCGTGAACGGTCAGTCTTCCAACGTTCTTAACTGGGATGATGTTCGCTTTAGTTGGGCATACCCAAAATATAAAAAAATGTTAGGTAACTTCTGGACACCATTTGAAATTAATATGGGAACAGATGTGAAGCAATTCAACAACTTAACGGATGAAGAGAAGAAAACTTTCAAAAAAGTTATTGGTTTACTTGCGTTACTTGATAGTGTTCAAACGGACTATGCTGGTAAAGTAGCAGATTATTTAACTGACTCAAGTTTGAATGCATTGATGATTATTCTTGCGCAACAAGAAGTAATCCACAATCACTCGTACTCATACATTCTTTCAAGTTTAGTTTCAAAAGATGAGCAAGATCGTATTTTCGACTTCTGGCGTACAGAGCCTGTTCTTGAAAAACGTAATGAATTCGTCTTAAAAGGGTATGAGCAATTTGCTGAAAACCCAACAATCGAAAATATGTTAGATTCAATCGTTTATGATGTTATTTTAGAAGGATTATTCTTCTATTCTGGCTTCAGCTTCTTCTACCACTTAGCGCGCGAGCAAAAAATGGTAGCAACAAGCACGATGATTAACTATATTAACCGTGATGAGCAGCTTCACGTAGATTTATTCGTAAAAATCTACAAAGAATTGCTTGAAGAATACCCAGAATACGATACGCCAGAACGTGCTACGAAAGTAGAAGGTATCTTCCGCGAAGCAGCAGCTCTAGAAATCGAATGGGCAAATGACGTAATCGGTAATAAAATCGATGGTCTTGATGTAGAAGATGTAGAAGATTATATTTACTTCTACGCAAATGTTCGTTGTAATCAATTAGGTTATGAGCGTCCATTTGAAGGCTACCGTAAAAATCCATTAAAATGGATCAAAGCTTACGAAGATGTAGATCTTGGTAAAACAGACTTCTTCGAACAAAAATCACGCCAATACGTGAAAGTAAACGTTCAAGATAACGGTTTCGACGATTTATAAAAATAGTAAAAGAGGGATTACATTCGTAATCTCTCTTTTTTTTGAAAAGGAAATGGGAAATGTTTTCAGAAAAGGATTATCTTCATAATTACGAAAAAGTATTAAATATGCATACAGCTGATTTACAAAAGATTAGTGAAAAATGGACAAATAAAAAATATGCGAAAAAAGCAAAATTACTAATGTTTGATTTAATGCTGCATAATGAAAAAATTTCATTGAGCATTGAAACAATGAAAGACTTATACCGACCAGCTTTTGATAGTAAAAAAGGATTCACTGGCAATCAATCAATTATTAGTCGCGCAAGAATTTACAAAACACCAAGCAATGAAAATGATTTTTTTCAATTTTACATAGAGTCGAAACTTGAAAAGAAATTTGTCGATTTGACATTAAAATGGCTTGAGGAAAATTTGCCAGAACAATTTCCGCTCCCTCATTACTTCCAACTGTCATTAGAAAATAAGTATTATTCTTTTAATCTCGGAAAATGGCAAACAGCAAAAGAAATAATGGGCAAACGGAAAAAAGAATTTTCAGTTAAAAAATTTACAAATAAATTAACGAAGGTTTTAGAAAAACAAAGCAAAAAAGTAGTGAAGGAATTAAAACTGTTAAATCAAGTAAAGTTATCCACAGAATCTAAATTATTATTTATGGAATTACATTTTGACGGTGAGAGAATCTCGGTTAATATGCGTGCAATGGAAGATTTAGCAAATGAGAGTGGTGAATATTTCGAAACGATTTTAGAAGATGTGAAGCTTTACAAAGATACACAAGACTTCTATGAATTTTACGAAGAACATGATTTAGAGAGTCATATTATCAGCTATGTTGCGGGTTATATGACACACTATGTGAAGCAAGCGGGTGTAGATGTCGCAATTCCAATGTATTTTGGCGTCCATGATGACTATGATTATTGGCTTGATCTAAAGTCGGGTAGTTGGGTAGATTATGATACATTGGAAGATGAATAAAAATACATCCAATTAGATTATTTCCCAAATAAATTAAAAATTACGAAACTTATTCACTTGTGGATAAGTTTTTTCTTTAATTTTAAACGTTGATACAACGCGATTTTGAGTGAAATTGTCTGAATTTGCTAATTATCCACAATGGTATAAATTTTGGGAATCGATTCCTCCTGTGATACAATTTAAAAAAAGAAAGAATAAAAGGGGTTATGAGATTGAAACCAGTTCTGTGGATTACTTGTAAGTTGCCGGATGAGGTAGTAGAACCATTAAAAGCTTGGGCAGATGTCCGACAATGGCCTACGGTAGAAGTAAATATGCCTCACGACAAGTTAGTTGAGATTATTAAAGAGGCGGAAATTCTGTGGACAATTATGGATAATCAAGTGTCTAGAGAGTTGATCGAATCTGCGCCAAATTTAAAACTCATCTGTAATTTAGCGGTTGGCTACAACAATATTGATGTAGCTGCTGCGAAGGAATTTGGTGTTGCTGTGACGAATACACCAGGTGTTCTAACGGATACAACAGCAGACTTAGCATTCACCTTAATGTTAACGACTGCGAGAAGAATAGTAGAAGCATCAGATGAATTGAGAAATGGCGATTGGACTTATTGGGGAGTAAATCAATTAGCAGGTGTAGATATTTTCGGTGCGAAGCTTGGCATCATCGGTATGGGAAGAATTGGTGAAGCGGTAGCGCATCGAGCGAAAGGGTTCAATATGGATGTCATTTACCATAATCGAAGCCGCAAAGTCGAGGCCGAGGAACAATTCGGATTCGAATATCGAGCTCTTGATGATTTACTAAGTGAATCTGATTTCATTGTCGTTCTCACACCACTCACACCCGAAACAAAAGGGTTAATCGGTGAACGAGAATTGGCATTGATGAAGAATTCAGCGGTATTGATTAATGTTGCGAGAGGTGGAATTGTACAAGAGGACGCTCTTTACAATGCACTTAAGAATAATGTTATATGGGCAGCTGGTTCAGATGTATTTGAAAAAGAACCGATTGATCTAAATCATCCGCTACTAACGCTTAAAAACTTCGTTGCACTCCCGCATATTGGTAGCGCAACTTTACGCACCCGTAAGAACATGATGGAAATGAATATTCAATCAATGATTAGCTATTCGAAAGGGAATCCGATTGATCACCGAGTAATTTAGGGGGTTCTAATTATGAAGCTACCACCAGGCATCACAGGCTTTTTTGATGATCATGCAGCATTTCAACCAATGGATTTAAAGAAATTTCGCACTATTTGCTATGACGTGTCATTTCAAAAAGGCGTAACTTTATTAGCGATTGTGGAAGCAAGTTATCCAACTAATTATCTTTGTGCGAAGTTCTCAATCAATGATCAACCTTTTCAAATTGTAATGAATGCTTATTATCCACTATTCGCAACCACCGTTATAGCGGAAGAGGGGCATTTAACTTTTTGTGAGCTGCCTCAACAATTAAAAACATTTGAAGAGCATTATCAACTTCTGTCAACCGAAGAACTAACGAAACATCTGACAGATCAAGACATCGAAAATTTAACAGATGTCGAAAAATATCAGATTCAACTTTGGTCACCAAGTAATATTGGGGAAGCAATCTTTAATACATGGGACTAAAGATCATAATATGAAATGGTGCGTCTTGCGAAAACACAGACAAGAGCAACATCGACGAAAAAACTCTCTTACCTTGAACAAGTAAGAGAGTTTTTTTACTTATAATTTTTTAATAAATTCGTTAAAATCACATTTCGTAATTGTACGAGTTCAGGATACTTGTAGAAGAATAATATTTTATCATCCGCAACATTGTATCGCACAGGTTTTTCAGAAAGGATGAAGTACATCCAAGCTTCCGCAAAATCTTCTGTTGGATGACTTGTTGAGTATTCTGTGAGGAACTCGTCTGAATGCTCCAAGAAAAACGCAGATTGAGCATCCTGGTCGGTTTCGATGTCATCGACAGATTTCCATTCATTATATAGACTAGTCTTCCAAAAACGGTCGTAAAACTCGTTTAAATAGGCATCCTTTTTCAAACAAGGTTGGCCCGGGTTGTAATTCGAACATTTAGCGTTTTCGTCAAACTCATAGGCATTGAGAGAAAAGAGATGACCGTACTCATGAACGATCGTAGCGTATAGTCCATTCAAGTTGGATGCATCTTTAAAATCTAAAGCTAAAGTCCAATCGGATAAGTCGCCCTTTTGTTGTACATAGCCAAGTGTGCCATCTTTCCCATCAGTCATAATTTTGAATTCGGAAATCATTTTACGGTTTTCCAAAGGGATGATTGATGAAAAGCGATGCCAAAGTTGTTTATGAAATTGTGGATCATCGACAATCTCTTGGAATGCGGCGCGTTTAGAAGTTTTTAACTTTTTCAGAACATCATTTGTAACGCCGAACGATACCACTTCTGAAACACGGTCAGAGTCACTATTCAATGTACTATCGAAATCATCTGTACTTTCATAGAGCAAATCACCGTATTTTTTTTCTAATTTTTGAATAGCACGATCACCAACACCTGAATCAATCGGGTTATTTGAAGCGATTTTCTTAATTGGTGGATTCACTGCAATTGGCATTGCTGAATTTGATTGGCTAAACCACTTATATGAATAAACGCCAGCGATTGCTGACAAAATAATAAAAATGACTAGAAATTTTTTCAAATTGCCACCTCCTACACAGAATATAGCAAATTGAATCGGACATTGCTAGTCGTATTAGCGATCAGAAAATAGGTTGAACAATCCGCCAATACCTTTTTCCTCACTTGAACCGCCTGAAACAGGTGCTGCAGAGAAGACGCGACTAGCTAATCGATTAAATGGCATTGATTGAATCCACACAGAGCCAGGACCTTCTAAAGTGGCGAAGAATAAACCTTCTCCTCCGAATAATGCCGTTTTAACGCCACGTACGCTTTCGATGTTATAGTCGATTGTTGAAGTCATCGCGACAAGACAACCAGTATCAATTTTCAAACGTTCTCCCGGTTGTAAATCTTTGCGGATCACAGTACCACCAGCGTGAATAAATGCCATGCCGTCACCTTCAAGTTTTTGCATGATGAATCCTTCACCACCGAAAAATCCAGTGCCAAGTTTACGTTGGAATTCTACGCCAATTTCAACGCCACGTGCTGCAGCAAGAAAAGCATCTTTTTGACAAATTAACTTCCCGTTAAACTCCGTTAAGTCCATTGGAATGATTTTACCTGGATATGGAGCGGCGAATGATACATGTCTTTTGCCATTTCCTTCATTTGTGAATGTCGTAATGAATAAACTTTCACCAGTGATTAGACGCTTACCAGCACCCATGATTTTATCCATGAAACCGCCACCTTGTGAAGATGAGCTACCGAAAACAGTTTCCATGCGAATACGATCATCCATCATCATCACTGCACCAGCTTCTGCAATGACCGTTTCTTGTGGATCAAGTTCTACTTCTACAAACTGCATATCGTCACCGTGAATTTTGTAATCAATTTCGTCGTTTCTCATTTTTCATTCCTCCATTTTGTTCTAGTACTAATAATACTGATTTTACCGATAAAAAGTTTCAATTAAATAGGAAGGGGAAAAATAAATAGTAGAAAATCTCATCTTAAAAGAGGATATTTATGTAATTTGTAGAAATTATAGTTAAGTGAATAATTGCTAATAATTCTACGAGGAGGGTTTTGTATGAAGCTTCAACATTTTTTGAATGGTAGGTTTGAACCGGGGGATGATTTAAATTATATTCCGGTCGTCAATCCTGCAAATGGAGAAGAAATTGCACAAGTTCCAATGGCATCAAAGAAATTGCTTGATGACGCAGTGCAATATGCAAAAGTAGCACAGAAGAAATGGGCATTAGTCCCAGCCCCAAAACGCGCAGATTATTTGTATGAAATCGGTTTAAAAATGAAAGAACGTAAGGAGCAGTTGGCACAAGTTTTGACGAAGGAAATGGGTAAGGTCATCGAGGAAGCTCGAGGTGAAGTACAGGAAGGAATTGATATGGCATTTTATATGGCGGGGGAAGGGCGTAGATTATTCGGTCAAACGGCACCTTCCGAACTTGCCAATAAATTTGCGATGAGTGTGCGTGCACCTATTGGCGTAGTTGGTTTGATTACACCGTGGAATTTCCCTGTGGCGATTGCGACATGGAAGTCATTCCCGGCAATTGTGGCGGGCAATACATTTATTTGGAAACCGTCAACAGACACGCCGATGATGGCTTACGAAATGGCAAAAATATTCGATGAAGTGGCATTACCAGCTGGCGTAGCAAATATCGTTTTCGGTTCTGGGAATGATGTAGGGACGACGATGATTGAGCATCCAGATGTGAAGGTGATCTCGTTTACAGGTTCCACTGATACTGGTAGAAAAGTTGCGGAATTAGGCGGAAAACATTTGAAGAAAGTATCGCTTGAAATGGGTGGCAAAAATGCGGTCATTGTCTTGGATGATGCGGATTTAGATTTAGCGGTGGAAGGTATTTTATGGAGTGCCTTTGGAACAGCTGGTCAGCGTTGTACAGCGTGTAGTCGTGTCATTGTACAAAGTAGTGTGAAGGAGCAATTAGAGAAGAAATTACTCGTTGCGATGGACGAATTAACGATTGGCGACGGTTTAGATGAGTCAGTGAAAATTGGACCGGTCATTCATCGTACAGCACTTCATAAAATTCATAGTTACACGCAAATTGGCCTTCAAGAAGGTGCGACATTGTTAAAAGGTGGTCATATTTTAGAAAATGCGCCATATGACAAAGGTTTCTATTATGAACCGACACTTTTCACAAATGTAAAAGCTCAATCGCAACTTGCACAGGAAGAAATTTTCGGCCCAGTCGTTTCATTAATTGAAGTGGAAGATTTAGCAGAGGCAATTGAAGTGAATAATAGCGTGAAATTTGGATTATCGAGTGCAATTTTCACGCAAGATATAAATAAGGCATTTCAAGCACAGCGCGATTTAGATACAGGGATTGTGTACGTTAATGCAGGTACAACGGGAGCGGAAATACACCTTCCATTTGGCGGCACGAAAGGAACAGGGAACGGACATAGGGATTCAGGCATTCAAGCACTAGATGTTTATACAGAGTGGAAAAGTATTTATGTAGATTACAGTGGACAGTTACAAAGAGCGCAAATTGATACTGACTAAATTCACATAAGGGGGCATTCCAATGAAAGTGACAATTCTAGGAGCAGGTTTAATGGGTAAAGAGGTAGCACGCGATATGGTGAGCAGTCCAAAAGTAGAGAAAATCTATTTGGCAGATGTCGATGTTGAAAAAGTGAGAAGCTTCGTTGAACGGTTGAATACGGATAAAATCGAACTTTTAACTGTCGATGCGACAATCGATGAGCAACTCCGTGACGCGATGTCGAAAGCAGATGTAGTCGTCAACGCACTTTTCTATTCATTCAATTTAAAAGTGGCGCAAATGGCGATTGAAATCGGTGTTCATTCCGTCGATTTGGGTGGTCATATCGGTGGTATTACGGATGAGGTATTGAAATTGGATGCCAAGGCAAAAGAAAAAGGAGTTACGCTTATTCCAGACTTGGGTGTTGCACCAGGGATGACGAATATTTTAGCCGGATATGGCGCATCGAAATTGGATCGAGTAAATTCGATTAAATTGTATGTCGGTGGCATTCCGGTCGAAAAACAACCTCCTTTAAACTACAATGTCGTATTCTCACTTGATGGCGTATTTGATCATTACACGAATCCGTCTGTCATTATCCGAGATGGCACTTTTAGAGAATTACCGTCATTAACAGAGATTGAAAACCTTTATTTCCCTGGATTTGTTGGCTTGGAGGCATTCCATACAAGTGGAGGCTTATCAACATTGCCGCAATCCTTCCCGAAAGTGCAATCATTAGAATATAAAACAATTCGTTACGCAGGGCATGCGGAGCATTTTAAATTACTTGTCGATCTTGGACTGACTAAAAAGGGTTCAGATGTCACGTTGAAAGACGGTACAACTGTTGAAATGCGTGAAGTGATGAAGCAGTTTTTACAAGAGAAATTGAATTTAGGCGACAAGGAAGATGTTGTTCTATTGCGAGTAGAAGTTCATGGAGAGCGTAATGAAGAACGTGCTTCGTATCAATATGAAATGGTGACGTACCGCGATAAAAATAGTAGTGAAACAGCGATGGCGCTAGCGACTGCGAATACGATCTCGGTTGTTGCCCAATTGATTGGCGACGGTACGATTACTCAGAAAGGCGTGTTACCTCCAGAAGTGGCAGTGCCAGGTGAGGAATATATGAGCGAGATGAATAATCATGGTGTGACGATTACTGAAACAGTGTTGCGTTCGACAAATATCATCAAAGGATAGGGGATGCGAGCGATGGATTTTCAATTTTCTGATGAGCAGTTAATGTTAAGGCAATCTGTAAGGCATTTTGTCGACCGTGAAATTATACCGAAGATAGCCGAATGGGATGCCAAAGGTGGATTTGATCAAGCCATTTGGAAACAACTTGCACAACTCGGTTTGCTCGGCATCTGTATTCCTGAAAAATATGGTGGTAGTGGCATGGACTATAATTCACTCGCTATTGCCTGTGAAGAATTAGAACGTGGTGATACAGCTTTTCGTACGGCGGTATCCGTTCATACAGGATTAAATAGTATGACATTGCTTCAATGGGGCAATGAAGCGCAAAAAGAGAAGTATTTAAAACCTCAAGCGAAGGGCGACAAAATCGGAGCGTTCGGTTTAACGGAGCCAGGAGCGGGTTCGGATGTAGCGAGTATGTCATCGAATGCGGTGTTGGAAGGCGATTACTATAAATTAAATGGTCAAAAAACATGGATTTCACTTTGTGATGTTGCGGATCATTTCATTGTTTTTGCTTATACGGATCGCTCGAAAAGTCATAAAGGAATTTCCGCCTTCATCGTTGAAAGAACGATGGGAGGTTTCTCTTCAAAAGCGATTAAGGGCAAGTATGGCATTCGTTCAGGTAATACGGGCGAACTCTTTTTCGAAGATGTCCTCATTCCAAAAGAGAATTTACTTGGAGAAGAAGGGGAAGGTTTCAAAATTGCGATGTCGGCATTAGATAATGGGCGTTTTACAGTGGCGGCAGGAGCGGTTGGTTTAATTGATGCTTGTTTAGAAGCGAGTGTGAAGTATTGCCAGCAACGTGAAACTTTCGGCAAAAAAATTGGTGATCATCAGCTTGTGAAGCAAATGATTGCGAAGATGGAAGCAGGTTATCAGATGAGTCGTCTACTCGTCTATCGTGTAGGTGACATGAAAAATCGTGGAGAACGTAATACACGAGAAACCTCTTTAGCAAAATGGCAGGCGTGTGATTTTGCGAATCAAGCTGCAGATGATGCTGTTCAAATTCATGGTGCTTATGGTTATTCAGATGAATATCCTGTTGCACGATTTTTGCGAAATTCCAAAGCACCTGTCATTTACGAAGGAACGCGTGAAATTCATACGTTGATGCAAGCAGATTATGTACTAGGCAATCGAGTGGATCGAAAATTATCACATATATTACCTCCTTGGAAATAAAAAAAGGATGAATCGTATATTATAGCTGTACCCTATCAGATCGACACTTTGAAAAAGGTCCCTGATAGGGTATTTTTGATTGAATACATAAGGATTTACGGTATTTATAGAATAAAAAAGATTATTTCAATAAAAATAAGGTATTTTTGAAAGCTATTTGATATATTGCGAATATGACTTTTTGTTATTTTTTTTTATAAAAGTTAGTAAGGAATATAAATTAAGTGGAAGCTTTTTTACGATTCAAGTTGTATTACGACTTTAGTAAACAATTTGAAATCACCAATATGCTTCTCTAAAATCGCTTCTAGAATATCCAGTTCGAGCGCCTGATAATCATGGACAGCGATATTACGGAAACCAACCATATTCATCAATGTTTTAGCGAGCGTTGCATCTAATAAATCCGCTTCTTGTAACAGTCTAAAACCATCACGACTTGCTTTTGGGACACCTAGTTTACGCTCACTTACAATATGCATTGCTAAATCAATACTCGCCTCACACGCGCGTTGAATATTTAAAATGATGCTGTCTTGCTTTGTGAAATCTTTTAAATTTTCAGGATTCCCTGCATACACTTCTTGAATACGATTTATGCAACGTTCAATTGTAGTTGTTTTATTTAAAATGACATCATTCATATCCGAAAACACTTCCTCTTTCTTTAATATCTTTAATAATATCTGCTCGTTGTTCACTTAATGTTGCGTACATACTATAGGCTCTCATTTTTTGACGCGTATATTCACTTTGATTTTGAATCAAAATTGGGATTCCTTGAGAAAAAATTTGCATCGTAAATACTGTATCAATTTGTTTGATATCAATTAAATCAACTTCTTTTCCTGTCAGTTCTGCTAAGTCAGCAGAGAGTATAAAACGCTCATAAGAGGATAGCTGACGCTCGCTATAATAAGCTAAATCAATATCACTCTCTTGACGATTTGTTCCCTTCGCATACGAGCCGAATAAAATAATGAACGCAGGATCTACTTCTGATTGTAAATGGTTGATGATTTGCGTTTGCATTTCTTTCTCTAGCATATTATCACCGCCTTGTCATTAATATGAAGCCTTCTTATCTCTATTATACTATGCTTCTTGTAACAAATCCGTTTCTATAGCATTCACAGATTTGTTCAATATCTTTTGAAAGTTCGACGTTAACGAGGCATAGGATCAAACTCCTTTTAATTGTTAGTCTAAGTTTACAAGCCCTCATTTATTCTGTCTAATTTAGTGTTGAATAGAGTGATTCAATAAAGCATGATCAGCGGGTGTTCCATTAAAAAGGATACGCGTGATCATGCTATTTCTATAGTTAATTAGAGAATTTACTCGGTTCCCTTACGTAGACCAAAAAAGCGACTTTCCCGGAATTAAGGGAAGGTCGCTTTTAGTATACTCAGTCTGCATGATCTAGTACTGCTTCACAACTGCGTGTAAAACATGAAGATCGTCAATGTAAATGTATTTCTGAACAGCTGTGTTCTGCTAAGGATTTTAAATATGTTTAGAGTTAATGCGTATGATTCACTCTTATTTATCGTTTATTTAGAAAGGTTCTTTTGAATATTCAACATTTCTGTAGAAGAAACAAAAGTGTAGCCTTCTTTTTTCAAGTATTTGATTACGGCAGGTAATGCATCAGCAGATGATTGATGAATGTCATGCATAAGAACGGTTGTATACTTTGTTTTTTCTGCTTTGACATTTGCTAATGTTTTCGCTGCATTATGGTGTTGCCAGTCAAGTGTATCGACATTCCATAATACGATTGGCATTTTCGCTGCTTTTGCTACCGCAGGATTGTATGAACCATACGGAGGTCTGAAAACAGTCGGGTTTTTACCAACAGCTTTTTTGATTGCCTTATTCGTTTCTTCAATTTCATGTGCTAATTGCTTTGGATTCAAATGGATTAGATTTGCATGTGTTAATGAGTGGTTACCCAGCTCATGTCCAGCAGCTGCAATTTTTTTCACCATTTTTGGATTTGCCTTCGCTTGCGTACCTACCATAAAGAATGTCGCTTTTACATTTTCCTTTTTAAGGGTATTTAAAATTGATTGCGTTGATGTGGTATTTGGGCCATCATCAAAAGTTAAAGCTACAACTTTACCAGTGATTTTTTTCTTTTTCTGTCTTTTTACAGGATCTTTTAGATTTGAAGCTAAAATCGCTTGTAAATCACTTAACGGAATTTGTAAGTGAACGACATCATCGAAAGAATTGTTAAAACTCTCTGGATTAAAGTACAACTCTAATGTATCTTTGGAAAGTGCAATATTTTTAAAGTTGGCAGAGCGAGAGTCAATTTTTAATTGATGATCCTGTGTCTTATTAAACTTCACAACTTCCGGAACTACATTTAACTTCTTCTGTGCAATGTCACTAAAGTTTTGTAAATGTTTTTCTGATGGAATAATGTCGTTTAATGTTAATAATTCATCTTTTTGTTGGTCAACTGTAAAAGTAGTAATGTTTTTTTCTTTAAACACTGTACCTTCTTTCACTTTTTGTGATACAACAAATGAGTACAGTTTTTTGTGACGATAAACTTTGTAATTTACGTATAAAGTTTCGTTCTGTGAATGATTCTTTAAAAAGTTTGATTTTATCCCGTTGATTGAATCATTTACCGCGTCATTTAGCTTTTTAGAATTAGTTTGTGGATAGTTAATTCTGTACTTACCATGATCTGTGTCATTTGTGACAGTTACTTTTTTCACAAAAGAATCCGAAGTATCAGCAGTTGAAATATGTTCTGAACTAGCAGATGCGTCATCTTTCGGTGTATCTTTCATGAAGAAGATGTAACTAATAGCGAAGATTACTAGAGATAAGAATGTACAAACAAGTAAAGAATCAATGAGCCATCTGCGTTTCGGTCTTCTTTGATTCATATTATGTACTCCTTTATTCAATATTAGTTTAATATTACCATTATTAGACGGACGAATGCGTAAAAAAGTTTGAATTTAATTATATTTAATGACAATTTATACATAAGAAAGGATGTGTGAGTTTTTGGCTCATAATAAAGAGGAAGAATTAGCGATCAACTGTTTCCTATTAGCCGGTCGATTACTCGTGCAAAGTGGCGCGGAAACTTATCGAGCAGAAGATACAATGATGAGGATGGCGCAGTCACAAGGATATGTGGATGCACAAAGTTTTGTGACACCGACAGGAATTATTTTTTCAGCTGGACATGAAAGACCTACAAGAATCGCTCAAATACCTAGTCGTACGACAGATTTAGAGAAAATTTCTCTTGTGAATAATGTTTCAAGAGGTTTAACTTCGAAACAACTCACAGTAGAAAAGGCTTATGAAGAATTATTGAGAATTGAGAGAACAAACTTTTTCTTCCCGGTTTGGGTGCAAATTTTAGCATCTGCCATCGCCAGTGCGTGTTTCTTAATTTTATTTAAAGGGATTTATGCGGATATGCCTGCAGCTTTCGTTGCGGGTGGTATAGGCTTCATCGTCTTTTACGCAATTCACTCATTAACGAGAGTTAAGTTTTTCGCAGAATTTACCGGAGCCCTCTTTGTTGGGATTATCGCTTTCTTCTCCGTAGAATTTGGTTTTGGTGCGGAATTGGATAAAATAATTATTGGATCAGTCATGCCGTTAGTACCTGGTGTGCCGATTGCCAATGCAGTACGTGATTTAATGGCTGGACACTTCGTTTCAGGTGTTGCCAAAGGTGTCGAAGCCTTTCTTACTGCCACAGCAATTGGAGCAGGTGTAGCGCTTGTACTGGCGTTTTAGGAGGATGAAGTGATGGAATACATTATACAATTGGTTTTAAGCTTCATCGCCACGGCTTCATTCGGTATTATTTTTAATGCACCGAAGAATACTTTATTTCATTGCGGTGTTGTTGGAGCGCTTGGTTGGGTAATCTATTTGGCATTTACGAATCAAGGCGTAGACGTAGTACCAGCATCATTTGTTGCATCATTTGTCATTGCCATGATTGCGCATATGTATGCGAAACGCTTTAAAACGCCGATGTTAATCTTCAGTGTAGCGGGAATAATTCCACTTGTTCCTGGTGGTATGGCTTATAATACGATGCGCCATGTTGTTGAAAAGGATTATACGCAAAGTATCGAATTCGCAGTGAAAACAAGTTTGATCACAGGTGCAATCGTAATGGGATTAGTTTTTGCAGAAGTATTTATGCAATTGATTTTTACAATGCTAAGAAGAAAAAAATACGCATCAAAAACAAACTCATAATAAAATCAAACCTTCGCACAATAGTTGCGAAGGTTTTTTTGTGGCGTTTCAGAAATTACGAATAAAAAAGGTGAATGAAATTGAAAATCCAATTTCATTCACCTTAGAAGTAGAACAATAGTGTGTTCGACTACGGTTGATTCATTTGTCTAACGTTGGTTAAGGCTCTGTTTATTTTCCTGTAAAATAATCATAGAGTAAAACGCCATCTAGTAGACCTTGTTTTTGTTTTGCATTAAGTGTAGATTTAAGGTTTTTTCTAGATGCATTGATTTGAACTGTTAAAGTTTTGTTTGCAGCAACATTAGATTTAATCCAATTTCTGTCTTTTGTTGATAAATTATAAAAGCCATATTCGGTTGATTTATAATATTTAGAGCCTTTAATATTTATCGTTAATTGCTTTCCGTTAGACTTGAATACTATAGTTTTAAATGGATTATTGATGATATTTTTTACATCAATTTCCATTATAGGGCTAATGGTTTTCCCTTTTTTATAAACATAACTAGAAACTAGGAATGGACTAATTCCGCTTCCTTTTTTGTTATATGAACTATTTGAAAGATAGAAGTACTTATCATAAAGAAATGCATTTTTTAAAGGATTGTACTTAATTGTGATCGTACGTTTTGCAGTAGCAGTATTTCCAGCTGAATCAGTTACTGAATAACTTAGTTTGTAGACGCCTGCCTTATTAGCATTAAAAGAGCCAGATACTTTAACTTTAGAAGTAACATCACCATCGCCAAGGTCTTTAGCGGTCATGCCGTGCATTGATTTGATTCCTTGGTTTGCATAGAATGTTAGGTTTTTAACACCTTCGAATACGGGCTTCTTTGTATCTACAACTTTTACTCGATTTTTAATTTTTTCATCTAAGTAAGTAGAATAAAGTGTGAATTCTCCAGTTTTCCGCGGAATTAACAGGTTTTTTCCACCATCAATGTAAGCAATATTATAATTATCTGTATGCCATTCGATTCCAGAAGTAATCAAGTCATTTGTTCCATTTGCACGATTGGCAGTAAGTGTTGGTGAATAAGATTGACCAAGCTCGATTGTTTTTAAATTATTCGGTAATTCAACACTTTGTATATAGGAAGTCAGATTTTTTCCACTGTATACGGAGCCGTTATTAAGAATGAATTTCGCATTTTTAGAAAGCGCAATACCGCCACCAGTTGTTTTGCTATCTTCTGATGTGTAAATTCTTTTACCATTAGTAAAATCATAAAGTTTAAAGTGATAGTTTTCATCACTTAAAGCTAGATATTTATTTGTGCTATCGATTGTAAGTAAGTCTGCTTTATTAGAATTAATAAAAGGCAGTTTCTTATCTAATGAATAATTTTTCGTATCAATAATTTGAAGTGTATCTGCGCTAGTTGCTACTACTAGTTTTGAGCCATCTTCAGTAAAGTGTAAATCTGTAATTTTAGAATTAAATTCCATAACATCTTGATAGTTACCATTTGCATCATAGATCATTAAATTTTTGTCGTTCGCAAAAACGATTTCTTTATTGAAAGCATATAAATCATAATTAGGTAAATTTCGTTTGAATACGACCTTTTTTCTATCTAGGTCATAGCCGTATAATGCGATTTTTTCATCATACATATCTATATATTCATTTTCGGGTTCTTCTTTTATTCCAATAATTATTAAAGTTGATGAATTTGCTAAAAAGCCAAGTGGATATCCCATGAAAGGAAGTTTATTCCCGTTTGTTCCTTTTGTTGAGTAAAGTAAGTTGCTTATATATTTATAGGTATAATTAAAAGAATAATCATAATCATCTTGATAGACAAAGTAATTGTTTAGAACATCTGTGCTTAAGTAGTTGAGATAATATTTTTGGGGTTGTATTGTACGTAATTTATTCCCACTAATTAAGTCCATTATATAAGCATGCTCCCTATTTGCTACTAAAATATCCTGCCTTTCTGGATTAGATTGTAGTGGAATCACTGTATCATATGAAGTAGATAAATTATTGATATTCGGTAAAGAGATTTTTTCTGAAGCGTTTGAAGTGCTACTAAATGTGAAGATTAATAGTAGTGAAAAGATAATGCCAAGAGAAAATTTTAATTTCATTTGAAAACACCTTTCTGTAGTTGGTTGGTTCTTATTTACTGGTATTTTTTTATCTTTGAGTAAACTAATTGGTTTTTAGGTAAATAGACCTGTTGATATAATACCACATATTTATGTTAAAAAACACATATATTTACAATTTATATATTCGAAAAAGCGTATTAGAACAACGATTCGTTCTAATACGCTTTATTTTTTAATTCTTATAATAAATTCTCGATGTCGATTGGGCTTGTTGGGCGGCTAATATAGTAACCTTGTACCGCGTCACAACCTGCTTCGCGAAGGAAGAATTCTTGTTCTTCTGTTTCGACTCCTTCTGCGACAACGCGCATTTGAAGTGATTTCCCAAATTGGATCATGCCTTTTACAAGCGCTTGTGTTTTCTCTTGGTACGTAACAGATGAAATGAATGATTTGTCGATTTTAAATTCTTCAAGAGGTAGCAATTGCATGTAACGGAATGAAGCATAACCAGTTCCGAAGTCATCTAATGAGAATTTAACGCCTTCCGCTTGAAGCTGTTTCATTTGTTTTACGATTGATGATTCTGCTTCTGCTTCTAAAGCGAATTTCTCTGTAATCTCAATTTGTAATAAATGTGCAGGGCAGCCTGTACTTTGAAGTACTTTGCGAATCGCTTCTGCCATGTTTTTATCACGGAATTCGCGAATCGATGTATTAATACTTACGCGAATATTATGACCTTGATTTGACCATTCAACTGCTTGTTCACACGCTTTTTCAAGAATGAAACGACCGATTTGGTTGATTAATCCCGTTTCTTCAGCGATTGGAATTAAAATATCTGGTGGGACCATGCCAATTTCTTGATCTTCCCAACGTACAAGTGCTTCGACAGTTTTAATACCATCAGAGTCAAGATCACGTTGAGGTTGATAAAGAACATGTAAATCTTTTTGATTTAAAGCGACTAATAGACGTTTTTCGATAACAGATCGTGTACTTAAATTTTGGTGGTCGTCTTTTGACAGACTCGTAATATTATCTCCACCTTCACTTTGTACTTTTTGAATAACGGTATTTGAAGCTTTGAATAGATTACTAAATGTATTTTGATCCTCAGGGAATTTCGTAATACCACCACTAATTGTTAGAGGTGTAGAAGTATTATCTAAATAAATTGGGTGTTGTTTTAAGTATGCAAGGAATCCTTGGATGAACCATTCGCCAAGTGGTGTTAGAACGACGAATTCATTGACGCTAATACGCGCCATGACACTATCTTGGAAATACATTTTCATACGACTTGTAAATTCCATTACGAGAACAGCTTCTGCCTTTTCGTCGTAAATTTCTTTTAGAGAATAGAACTTATCGATGCTTAAAAAGACGAATGTGAAATGCTGTGCATCCTCAATCATGTCATTAACGATTTGCTCAAGTCGATAGCGGTTCATTAAGCCCGTCTCTTGGTCAATATACGCGATTTTTTCTAATTGTTTCTGTAACACTTTTTTCTCGGTAACATCTTTTTCTAATAATAAGTAAGAAGCTCTACCTGCATGGTTTTTTGGGATAGGAATGGCTGATAGAGATACCCAATATGATTGGCCATCCTTCGTTACTTTTTCTACCTCGCCTTGCCATGAACGATTATTTTTCAGGGATTCCCAAATTTTATTGGCGATTTTTGTCCCTTCAGTAGTTTGAGGGAACATTTGCCAAAAAGTTTTGCCAAGAACACGTTTAGGCGTCCATTTACTCAATTTTAAAAAGCTTGAGTTAGCCGCAGTAATAAGACCTTCACTATCTAAGAAAAGTGTCATATAAGAATCTTTAAGACCTGCGTATAAATATGATAGCTCCTCTTCAAAACTACTATCAGTCGTGCTACTATCAGATAAGACGAGACTCATAGCTAAATAAGGTTGATCTTCAAAGTAGATGATTCTTACATAGGTTTTGAATAACATTCTCTTTTTAGATTTTGTTAAATAATTTTGATACCCAGAGTCAAAAGAAGTTTGAGGCTCGTTAAGTAGCTGGTGGAACAATTCCTCGTATGCAGTAATTTGACTTGAATCTGCAAAAGGAACGGGGAAACCATTCATTTCTTTATAGCTGTAGCCAAGTTTACTTTCGGCATCTGTATTCCACAAAACAATTTCTCCGTTTTGATTTACAAGGAGGAAAGGGTGGGGTAAGTGATTAATTAATTCTATAGTTGTTTGAAAAATATTGTTATTTTCTGACATATCATGCAACGACTCCTTGAAATTACTATATACATTATATTATAGATAAAAACCATGTATAAGTCATTAGTAATGGGTAATGAATTAGAAAAAATATTTTTTGAGTATTTCTTTTGAAATAATTAAAAAAGAATCAAAAATAGGCGTTGTAATACAAAAACTTTACAGTAAATAAGTAAAATAGTTATACAAAAGGGGATGTTCAAGTGAATAGTACGTCACAAAGGTTAAAAGGGATAATCATGATTATTTCCGGCGCGATGCTGTGGGGGGCAACTGGGCCAATGATGGAATGGGTATTATCGTCTAGTGAGTTATCCGTTTCATTTATGCTAACAATTAGATTGACGTTAGCAGGTGCGATGTTATTACTATTTCTAATGTTAACGAAAAAAGATATTTTTTCAATTTGGAAGTCGCCATTTTGGTGGGTAAAATTAATCATTTTTGGCGTTCTAGGGATGTTGGGTGTTCAATATACATTCGTTGCCGCCATTAATGCGAGTAATGCAGTGTTAGCAACGCTTTTGCAATTTTTAGCACCAATTTTCGTTGTGCTATATGTATCATTTGCACAACGCATGCTACCGCCAAAGTACCAAGTGATCGGTATCGCGGGTACATTAGTAGGCCTTTTCCTGTTACTAACGAACGGGTCATTTAGTAACCTGCTCGTAAGTAATGAAGCATTGCTTTGGGGATTAGGTGTCGGCTTAACTTTCGCCTTCTATACATTATACCCAACTTCGATCATGAATGAGTGGGGTGTACTCATTGTTGTTGGTTGGGGAATGCTAATTGGTGGATTAGTTCTCGGTCTTTTCAAAGGTTTTTGGCAATTTGAAGAAATGGAAATCATGCTTCAACCAAGTATTGCTTGGATGATGGTATGGGTCATCCTCTGCGGTACTTTCGCTTTCGTCTTATTCCTCGGCAGTATGAAATATATTTCACCTGTTGAGACGAGTATCCTTTCAAGTATGGAGCCTTTAACTGCGATGGTCATCTCGGTCATTTGGCTAGGTCGTGTCTTAGAAGGTTGGCAAATCGCTGGTGTCATCATCATGCTCGTCTGTGTAACATGGCTTTCGCTCGAAGGTGATCGACAGACGAAGAAATTAGAATCGCAATAATAAACGGAAAGTATCTTCAAAGCAGTATGCTAGGGAGATACTTTTTTTACATGCGGTTGGCCAAGTAAGAACGGTGCAACCGGCACGAATCTTTGCATTAAAACAGATATAATAATCGGAATGGCCAAACCGAGAATTGTGTAACCAAGCAAGCCATACGCAATAAAATCGTTGGCAAATTTATCAACAGAAATATGCATATACATAATAACGATGGAATGTTTTTCGATAAATTCAAAGATCTTTAAACGAATTTTCTTCGTAATCCATTGAATAATCCCTAAAATTGAAATAACGAATGTAAAAGGAATGAGTAAATCATAAATCGGCTCACCGTATCGAATGAATTTCAAACTTAGGTGATAATCGAAGCGGTCATGCCAAGTAAGATACATATGATAAGTAATGAAAAGGGTGCTGGCAATCCACAAAGACCAATGAATGTCTTTAATAAATTTTCTAAGATAGTAACCGATGCCTAAATAAACAACCGCGAGAAGTGCGACATCGAGATTCCATGGAATGATGATCGTTAAGGAAGCTTCTTTAATTGTTCCAGGTAAATTTTCGACATACTGGCCTTCCCATTGAGCAATAGCATAAAAAATAGCTAAAATAATTATTTGTACAATAGGTTTGAAATAACGTGTAATGAGTAAAAATAAGATATAGGCGGCAAATAATGTAGTGATGAACCAAATGACGCCATAAGAGCCACCAGCAAAGCGCCCACCAAGTAGTAAGTCATATAGATCTTGGCGCAAATAGTTTAGGGTGAAATTATGGCTCGCAATTGCTAAAATATAGCGTAGAGCTGTAATAACGATGAGGAAGAAAAAATAAGGAATCATAAGTTGCATGAATCTTTTTTTCACATACGGAAGTATTCGTTCATTTTGCGGAACGGGTTTGAAAAATAATCCGCTTAAAATGAAAAATGCAGGCATATGAAACCAGTAAATAAATGTAATCCAAGGTTGATCCAATTTAACAGGGTAATGACCAATCACGACGAAAATCATGAGCAACCCTTTTGCTGCATCAACCCAAGTTAATCGTTTTTTTGCCATACTTGAACCTCCCCAATCGAAAAAATAAAAAGGTAGTGAAAACAAATGAATTTATTCGCGATGAAAGCATCCTATCCACTTGATGATTTGACGCTTCAAGAAATGAACACATTAATTAGTAAGAGTGAATACCCTGCACATGTCGATTTATATGAAGTTATGCAATTTGCTCGTCTGCAAGATGCCACTTGTAATGGTTTCCTCGTATTAGCATATGACGAAGATATCGATCAATTAATCGGGGCGGTGAATGCGTACGATTTATTCGGTATGAATGCTTTTGAATGGTCGATGGTTGTGCATCCAGATTATCGTAATATCGGCATCGAAGAAGTGTTAATTGAAGGATTGAAGCATGGTTTAAACGAGCGTGAAGCAACAGGCGAGATGGCTGCGATTATATCTGTGGCGAATTATACTGCGTTATTAGAAGAACAAGGGTATGAATACAATTCTTCGAAATATCAAATGGCAGCTAAACCTGCAAAATTAGTGGATGCAACAATTACAGTCATCCCTTTTGAGCAAGCGCATTTACCACAATTACAACAAATCTTTGCTGAAGGTTTCGGTGATCTTCCAGAAGAAACTGCTGAAATGGCAGCATTGATGGAAGAGGAAGAGTCGAGTCAGCTGTGGATGGTACTTCGTGATGAAGCGGTCGTAGGTACATTTACAACAGCGGTCGTTGCAGATGATGTTTGGCTAACTTCAGTAGCGACAAAAGAGCAGTTCCGCAATCAAGGGATTGCATTAAGTATGTTAAATTGGGTAAAGAATTATACATGCGAAAAAAACTTCAGTTCAATTGCTGTTGAAGTAGAGTCTGACAACCCAGCAGCGGTTCAATTATATAGGAAATCAGGTTTTAATATTACGACACAAATTGACTACTTTGTAGTAAAGTAATACCCTAAAATAAAGGGATACAACCAAGGAGGTGGCAAGATGAAAATTGTCTGTTTTGGTGACAGTTTAACGACTCGAAAAGAAGGATATCCGAAACCGATGCTGACTTTAATGCTTTCTGAAAAAGTAAAAGGTCATCTCTATATAAATGCTGGTGTGGCAGGTAATAATACAGTGGAAGCACGTACAAGAATCAAGGAGGACGTTGTATCGAAACATCCTGATGTTGTGACGATCTTATTCGGTTCGAATGATTGTGCAGAACATAAAAAAGTGCCATTACATCTTTTTAAAGAAAATTTAGAAGCTTTCGTACGAAAAATTGGGCATAAAAAAGTCATCTTAATTACACCGCCACCAGTAGATGAGTCGAAGCAAACAAGTAGAACAAATAAAGATTTGAGTCAATACGCGCATATCGTGCAGGAAGTGGCTGCGGAGCAAAGATCAACTTGTATCGACTTCTTCCAATTTGTTTATGACCAGCCCGATTATGAGAAATTATTAGTTGGTAAAAGTGATGATGGACTTCATTTTGGAGAGAAATTATACGATCAATTAACAGATTTAATCGCAGCGGAATTGAAAAAACGTGAGCGCATCGCCGAAACACCTATTTGGAAGAAAATTATTGATAAATTATAAAAAAACATCTCTACTAGATTGAGAAATCATCTAGTGGAGATGTTTTTATTTACAGTAAAAAGTATTCTTTTTTCACACCTACAAAATGAAGTTCATGCATGGCACGAGTGATGGCAACATAGAGAAGCTTTCGTTCCAAAGCGGAATCTTCAAATGGTGATTCATCCGCAACGATGATAACCGCATCAAATTCCAACCCTTTAGATAGATGACTTGGCACGACTAAAATAGCATTTTGATCAATTTCTGTCGCATCATTTAAGTTTTGAGCGTTAATATCATTTTCAACTAATAATGAAGTAATTCGGCTCGCATCATCAATCGTTTTACAAATAAGAGCGATGGAACGATGCCCATTGCTTAAAATCGACCCATGTATTTGAGCAATTAATGCTGAATCGAATGTTTTCATCTCGTGGAATTGTGGTTCAAGACCATGACGAACAACAGGCTCTACCATTGGTAAATCTTCATCCATGCCACTTAAGATTGCATTCGCATAAGCCATAATTTCGATCGTTGTACGATAACTTTTTTGTAATGTTTTATAGCTAGCACGAGGGAATAATTCGCGAACCGGTTGCCAATCATTTAATGAACGATAACTATGAATCCCTTGCGCTAAATCACCAACCATTGTGAACATATCTGTCTCCAATGCATCTTTCAATGCGGCAAGTTGGAATAAGCTATAATCCTGCACTTCGTCAATGAATACAACGCGCATTTTCCACGCATCGGGAATGCCTTTCATTTTAGCAAACAAGTAGTAAAATGCAGTTAAATCTTCAACTGCCCATCTTTCTTTTTCATGAAATTTCAAGAAAGTTTGACGCTGCTTTTTCGTCCAATCAGGCGTAGTCGAAGCGAGTAAATCTGAATCCGTTAAAAATTGACGATACAGTTTTTTTACATTGTATTTGCTGAAACGTTTCATATATTTTGTCGTAACCGTTTTAGCTTCCGCTTCGATCGCTGGCATTCTTTCATCACGCTCATCAATCCAATGCGTTACTTCTTTTTTACGACGATCATCATCAAAAATATTCAATGAACGGCCTAAGATTTCATCATATTTTTTATAAAGGTCGTATAATATTTTTTTCGACTTTTGTTTTACATGACTTTGAATAATACTTCGGATTTTTTGGATTCGTTTTTCGACAGGCATATAAGCATACTCTTCAACGAAAAGTTTTTTTAGACGAGACCCTCGAAGAATACGATATTTTTCCAAATAAACATCTTCAAAAAGTTCGCCAACTTCAGCGACTACATTGTCGACGACGTGATCCATCATATCGCGGTATTCGAGAGAACCTTTTAATTTTGTCACCCATAGTAAATCTTCATTGGCCTCATTGGAAATAAGTGATTCAAGAATAAGCGTGGGATTTGTCAGTTTGAATTTTGTTTTCGTCGCGTTTTGTACATACTCTTCAAAAGTAGTTTGGCAAATGCCACCGACACCGAGTTCAGGAAGTACATCTGAAATATAATCGATGAACAGTTTATTTGGTGCTAGAATCATAAGTTCCTTCGCATCAAAATGCTCGCCCATCGTGTAGAGGAAGTAAGAAATTCTATGCAAGGCAATCGTTGTTTTACCAGAACCAGCAGCACCTTGCACGATGATTGGTTGGCGTAAATGCGCTCGAATTATTTCATTTTGTTCTGCTTGGATTGTCGATACGATTTCAGTAAGGCGCACGTCTGCTTTGCCTTCAAGTGCATCTTGAAGCAGTTCGTCATTCGTTGTTAAATCAATATCGCGCACGTCGAGAAGTTTGCCATCTTCAATTTTATACTGTCTTTTTGAATAGAGATGACCTTTATTTTCTTCGTCATTTACCATATACGTAATGTCGCCCAATCGCCCGTCATAGTAAACATTCGAAACAGGGGAACGCCAATCGACGATTACAGGTTCTTGCGTTTCCTTATCGAAAAGAGAGGTTTTTCCGATATATAATTTTTCATCAGGTTCTCCCTCTTTTTCAAAATGAATGCGCGCAAAATAAGGCTTCGATCGTATTGCTTCGAGCCCTTCTTGTTGATTGCTCGCCATATCAAAAAAGCGAGTATTCGTTAATATATTCAAGTATCCGAGACTGGAATCTAAATAGTCGAGATCCGCCATAGAGTTTCGGATGACTTCTTGTGCATTGGCTAGATCTTCTTCAGATTCAGTTAGAAGCCTTTGCATAAAGTGTTTTACATACGCTAAATGTTGTTGCTCTTTTTCAAATTCAGGGTGTTGATTAGACATAAAAAATCCTCCGATCCGAAATTTCGTTTTAACACGCAATGAATCGGTGTATATTATTTCCGACCAGTACTTTCCCAATTCAGTAGATTGTAATTCTTTTTTTCTTTGGAAAACTTCTATTGTAAAGTATATCATAGTGTACTTTATATTCGAAAATGTGACCATCGCAAGTTTTTTTGTCGGGCCAATCCATTGACCAAAATTTACGGTTTTTACATTAAATTTGCAAAAATTCAGTGAAAAATCAATACTACTTACATACAATAGATTTAAGAGGTGACTGATTATGAAGATTTTTGCACATAGAGGGTATGCGGGTAAATACCCAGAAAATACATTAGTAGCATTTGAAGCAGCGGCGAAACTGCCTGTTGAAGGTGTGGAATTGGATGTACAGCGCACGAAAGATGGTGTACTTGTCGTAAATCATGATGAGCGGATCCACCGTACTTCGAATGGTAAGGGACATTTAAAAGATCATACATTTGAGGAATTACGTGAACTGGATTTTGGAAGTTGGAAGGGCGAGGAGTTTGCGGGCGCAAAAATTCCTACTTTGGAAGAAGTGTTATGCGTATTCCAACAGACACATCATGTCATCAATTTAGAAATTAAAACAGATGTCGTAGCATATCCGAATATTGAAGATGATGTGTTGGACCTTGTGAATCGACTTGGGATGGCGGATCGAATTATGTATTCATCCTTCGACCATACGATGGTGGAATCTTTATTACAAAAAGCGCCATCTAATCTAGTTGGCGTATTATTTGAAAAAATTCTCGTTAATTTACATGAATATGGCGAAAGAATCGGCTCAAATTCACTTCATATCTCAATGGAAGCAGCGAAAAGAGGCGTTATTCGCCAAGATATTGAGAAGGGAAGCGTATTCCGAGTCTACACAGTGAATAAAGTAGAAGATTATGATGTTATGGAATCACTTGGCGTTGAAGCAATCTTCACAGACCAACCTGAATTAATGTACGCACATCGCGAGAAAAAAGCAGCGAAAACCTCAAGTTAGGTTTTGCTGCTTTTTTGATACTAGAAAAATTAAAATATGTATTATATGGAAAAAATTGAACTATTTTTTTTTTTGGTATTATTTATATGGAGTTGGATTTACGAAAGATCGGAGGTTAATGTATGAATAAAATCACACTATCATTCATCGGTATCTTTCTAGTCGTATTTATTATTTTGCCAATCATTTATCCAAATAATAATATGTTAGATTGGATCAGAAATATATTATTTTTCGCTTTGATTATTGCTTTAATTTATGACCTTTTGCTAAGTAAAAGAAGCAAAAGATCATAAATGTTTTTCAAGAACTTACCTTCAAATTAGTTTGAGCGGTGGGTTCTTTTTTTGATCATGAGTTTACTTCTTGTGGATCCAGCTTTTTTCTTAAGATAAAACTAACTAAGAAACTGATACCGCCAATCGGATATACCCATGTGCATTGCGTTTATAACTTTTGAAGACAATTCTTCAGTATTTGAATGACTTTAATAAAAGTGGAATATGATTATTTCTGAAAGTTACAACGTGAATTGTTTTAAGATCCCAAAATATATAATAGAACAAAATAAAAAAGATTGATCCTATATTACTTTAGATCAATCTTCAATATTTTTAGTTGCTTCATCAATGCATTTCAAACAAATACATTGTTTATGAAGTAGCTGGGGTGGTATTTGTTCAAAAAGAGACTTCGGAATCTCTTTTGTGACACACCAGCAAGATGGGTCGTTTCGTCCACAGGCATTGTAATGGCCGCAGATCGGGCATTTATTTTCGTCGATTACCATTTTGCTTTATGCACCTCTGAAGCGCCGAGCATTTGGCGAATTGGAATCGTTTGACCTGTTTCCGTACGAACATAGCCGTCGAAATAGCCAAATAATTGATGCACATTTGATTGAATTAGTTTGGCATCTGAATTAGAAATTCTTTCGAAAAAAGGCTTAAATACAAGGTGAACATCATCCGAAAACTTCGTACGAATCGACCAACATTTTGTGAAATCCTGCTCGTCATATTCAAAGATTACATCTTCATGAATTTTCGTCATCACACCATCATAGAAAAACGCATTTTCCGTCATGCCTGTGCCATCCGTCCATTGCCCACCGAAGTTTAAGCCGATACGATGACCACGACATTTTTGTGAAGCCATTGCCCAATTCCAAGTAGACTCGCGAGGCCATACGCCACGACCGAAGTCGAGAACGGCGAAAGATTCATGGGCATCAAAAGTGTAGCGTTTATCCCCAATTTTCACATAGCCTTCAGTAGGCAATGAATGGTGCTTCGCAGTAAATTGGAAAGTTTGGCGATTCCAAGGAATGACAACATTTAATGAATCATCTTCTTCAGGATGGTGAATCGTTAAATCGGCATGAAGTACCTCGCCATCGAAATCTGGGATCGTCACCGTCATTTGCGTTTCATTATTGCCATCATGCAAAAATTGAATTTTCATATCGCTATGATTGCAAAGTGCTGTTTCTAAAACATGTTCTGAAAGTTGAACTTTCTTTCCAATTGGAGGAAGTGTAATTGATTTTTCAAAAAATCGCTGTGTTTCATAGTCGAGGATGTAGACGAAACAAACGGCTGCATAATCTAGATGACTAATCGTTGCTGAAAACATTAAATCATCACCATATACACACCAATAGTTCCATTTTTTCTTTCGCATGAAGTGACCCTTTAAATTACTTTGAATCACCGGTTTTCTAGCGTATCCAATTGCGGCAGGATTCAAATTACCTTTCGCATCACATAATTTTATTGCGTCATTAATTTCGTTTTCGGCATGTTGTGTCACTTCATATTACACCCTTTCTACATTGCTAACATTACGAGCAAATTCTTAATACTCTCATTGTATCAAATAAAAATGGCAATATGCCGAATTCGGAAAAAAATAAAAGTCATTTTCGCCTTTATTTCCCATTCTGTACACCAGCCCAGAAAAAGCGTACAACTTGTTTAGCTGTTTCTTCAGGTGTTTCGAAAAACCCTTTTCCTTCGCGGTCTCTTTGCTTACTCATTGTCAGTAAAGCGAGGAAAGTATGGGTGAAAAATTTAGTATTTTCCTTTGGTAAAATTCCGTTTTCTGCTTCTCGAATAAAACAAGTTTCGATGCCGTCATACATCGTGTTTTTACAGTCTTCAATTTTCAATAATTGATCGACGGATAGGCTGGGTGTCGCTTCTTTAATAAAATTATCTACATCAATATTTACAGTCGCATATGTGAAAATCGTTACTAAATTTTCAAGCCTTTTTTCAAAAGGTTCTTCTGTCGATAAAATCTCCATGGAACTATTTCGAATCCTAGACATTAGCGCTTCAAATGCAGCGGTAAACAATTCAGCTTTTGTCGAGTAGTAGTAATAAACGGTCGCTTTCGTCACATTACAGCGCAAAGCGACATCATCCATCGCTACATTTTTATACCCTTGTTCAACAAATAAAGAAACAGCTGTAGATAAAACTCTCACTTTTGTAGGGACTGCGTGTTCTTGCTGACGCGGTCTACCCAGATTTCGCTTGGAATCTCCCATTTGAAATCACTCACTTTCATCATATAAATATTCATATTATAGCATATATACAATAAATGTTTGATTAATTAACCCTTGAGTATATATAATTGGGTGGAACATAAAATTAAGGGAGGAATTTGATGAAGAAACATCCGTTTGAGGCATGGGGCCAACTTGTTGCGAGCAAAAAGAGTCGCTGGATCACACTCGTATTTTGGGTTTTACTCGTAGTTGTTCTATCATTTACGATGCCGCAAATTAATAGCATTGATAATAAAAATGCAGACAATTTACCAGAAAGTTCAGCTTCACTTCAAGCCGCAAAAGTAATCGATGAGAATTTTCCAGATAATTCAGGCATTCCATTATTACTCGTTTGGCATAGAGATGGCGGTTTAAAATCGACTGACTATGCAGAGATTCAGAAATTATACCAATCATTAGAAAGTGAGCCAGTGAAGGAACAATCACTCGTGCCACCTTTAAGTAAAGTACCACCACAGCAGCTTCAAGCGACTGCTTCAGAAAATGGCTCCACAATTGTGACACCTGTATTCTTTAATGAGAATGCGACAACTGATGCATTAAGTAAAGGTGTCGACGAAATTGAGAAAGTCGTTGCTGATTTAAATGTGAAAACAACAGGAAACTATGAAGATGCGAAAAACTTAAGTTTACGCTATTCAGGACCTGTTGGAATCTCTTTAGATGCAACAGGGCTTTTCAAAAATGCAGACTTTAAATTAATGGGTGCAACAGTTTTACTTGTACTCGTATTATTAATTCTCATCTATCGTTCGCCATTATTAGCGATTATTCCATTAGTAGCAGTAGGGATGGCGTATGGTGTCATTTCGCCGTTACTTGGCTTTATGGCTGAGCATGGTTGGATCGATAAAGATGCACAGGCAGTATCCATCATGACCGTTTTATTATTTGGAGCGGGTACGGATTATTGTTTATTCCTCATTTCGAAATATCGAGAAATTTTATTAAAAGTAGAAAATCAATTCGATGCGATGAAACAAGCGATGAAAGAGTCTGGCGGCGCGATTATGATGAGTGCCTTAACCGTTGTTTTAGGACTTGCGACATTAGCATTAGCTAATTACGGAGCGTTTGAGCGCTTTGCAGTACCATTTAGTTTTGGTGTGTTATTAATGGGCTTTACAGCATTAATTGTATTACCTGCATTGCTCGTAATCTTTGGTCGAGTAGCATTTTATCCATTCGTTCCTCGTACCGAGAAATTAGCTCAAGAATATGCTGAGAAGAAAAATAAACCTGCGAAACGCCATGAGCCAAAACATAAATATGGCAAAAAAATTGGTCATTTCGTCACATCGAAACCTTGGACGGTTATTTTAGCAACAATTATTGTATTAGGTGGACTTGCTTCATTCACACCGAAAATTCAATATACATTTGACTTATTATCGTCATTCCCAGAAGATACGAGTTCACGAGAAGGATTCACATTAATTGAGGAGAATTTCTCTGCTGGTGAATTAGCGCCAATGAAAGTTGTCGTTGATACGAAAGGGGAAGGGTTAAATCTTCAAAAACAATTAACAGATTTGAAGGAAATTGAATCGGTTAAAGAGCCTCAACAAAGTAAGGAGAATAAAAATCTTCAATTATACGAAGTCAGTTTAAAAGAGAATCCATATTCACCAGAAGCGCTACAAGCAGTACCGAAAATCAAAAAAGAGGTACAATCACTTGTTGAAAAAGAAACAGGTGAAAAAGCAAAAGTATGGGTTGGTGGCGAAACAGCTTCGCAATATGATGAGATGAAGACGATTGAGCGTGATGAATCGGTGATTATGCCAGCGATGATCGCATTAATTGCATTATTATTATTCGTCTATTTACGTTCAATTACAGCGACATTCTACCTTGTTGCGACAGTTGTTTTATCATACGGAGCAGCTTTAGGAGCGGGTTGGATTGTTCTTCATTACATTATGGGTGTGGATGCGATTCAAGGCTCAATTCCACTGTATGCATTCGTATTTTTAGTCGCACTTGGTGAGGATTACAATATCTTTATGATTTCAGAAATATGGAAAAATCGTAAAGAAGGTAAACCGCATAAATTGGCGATTCAAGAAGGTGTCATTCATACAGGAAGTGTCATCACATCAGCAGGTCTAATATTAGCAGGGACTTTCGCTGTTTTAGGCACATTACCAATTCAAGTACTCGTACAGTTTGGTATTGTTACGGCGCTTGGTATTTTGATGGATACATTCATTGTGCGTCCTTTACTTGTACCAGCATTAACAACAGTTCTTGGGAAATACGCTTACTGGCCAGGAAAACTTTTCAAAAAGGGGTAGAAACTATTCCTTTTTGAAGAAACATGGTAAGGTAAAAAGGTATAAAATTGCCCAAAAATAGAGGCGATCGAAACAGAGGAGCTGGGGACATGAGTGAAAAATCTTTATCAGTTAAACAAGCGATTCGTGAGCGTCGCTCGATTAAATTATTTAACGGTGAACCGGTAAATAAAGAAGAAGTTTTAGCTATTTTTGAAGAAGCAAAATGGGCGCCAAACCATGGTAATCGTCAACCTTGGCGTGTTGTATTAGCAGTGGATGAAGGTTTACAAAAACTAGCGGATGTCATTCGTGAATTTGTCGTGCCAAATTGGAAAGAGCTTCCTGAAGAAGAAGTATCGAAAAAAATGGCGAAATTTACGACGCCAGGAGCGGTAGCGTTCATCATTATGCCTCAAGACTTACGTCAAAAAGAGCGTTTAGAAGACTATGCGGCTGCAAGTAGCTTTATCCAAAATGCACAATTATTAGCATGGGATGAAGGCATCGGCACTTGTTGGAAAACGCCAGGTTGGTTAGAAAAACCTGAATTCCTTAAAGCATTAGGTGTTGAAGCGGGAGAACGTCCAATTTCAATGTTACAATTCGGACATTTTGATGCAATTCCAAATGACAAACCTAAAAAATCTGTAGAAGAATTTGTTACTTTCTTCTAATACAATTGAATGAAAAACGTCGATTATAAATTAATCGGCGTTTTTTTTTATTTCGCTTGTAATAGAACGAATGTTCGTATATGATTTAAGTAACAATAAATTAGTGGAAAGAGTGATGACAATGATTCAATTAGAGAAATTATATGAAATTCGGACGAATAACTTTAAAGATACTCAAATGGCTGCGAAATTTGATCAACTATGGAATGAAGCTTCTAAAAATGTTGAAAACGGCGAGGTTCTTTACGGCGTATATAGTGATTATGCGAGTAATTATATGGGGGATTATACAGTTGGTGCATATCGAGAAAGCGAAAAGAATGATTTGAAAATTGATGTTCTTACAAACTACAAAACATATGAAGTAAATAGCGCGGATCCAATCGGTGTATTCAATACTTGGCAAAAGATTTGGTCAGAAGAAGAAGCGTCAGAGATTCGCCGTGCCTACACATACGATTTTGAAAAATACGAAGTGGACGGTTCAATCTCGATTCATATTGCCATCCAATAAAAAAAGAAATTACACATGGCAATTTCTTTTCTGAAAAATATTACTTTGAGTAATCTTTGATTTCGTGGAAGTAGTCACTTACAACACGAAGTCCTTTATCAAAATTTTCTAAGTGGAAATGTTCATTCGGCGCATGGAAGTTTTCAGTTGATAGACCGAAGCCCATCATAACTACAGGAGTGCCTAAGATTTCATCGAATGTTGAAACGATTGGAATCGAACCACCTGCACGAATATAAGCTGTTTTCTCATTATACTGTGTTTCATATGAGCGACCAGCAGCTTGAATTAGTGGATGATCCATTGGTGTGATGAATGGTTTCCCTTTATCGAATTCAGTTACTTCAATATCAACGCCTGCAGGTTTATTCGCTTCGATATGTTGACGAAGTAATTTTACAATTTCATATGGATCTTGGTCAGGAACTAAGCGACAAGTGATTTTTGCGCCAGCTTTTGCAGGAAGTACAGTTTTAATACCTTCTCCAGCAAAGCCACCGAATACACCATTCACTTCTAATGTTGGACGAGCCCAAGTTTGTTCAAGATAAGTAAATCCTTCTTCACCGAATAATTCTGTAACACCGGCTTCAGATTTAATACCTTCTTCATCAAAATCAAGTTCAGCAAATGCAGCACGTTCTTCAGCAGTTAATTGACGAACAGAATCGTAGAATCCTTCAACTTTGATCGTACCGTGTTCATCGTGGAATGAAGCTAAAATGTCAGCAAGTGCGTGGATTGGGTTTTGAACGCCACCACCGTAAATACCTGAGTGAAGATCGCCTTTTGCACCAGATACATTAATTTGTACGCCTGTTAATCCTCGTAATGCATAACATACTGCTGGTTTTCCAGGAGCGTATAAAGCTGTATCAGAGATTAATACTAAGTCAGCTGCTAATTCTTCTTTATGTTCCTCGATGAATCCATCAAGATGCACACTACCGATTTCTTCTTCGCCTTCCACAAGTAGTTTTACGTTTACTGGTAATTTTTCTTCAGTTTGTAACATCGCTTCTAACACTTTTACGTGCATGAATACTTGTCCTTTATCATCACTTGAACCACGACCATACATGATATTATCGCGAATTTCGGGTTTGAATGGTTCAGAATCCCATAATTCGATTGGATCTACTGGTTGCACATCATAATGGCCATATACAAGAACTGTCGGGCGATTTTCAGCGTGTAACCAATCAGCAGTTACAACCGGATGACCTGCAGTATCACGTACTTGAATATTCTCCATTCCAGCTTTTTTCAATAAGTTTGCTAAATGGTCAGCAGCTTTTCTCATGTCTGGTTTATGTTCTGAAAGAGAACTTATACTTGGAATTGAGATAAATTCCTTCATTTCTTCTAAATGTCTTTCGCGATTTTCAGCGAAAAATTGGTCTAATTGCTTTAATTGATCCATATTTAGTCCCTCTTTTCTAACAGATTGTAGCCATAGTATAGCATATATTTCGGCTTACGTAATATCACTCAGCCTTGATTTCCTTCTATTAAATCGCTTAAATTAAAAGTAGAAGTAAATGGGGTGAAAATATGGTAATGACCGTAAAGAATTTTTTAGAATTGCCCATTACGAAAGATTTCAAAGTTGAGACTGGGCATCATGATTTAGAACGCACGATGAAGAACGTTGAAATACTCGATTTTGAATTTATGCAGGAATTTAATAATTTGCGAGATCAAATGTTTACAGAGAACAGTCTAGTATTAACAAGTTTATTATTTGCTAAAGATGATGCTAATTTACTTTTTGAGATGGTTTCGAAATTAGCGGAGTTAAAAGTTAGTGCATTAGCATATAAGCCGGTCATTTATGAGCAATTGCCTGAAGAAGTATTGCAATTGGCTGAAAAACATCGACTACCCATTTTGAAATTTGGCGGCGATGAATTTTTTGAAGATATTATTTTTCAAGCGATGGATTATCGCAATAAATCTTCGCAAACGGACTTTTTAGAAAGTAGTATTACACAATTAATTGAAAATGAGATGACTGAAGAACAACTTCAAAATATCATTCGACAAATGAGTAAACCATTTGAAAAATATATGTATGCTGTTTGTATTCAAAGTGATGAGAAATTGGAGGAGAATCTTTTCCATTTTGAACCTTTCCTACGAACAGGGTTACTTAGCTATTACAAAGACAAATTGATTATCGTAATGACGAATAATGATGTGAACTATCCTTTCCACGAAAAAATGCATAGTTTACTTCAATTATTCAATTGGGATTTGAGTAAGATTCATTTAGGTGGAAGCAGTATATGTGAGACAGCAGATGAATTAGCAGAAGCTTTGAAAGAAGCCTATTATTCTAGTATTTTTGCTAAAGTGTACAGTGAAGTGGCGTGTTTATACGCTGATTTACAGTCGGAGCAGTTACTCATTCAACTTGTTCGCCAAGATCGTGCATTCGCAGAGAAATTTATTGAACAGTCCATTACATCACTTGAGACGACGGAGCATTTATTAGAAACAGCGATTTCTTTTATTTTATATGAGGGGAATATTAAGGAGATGGCGAATGATCAATTTTGTCATCCGAATACCGTCCGTTATCGACTAGGGAAGATTAAGCAAATCATTGCACCAAATGCGACGGATTTTAAGTTTTACAGTAGTTTAAGTCAGGTAATCTTATTGTATCTCTTACTTCAGCATCATCCTTTGTAAAAATTACAAAGATTGAGGGGTATTTTTAGAAAATAGATGAACCAATTTGTTCTCTTTACATGGTATTCTAGTTAAAGCTAGAGGAGGAGAACGATGAAACAACATATTGGTGTAATGATGCTAATGGTGACAGCCGTTGTTTGGGGTAGTGGTTTCGTAGTTACAGACATCGGTCTTGATTATTTTAACGCCCATCAACTAATGGCTGGACGATTTTTATTAGCAGCAATTTTACTATTAATCATTTTTAGTTATAAATTAAAACAAATTAATAAAAGAATCATAGTCAAAGGGGCAATCCTCGGAGCGATTTTATATACAGGTTTCGTACTTCAAACAGTCGGACTGGAACATACAACTGCATCGAAAAATGCTTTCTTAACGGCAGTAAATGTACTAATCGTACCTTTAATTGCATTTGCAGTATACAAAAGAAAAATTGATCGTTTTGAAATTATTGGAGCATTTACAGCTTTAATAGGGATCGGTTTACTCTCATTACAAAGTTCATTCACAATGAATATTGGGGATATTTTAACTTTACTATGTGCAGTTGCTTTCGCTTTTGATATTTTTTACACGAATAAATTTGTTCAAAATGATGATGCGATTTTAATTACGATTATGCAATTTGTTTCTGCAGCAACGATCAGTGTGATAGTAGTCTTAGTAAGAGGCGACATTCCTACATCAGTAGAATCTGGCGGAGTATACGCAATTGTTTACTTAGCAATTTTCTCAACAATCGTGGCATATTTATTCCAAAACATTGCTTTCAAATACACAACAGCAACTCAAGGAGCAATTATCCTTTCAATGGAGTCGCTGTTCGGTATGATTTTCTCAGTCATCTTCTTACACGAAGTATTAACAGGACGCATGATTGTCGGAGCAGCATTAATATTGCTCGCGATTATCTTTACAGAATTGAAACCAACCTTTGGTAAGAAACAACCAAATCTGATTAAACCAGATCAAAACCCTTAAAAAAAGCGTTAGTGAGGAAAACAATCATCTACTCAAAAGATGAATGTCTAAACTTCACTAACGCTTTTTCTTTGAAAATCCAAAACCTACTAATTATTTCTTGTTTATTATTCTAAATCTCCGCCATAAGCATTTGAAGTAAATTCCCAATGCGCACGATCATAAGCTGTTTCTCGGAATTTAGCAGGTTCAACCCAATCTTCATCAGCAAACTCCTCGATTGGGCTAAGTTCTAAGTGATTTGTACCATCTAGAGCATTAATCTGTTTTACGATTTTAGTATATTCTTTATAATGTTCTTTTTTTGTTCTTGGTTTAAGACTTTAGGTAATTTAGAATCACTCGGTAAAGTTTGATTATTAATCATTACCTCATTAGTAATAAATTCCGTTTTGCTTTCTTTTGCTTTGTCTTCAATAACAGAGTTTGTATTATATCCAACTAAGGCAATAATTGTACCAAGAAGAATCCCTGAATAAATGTATTTTTTCATATTAGTCACCTCAATAAATTAGTATTAAACAAAGTAATCGTATGAAAATTCGTGATAGCTAATAATCTAATAATACCATATAATGGTTTTTTATTCTTAGATACATAAGGTTCAATATATCCAATTTGCCAAATAAAACGAAAAAGATCACGCAATACACCTAACTCGAATCATTGACGAGGGGGGATTGCATGATCTTTTTTATGTGCTGCTCAAGAAGTCCTTCATAAAACGCACTATGACTGCTTACACGAAAAGGTTGCTTACCTTACAAGTTTGTAATGAAAGTGAAAGCAAAACCGATAGAGCGTAAGGTTCGTTTCGGAGATAATAAGAATATCAAAACGAACGAAAACTAATTGGAGGTTTTAAAAATGACAATTCAACTTGAAACAGTTTATGAAGAATATAACCGCTATATATATCATTTATGCTTAAAATTAACTAGAAATAAAGCAGAAGCAGAGGACTTAATGCAAGAAGTATGGGTTAAAGTTGTACGCTATGAATCATACGTTGCACAAGTCGACCACTTGAAAGCTTGGTTAACAACAATTTGCATGAACACTTTCCGCGACCGCTATCGCAAAAATGTTCGCCGCAGCAAATATATGATGAACCAACCTGATACTCTAGACGTACCGATCCTAGATTTAGTTCCCAATAATGAACTAACAACTGAAGAATTAATTGAAAAGGAAGATGTAGCCAGTCTTGTTCAATCAAAAATCAACGAACTAGATGGCATTTACCGCAACACTTTATTGTATTTCTACGTAAATCAATATTCGCTAGTAGAAATCGCTGAAATTATGAAAGTTTCAATCGGTACAGTGAAATCTCGTCTATTCCGCGCGAAACAACGCTTAAAAGAAATGATGCTGAACGACGTAACGACTGCATCAGCAATTTTACCAGCGTAAAAATTGCCCCCCTTTCTCTACAGTTACCTAACTGTGAGTTTATATAGATTGAAGTAGAGTAATCATGCCGCGATTACTCTATTTCTCGTACATAAAAAAAGCCACCTAGCACATATTAAAAACCGTCACATCTTTGTGAAGGCCAATAAGTGTTAGGTGGTTTTCGAACATGACTGTGTTCAATTAACCGAGTAATAGTTTTGTAAAAATTTTGCGAAGTGAATCGACTTCTTCTTCAGAGAGCATACCAAACATACGATGTACCATTAAATCAATATGTTCATAAGCTAAATCCAACTGCGTAATACCGTCCTCAGTAATTTCAAGTTGATAAGCTCGGCGATCAGACTCGTTTTTCGTCTTTTTAATATACCCAGCATTAATCAATTTCGTAGTGAGGACGGTCACACCGCCAGTCGTAACATGAAGTTTTTCAGCTAAATCGGATGGACGCACTGGCCCATTTGCTTCTAAAATATCAAGTAACAAAATATGAGTTTTTGAAAAACCAATATTGTTGTGACTATTCCATTCATTTGCCCATTTACGCTCAAGAGCAGCAGCAATTTCAAAAAGCGAAGATATGCTGTGCTCTTTGTTTTCTTTATTCATCATTTAACTCATCTCCAAAGCTATTCATTCAAAACTCATTTGATAAGCGTTGCATTTCAAATAATTCATAAGCACGTACTTTACGAGGGATAAAACGACGGATATCCATTTCGTTATAACCAACTTGTAGACGTTTATCGTCAATTAAAATTGGGCTACGTAGCATTTTTGGATGTTCTTTTATAATACTATAAAGTTCTTTAATCGATAACTGATTAATATCGCAATGTAAGTTTTTGTAGTCTTTTGAGTTTGTTGAGATGATCTCATCTGTACCATCTTCAGTCATGCCAAGGATCTTTTTAAATTCTGGTAAAGTAAGAGCCTCAGATGTAATGCGTTTTTCAATATACGGAATTTCATTTTCAGTTAACCATTGTAGTGCCTTTTTTGAAGATGTGCAGCTCGTTTGTGTATAAATTGTAACAGTCATGTTCATTACCTCTTTCTCTCTTGTTATTATATTTATATCTTACCAATAAGATATTTATAAGTCAATTACATTTTCGTGACAAAAAGATGAAGAAACGTGCATAAATCAGTAATATTACACAAATGTAAGGTGCAAATACGAAACCTTAATCTGTATTAATGCGTATGCCAATCTGTTGCTATTTCGAACTCTTTTGCCAATGTTCTTATATATATAACGAATGAAAAGGGTGAAAAGATTCAAATATTACAAATTATCTTCTAATTCAGTCTTATTTATTTGGAATGCCTTGTTTTTTCTTTTGCGTAATACCAATAAAAATGGAGCAGCGATAATTGCGCCGAGGAAAAATCCGATATTGTACAATAGGAGATCCGATAAATCGAAAATCCCTAGAAGTAATTTTGCTTGTAATAATTCAATCGCGACAATGAATAGTTCAAATACGATTAATTTTGATAGAAAACTTTTTAATCTAGTAGCGTATGATAATAAAAAGTACATCGGAATCAAGATGGCAATATTAATGAACATGATGATCAAAGAGAGATTGTCATTTTGTATATCTGCGACAAAACCAAGTGGATTCCATGCAAAAGAACCTGTTTCACCAAAATTTTGCTGATCTGGACGCAATAAACCGAAGATTAATACGACGAGATAGAGTACAAAGAGCAAAATTCGTTCAATTTTTTGATCAACATTAAAAATAATTGTTAATAATGAATAATGAGCGAAAATAATAATGAGAATTGCTAAAATATTTTTTTCGATATTTTCCATGTTTGCGAAAAACATCGGAAGAATATTTACGAAAAACAATAAATAAGATAGAACACCGAGAATAATACTAATGGAAAGCAAACTTATTTTAACGGTTTTCTGTGATTTCATGAATGGACTCCTTTCAATCTGTAAAGTAATCGTAACATGAAAAAAACGTTATTTCAAAAAAATGTTATATTTACTAAATTTTACTTTTAAGTCGATAAAGCCATTAATTCTACAAAAAAACCAAAGTTGCTCAGCACAACTTTGGTTAATGTTTATTGATGTCCTTTAGAGAACCATTCTGCTACATCCCATACTTTCGTTACAAGACCTTCATAAAATTCAGGTTCGTGACTGACAAGGATGATTGTGCCTTTATATTCTTTCATGGCACGTTTTAATTCTTCTTTCGCATCTACGTCTAAGTGGTTTGTCGGTTCATCGAATAACATCCAGTTCGATTCTTCCATCATTAGTAGGCATAGACGTACTTTTGATTGTTCGCCCCCTGATAAGTGAGCCATTGGACGAGAAATATGTTCGTTTTTCAAGCCTGTTTTCGCTAATAATGCGCGAATCGTACCTTGTTCTAATGAAGGGAAGGCATTCCAAACTACATCGATTGGCGTTTCGTTACCGCCTTTTACTTCTTGTTCGAAGTAAGAAGGGAATAGGAAGTCGCCGCGTTGTACATCACCATCAAGTGGTTTGATCTTACCAAGCATAGTTTTTAGTAAAGTTGATTTACCGACACCGTTCATACCGACAAGTGCGATTTTTTCGCCACGTTCGATTTCAAAAGTAAGTGGTGGTAAAAGTGGTTTATCATAACCGATGACTAAATCTTTCGCTTCCACGACATAACGGCTTGAACTACGAGATTCTTTAAAAGCAAACTGTGGTTTTGCTGCTGTTTCAGGGCGATCGATACGTTCCATACGATCCAATTGTTTTTGACGAGATTTTGCACGACCAGTAGTCGAGAAACGCGCCTTATTTTTTTGGATGAATGTTTCTTGTTTTTTAATGAAGTCTTGTTGCTTTTCATAAGCATCAAGATGTTGACGTTTGTTCATCTCAGCTAACTCTAAGAATTTCTCATAAGTCGCTGTGTAACGAGATAGTTTTGAAAATTCTAAATGGAAAATAACACCTACAACATCATTCATAAATTCAACATCATGTGAAATTAAAAGGAATGCATGTGGATATTCTTTTAAATAGTTTTTCAACCAAGTAATATGCTCTTCATCAAGATAGTTGGTAGGCTCATCTAGTAATAGAACTTTTGGCTTCTCTAATAGAAGTTTCGCTAAAAGTAATTTCGTACGTTGACCACCTGAAAGAGCTGTTACATCACGGTCTAAACCGATTGCATCAAGACCAAGACCACGTGCTACTTCTTCAATTTTCATATCTAAAGTGTAAAAATCGCCTGCATCAAGAGCATCTTGAATGGCAGCCATCTCTTCTAATAACACTTCTAATTCTTCGGGGGTAGCTTCACCCATTTTATTCGCGATGTCATTAAGTTCTTCTTCCTTTTTATATAAAGGTAGGAATGCATCCCCTAAAGTATCACGCATAGAACGACCAGGCGTTAATACAGCATGTTGGTCTAAATAACCGTAATGTGTATTCGGAAGCCACTCAACGCGACCTTCATCGTGAATTAATTGCCCAGTTAAAATACTCATCATCGTTGATTTACCAACACCGTTTGCGCCGACTAGCCCAACATGCTCGCCTTCAACAATTCGGAAAGATACATCTTTGAAAAGTGTGCGATCACCAAAAGTGTGCGCCAACTTATCTACTGTTAAAATTGCCATAAAAAATCGTTTCCTCCTAAAAATAAAAATTGCCTAAAGTCCGTTCGCTATTCACTTCAGATGAACGAGCGAAGAATAGGATTTTAGACAATCTAAAGTTTGATTAAAATTTTGCTAATTCTTCATTCAATGCTGCTAATTGTGCTTCCATATCTTTTAGACGTTCTTCAGCCTTGATGATCATTTGTGGAAAACCAGTTGATTCTAGTTTTTCAATATCACCTTGTTGACGGATGTAGTCACTTTTTAGTTCAAGAATTTGATACTCGATTTCAGATTTAGTTGCCATTTTCATGCGCTCCTTTATTGAAAAAATGCATTAGCATTTTATTTTAATACTCATTAAATTAATTGTAACACAGGACATTATAGATAGAAAAGAACGCAATATTTCGTTTCCGTCTAAAGACTGATTTGTCCTTTCTAGAAACAATATTTCTATTGAAAAGAATGTGCTTTTGATACAATTGAATAAGTATTAAAGAACTTGGAGGTACGACACATGAAAATTCTATTAGTTGATGGCACAGTATTAGGTAGAAAAACAGGTGCGATCCTAGAAGAAGTAAAAACATATATCGAACAATTTGATTCTAAATTGGAGCTTGAAATTTTAACTTTTGCAAACTACGAGCATCAAATCGTAGATGGTCGTCCGTTTGATCAATATAATGCGGGAATGCAAGAGATGGTTCGTAAAATTGAAGAAGCAGATGGCTATATTTTTGCGACACCTATTTTCCAAGGATCGATTCCTGGTGTATTAAAAAATGCATTTGATTTCTTAAATCCGAAAGCACTACGCTATAAACCAGTATCAATTGTAGCAAATGGCGGAACTTATCAACATCATTTAGTTGTGGAAAACCAATTAAAACCGATTCTTGATTATTTCCGCGCGCTTGTGACACCGAACTATGTGTATACACATGCAAGTCATTTTGACGCAGATAACCACATTATTGATGAAAATGTACATGAGCGATTACAAGAATTGGCTCGCGTATTCGTAAAATACTGTGCGCTAAGTGCTGACTTACCGAAAACGCCGATTGATCAACATTAATGAGAGAAAGCGACTACTTTTTAACGAGTGGTCGTTTTTTTATTTTCTTTAAATTACTTTACGATAGGTAGAAAATAGGAACTACTGTATGACAATACGATAATGCTTTATAATAAGGACATATTGAGAGGAGCGGAATCATGTCAAAATCATTAGTAATCGCTGAAAAACCTTCCGTAGCAAGAGATATTGCCCGCGTATTAAAATGCGGTAAAAAAGGAAATGGGTTTTTAGAAGGCGATCAATATATCGTTACTTGGGCTTTAGGTCACTTAGTAACACATGCAGATCCAGAGCAGTACAATCAAAGTTTTAAAGAGTGGAAAATGGAGGATTTACCGATTATTCCAGATCCATTTAAACTCGTACCAATTCGTCAAACGACGAAGCAATTCAATGCGGTGAAAACACAATTAAATCGTAATGACGTGAATCAAATTATTATTGCGACAGATGCAGGGCGTGAAGGGGAACTTGTAGCGCGTTGGATTTTAATAAAAGCAAAATCACGCAAACCTGTAAAACGTCTGTGGATTTCTTCTGTAACCGATAAGGCGATTAAAGATGGTTTCAATAATTTAAAAGATGGTCGTCAGTATGAGCATTTATTTGAAGCGGCAGTTGCTCGAGCAGAAGCTGACTGGGTTGTTGGTATTAATGCGACGAGAGCGTTAACGGTGAAGCATAATGCACAGTTATCAACAGGTCGTGTACAAACACCTACTTTGGCGATGATTGCAAATCGTGAACAGCAAATTAAAAATTTCAAATCGAAAACATTTTACGGCCTACAAACTTTGACGAATTCTGCGACATTCACTTGGCATGAACAAGGAACGAATCAATCGAATTCATTTAATAAAGAAAAAGTAGAGCAAACTATGAAAGCATTAGATGCAGAGAAAACAGGGCAAATTACAGATGTTAAAACGACGCCGAAAAAAACGCCTGCGCCTAGCTTATTCGATTTAACGGAATTGCAAAAAGAATCGCATAAACGTTGGGGTTGGTCGGCCAAAGAGACTTTGTCTACGCTACAAAATTTATATGAACAATATAAAATCGTGACATACCCTCGTACCGATTCAAAACATCTTACTTCTGATATGCGTGATACATTAGCAGATCGCATTAAATCAGCAGCGGTGGGCGACAATCGTGCAGCTGCAAATAAAATTTTGAGCAAAGGGAAACCACAAGCTCAAAATGGTGTTATTAATGACGCATTAGTATCCGATCACCATGCGATTATACCGACGGAAGAACCGGTTAATTTACGTGCGCTTTCAGATAAAGAATATAAATTATACGATATGATTGTGAAACGCTTTTTAGCAGTGTTTTACGGACCTTATCAATACGATCAAACAGTCGTTTCAATGAAAGTTGGCAATGAACAATTTTCTGCGAAAGGGAATACGGTGCGTGATGAAGGTTGGAAAGCTGTTTACTTACAAGAAGATGAAAGTTCAAATGAGCGCTCATTACCTGTATTTAAAAAAGGCGAAGAAATCGAATTACGTGGCATCGCAATGACAAATGGCGAGACGAAACCTCCAGCACGTTTTAATGAAGGAACTTTACTAGCTGCGATGGAAAATCCTTCTCAATTTATGGGGGATGAATCGAAGGAATTAGTAAAAACATTAAAAGAAACAGGCGGAATCGGTACAGTTGCGACGCGTGCCGATATTATTGAGAAGTTATTCAAGTCATTTGTTATTGAGAAAAAAGGTAAGGACTTATACACAACTTCAAAAGGTCGCCAATTATTAGATTTAGCACCTGAAGGCTTAAAATCACCTGCATTAACAGCCGAATGGGAAACAGAATTAAATAAAATTGCCAAAGGTCAGGCGAAAAAAGCCGACTTTATTAATGATATGATCGAATTTACGAAAAAATCGATTTCAGACATTAAGAAAAGCGATCAAAAATTCAAACATGATAATATTTCAGGCAAGGTTTGTTCAGAATGTGGAAAACCAATGTTAGAAGTGAATGGTAAACGTGGCAAAATGCTCGTTTGTTCAGATCGTACTTGTGGCAATAAGAAAAAAATCTCAACAGTTACGAATGCCCGCTGCCCGGTATGTCATAAGAAATTAGAATTACGTGGCGAAGGTGATGGCAGAATGTTCGCATGTAAATGTGGCCATCGTGAAAAATTATCAGCTTTCGAAAAACGTAAAAAAGAAACAGGAAATAAAAAAGTTTCGAAACAAGATGTTAATAAATATATGAAAAAACAAGAAGAACCAGAAAACACTGCAATGGCAGATGCGCTGGCAAAACTTTTTGGTAATAAAGAAGATTAAGTAAGTGCAAAAGACTATGACCTGTTTTCATCAGATTATAGTCTTTTTTCTATTTTGAGAGAATTATTTCACTTGAGGTGAATCATTTTTATTGATTTTAACAATATATTATCAATGGTATCTCTATTTATAGGTGTTTCATCTTTAATAGAATAGTCAAATTAGTACCAAGTATTCACTACGAATAGAGTGCTAATACGTGACATTAGTTGGTTTTGAAGATGGGCGAAAAGTGGTAAAATAATGGTAACTATATTCGTGGAAAGGAGTGAATCGTATGCGTTTAGCATCATTACTTAATAATCGCTTTACAGAAGTGGAAGCACGTAAGAAATTATTAACAGTTAAAAACGTGGATCATGCATACAAGAAAAATGCTAAGTATTTTGAAACAACTAAAAATCCAGCAATGGAAGAATTAGTGGATTTATTGACGGGGAAAAAGGAGAAGGAAGACCACTCCGAATTACAAAAAACAATTGAAAATTTACAGCAGCAAAAAAGATTGGAAGATGACTTAACAGCAGCTGAAAACCCAGCAGTAACGCCTACTGAAATGATGTTAAATCATGATGTGTCGATTCACTTACTACCAGAAACGAAATTACCAGATCTACCTAATGTGCAGTTAAAAGATGCGAAGCAAATGGCGCGTGAAAGATTGACGGAGAAAGCCATTGCGACATATCAATTCCAAATGTCGATGGCAAAAGGCGGCTTCAAAGTGTTGCAGCCGATGATTTATCGCACAGCGTAAGGACGTGAAATAATGGCGAAAAAGATTCAAAAAACGAATGCGGTACGCTTACTGGATCAAAAGAAAATCCCGTACTCTTTAAAAGAATATGAGATTAATGAAGAACATTTAGATGGTGTCACGGCAGCAGAAGAAATTGGGCAACCAGTCGAAACGGTTTTTAAAACACTCGTAGCAACTTCAATGAAAAAACAGCTTTATGTTTTTGTCATCCCGGTAGCGAAAGAGTTAGATTTGAAAGCAGCAGCTAAATTTGTCGGAGAGAAAAAAATCGAAATGCTACATGTGCGCGATTTACTCGCAAATACAGGCTATATTCGAGGCGGTTGTTCACCAATTGGTATGAAAAAGCAATATCCTACAGTTGTAGATGAAGCGGCTTTATTACAAGATGAAATTTTTATTAGTGCAGGTAAAAGAGGTATGCAAATCTGCATCGCACCGAAGTTTTTAGAACAAGCAGCTCAAGCTAAATTCGGTTCGATTACTTGTTAATCCTTTAAAAACTCTGATACAATAGCATTTGTCTGATCAATACAACACAATCAGGTTGTTCCCGAAAAGGGAGCGACTTTTTTTATGGAGGAATTATGAAAAAACACTATGGTCTACGTTGGGCATTTTTCATTGGCGGTTTAGCCATCTTAGCTTGCGGCGTAGCGCTCACAATTAAGGGACAGCGATATGGTGTAGGTTCTTGGGATGTACTCCATGTCGGGTTATATAAAAATTTAGGATTAACAATTGGTACATGGTCGATTATTATAGGGTTAATTATTATTATACTTAGTGCAATTATTTTAAAAGAGAAGCCTAGAATTGGAACGATCGCCAATATGCTACTAACAGGTACTTTTATCGACTTTTTCAATGCCATTATTCCAGATGTACATACGGCTGGTGCGCAACTTGCTTGTTTTGTTGCAGGTGTCATTATTTTAGGAATAGGCGACGCCATTTACATTACAGCGAATCTTGGAGCAGGTCCCCGAGATAGTCTTATGCTAATTGCAGTCGAAAAGATGAAATTAAGTATTACTGTAGCGAGAACAGGGATGGAATTCATCGTTGCGGTAGCCGGTTATTTAATCGGTGGCCCAATTGGTTTAGGGACAGTTATTATGGTCTTCGTATTAGGACCAGTCATTCAAGTATCGTTTAAATATAGTCAAAAATTCTACAATCGTATTACAGCGTAATTTTTATGCAGATTTCTCAAATTCGAAGGGGAAATCTGCTTTTTGTATGCGTATAAAAAACATTTGTTTTTATTAATTCATAGGATAATACAAATGTATATTTCAGGTGGAAAAAGTGTTTTACTTTAAAGTTAAACCTAGATATATCAAAGGTTTAACAGTTGTTTTCATGTGTAAATGATCGAGTTACTATGATACAATGACTGTAATATTGATAGAGGGGATGATTCAATTGTCTAAAATTTTAAATGCATTTGTAGATGAAAACTTACAACAACTTCGTGATCAAGGTCTTTACAATGAAATTGATCCAGTAGAAGGTCCAAATGGTCCAATCATCAAAGTAAAAGGGAAGAATCTAATCAACCTTTCTTCTAATAACTACTTAGGTTTAGCGACGAATGAGCAATTAAAAGAAATCGCGAAAAACACGATTGAAGAGTATGGCGTAGGGGCTGGCGCTGTACGTACGATTAACGGAACATTAGATTTACATGTGAAATTAGAAGCGAAACTTGCTGAATTCAAAGGTACAGAAGCTGCGATTTCATATCAATCAGGATTTAATTGTAATATGGCAGCAATTTCAGCTGTAATGGATAAAAACGATGCGATTCTTTCAGATCAATTGAATCATGCTTCAATCATTGATGGTTGCAGACTTTCAAAAGCGAAAATTATTCCATTCAATCACTCGGATATGGAAGATTTACGTGCGAAAGCAAAAGCAGCAACGGAATCAGGTCAATACAATAAAGTAATGGTCATTACAGATGGTGTATTCTCAATGGATGGCGATATTGCGAAATTACCTGAAATTGTAGAAATCGCAAAAGAATTTGATTTAATCACATATGTTGATGATGCGCATGGTTCAGGCGTTACAGGTAAAGGAAAAGGCACAGTGAAACATTTTGGACTTCAAAATGAAATCGACTTCCAAATTGGAACACTTTCAAAAGCAATCGGCGTAGTTGGCGGTTATGTAGCAGGTAAACAAAACGTCATTGATTGGTTGAAAGTACGTTCTCGTCCATTCCTATTCTCGACAGCATTACCACCAGCAGATGTAGCAGCAATTACTGCAGCTGTTCAAATGATCATTGATTCAACAGAATTACATGATCTACTTTGGGAAAATGGCGATTATTTAAAAGCCGGATTAGAGAAATTAGGCTTTAATATCGGTCATTCAGAAACACCAATCACACCTTGTATTATTGGTGATGAGACATTGACACAGCAATTCTCAAAACGATTAATTGAAGAAGGCGTTTACGCGAAATCAATCGTATTCCCAACAGTTCCAAAAGGTACAGGACGCGTTCGTAATATGCCAACTGCAGCACATACAAAAGAAATGTTAGATGATGCATTAGCGATTTACGAAAAAGTAGGAAAAGAATTAGGTGTTATTTCATAAAACACGATCCAACTAGTTATCAACTAAAAATGAAGCTAGTTGGATTTTTTTAATGATTGGAGGGGATACTGATGATGATTGAAACAGATCGACTAATTATTCGAGATTTTGAACCATCCGATGTTCCAAGTTTATTTGCCTATACTTCTCAAAATGAAGTGATGCATTATTTACCGGAGGAAGTTCAAACAATTGAAGAAGCGAGGAAATTTGTAGCTGAAAATATTGGGGATGAAGCAAGACATTTCCCAGTCTGTTTGAAAGAGAATGGACAATTAATCGGACATTTAGCTTTTCATCCATATTTTGGTAATCATACATATGAAATCGGCTGGGTGTTTAATCCAACTTATTTTAATAAAGGGTATGCGACAGAAGCGGCTTTTGCTACATTGAAATACGGTTTTGAAAAAATGGGATTACACCGAATCATCGCAACTTGCCAGCCTGAAAATATTGCTTCCTATCGCATTATGGAGAAAATCGGTATGAGAAAAGAAGGCTTTTTCAAAAAATGCATTCCTTATGGGGACGAGTGGTGGGATGAATACTACTACGCAATCCTAAATGAAGAATGGGGAAGATAGTACGCTATTTCTAATAGAACAAAAAGAAACAACCAGCTTCCGATAAAGTGTACCCTTTGTAAAGGACATTTTGAAAAAGACTAGGAAACTTGTTGAAGCTGCTGTCTGTATTTTACAGGCGGCAGCTTCTTTAAATTCCACTGACCACGATAATGATTGTAATACGTCA
>NZ_QFVS01000015.1 GCF_003143955.1 Kurthia zopfii | reverse complement strand
TCCATAAAAAGTGTTTGAAAGCTCATTTGCTTTGCTAGCGTTATCTATGATAACAATTGCTTACCACTAAGTGATAAGACTTTATTGTGATTAACTTCTTGCTTGTTTAGTTTTCAAGGTTCATGTTCGTCACTCGTTAGCGACATTTAATATCTTAACATCTCTCCATTTCCTTGTCAACAACTTTTTTTGAAAAAGTTTTAAACTCGAATTTGTTTGATGTTTGATTGTTTTGTTGCGATGTCTTATCGACAATTAATATAATACAATAGTATTCATATGAAAGTCAACACACTTTTTAAAGTTTTTTAAAAAGAATTTAGACTCTGTAATATCGATGGTCGACATGAAGTGACTTTGTCGCAACACGTTCTATATCAATATAACCTTTCTCAATTAAGTATTCAATAAATACTTCTAAGTTAATTGAGTAATTTTTGATTTCTTCTTGTTCATGTAGTTGCTGGATCGTCCAACGCTCACGACCGCTCATTACCCCAACAATATGCTTGCTGCATTCATCACGATACGCTTCTATTAATGAATCGATTGCTTGAAACGCATTTTCTATTCTACCATACAACTCCTCGGTACTCATAATAAACGATTCATATAGATCATAAATTTGCGCATTGTAAAAACGCACTTGCTCCCATACTTTCGTTTCTGGATACACACCTGCTTCTATAATAGATAGACGCGCTAAATGAGTAAGTGACTCCATCGTTTGAATCATGCCATCTAAATAATCCTTTTGATCAAAGCTCACTTTGGCTTCTTGATAGCGACGAATCAATTTAGCAAATTCAATTCCCATCTTAATGTTGCGACCTTCATCTTTTGTATTCTTCATTTCTTCTCTTAATGAAGAAACAAATTCATTACGATCAAAAATCACTCGACCATCAACTAACCAACTAATAATTTTTTTGTTCGTTCCTAATAGTAGCCATTTACGCAATTGCTTCTCTGTCACAATATGCATTGCAGCGTGTTTTTGTTCATATGTGTAGTGTTTCGTGAAGACCGGCTTCTTTGCATCTGACACGAGAATTAATAAAATCGAATCTATATTGTCAGTTGTTGGGCTAATGTCATCTAATTTCTCTACTAAAATTGCCCCCAAAGTATTCGGATCACTTGCTCTTTCTTGGTAAATCGGACGTAGTATATGCTCCATCATAATTCCTCCTCTATATTTTAAAAATAAACGACTTTTGTACATTTTTTACATTTTTATATGATATAGTAAATTACAGATTAGGAGGTTACATTATGAAGCCATATAAGAATAAAATTAATAAAATACGGTCATTTGCATTATCCTTAATCTTTATTGGATTTATTGTCATGTATGGAGCTATCTTCTTCCGAGAGCACCAATGGTTAGTTATTCTCTTTATGACACTGGGCGTACTTTGTATATTACTAAGTACTGTCGTATATGGATGGATTGGATTTCTTTCAACTCGAGCAGTCGTTGTTGAATGCCCTAGTTGCCAAAAACATACGAAAGTATTGGGTCGTGTAGATATGTGCATGTACTGTAATGAACCACTAACACTCGATCCTGCATTAATAGGAAAAGAGTTTGACCAATCTTATAATAATAAATCGAAGACACAACATCAAGAATAAGACATATAAATAAAAAGCTCTACCCGAATTCGTTTCGAGTAGAGTTTTTTTATTTGCTTTGGCAATCAGGACAAACACCATAAATTTCTAAACGGTGTGAGTTTACCTTGAATCCCGTAACATGTTCTGTGAATTTCTCAATTTCATCAAGTCCAGGATAATGGAAGTCAACGATCTTACCACAAGATTGGCAAATCGTATGGTAATGCTTGCTCGTAATGAAATCAAAACGACTCGCATTATCACCGTAAGTAAGTTCCTGTACTAAACCTGACTCTTTAAATACACGTAAGTTATTGTAAACTGTCGCAACACTCATGTTAGGAAATTTAGATTCTAAAGATTTATAAATTTCATCAGCAGTTGGATGTGACATAGATTCTATTAAATACTCTAATATCGCATGACGCTGCGGAGTAATCCTAACGCCTGTTTTTTTGAGCGTGTCTAGCGCATTTTCTAATTGCATTTCAGACATCGCCATGCACCTCTTTCATAAAAGTTCTTATTTTATAATCGTTATAATTAGTGTATCTAAATAGTACGCTATATGTCAACTTCTATCAACTAATCTCAAGAATTAGCTTGGCTATTTGAGAATATGTGGCAGTTATTGAAAATTAGTAACCCGCTTCTAAATTCACAAGGTTCTCTAAGTTAGCCAAATCACCATTTTTATAAATCTTCATATTGCGTTTAAAGATGTCAAAACTTCTCTCTAAATAACGAGAGGAGTGGCTTGATACGTGTGGTGACACAGTCATTTGCTCGAAGTTCCACAATGCCGAGTGAGCAGGCAATGGCTCCTCCTCAAACACATCACATACAATCGAACCGACTTCCCCATTTTCCAAAGCTTCTATTAACACATCCGTCGCAACTAAACTACCTCGACCAAAGTTCATGAACATCGCATCATTCTTCATTGCTTTGAAATGTTCAGCAGTGATCAAGTTCTTCGTCTCCTCTGTACTCGGTAGCACCGAAATAACGATGTCCGCTTCTGGCAATGCATTTAGTAAACCGTCAAATGAAATCATGTCATCCATGAAATCCGCTTTCTTACCTGAACGGTTGCAACCGATTGTTTTCACATGGAAAGCTTGTAATAGACGACCAATCTCTCCACCGATTGCACCAGGCCCTAAAATAATCGCAGTGGAACCGAATAACTCTTTTGAAGGAACTTTCTTATTCCAATTTTTCTGCTCTTCTTCTTTGTAAATTGTTTTCAAAGAACGATACGCAGTTAAAATATGTGCAAGAACCGATTCAGCCATAGGCGTTTTGTGAATACCACGCACATTTGATACTGCGATTCCCTTTTCTTTCAACTCTTTCAAAGGCATTTTCTCAATACCAGCTGAAGCGACGAAAATCCACTTCAAATCGTTCATAAATGGAAGATGCTCCACAGTTAGATCTTCACCATATGTCACTAAAATCTCCGCCTGTTTTAGTAATTCGACATCTACTTGGCGTGTGAATTCAAATTTCTCCTCTCTAATAGAAGAAAGTAGGTCATTTTTCAAATCTGGTCTTGGATCAAAAGTGAAATAAATCATACCTCTTCACCTCTTAATTCCTTCGCAACATTTGCTACATGATCCTTCACGCGAACATTGCGCCATTCTTTTTGAACAATACCTTCTTTATTAATTAAGAAAGTAGAACGCACGATGCCCATATACTCTTTGCCGAAATTCTTTTTCAATTGCCAAACATCATAAGCCTTAGCCGCTTCTAACTCTGTATCGACTAATAAAGAAAATGGCAGCTCGTACTTGTCGATGAATTTCGTATGACGCGCCTCTGAATCTGGACTTACACCTAAAATTACTGCATCTAAATCTGAAAAATCTTCATGAGCAGAAGCAAAATCACAAGCTTCAGTTGTACAACCTGGCGTCATGTCTTTCGGATAAAAATAGAGAATGACATTTTTCTTTCCTTTATAATCACTTAACGACACCATTTCCCCTTTTTCATTCAATAAAGAGAATTCCGGAGCCTGTAAACCTTCTAATTGTTTCATAATTGCATCCCTCCAAGTATTATTTCGTCTTCTCCATTGTAACAATATATTTGGTAATATCATGTATTATTTAATACAATTGAGATATAGTTGACCATTGCACCTATATGCGTTACAGTACGACCATATCGAAAGAAAGAGAGGTAGCCCATTTCAAATGAAATTAGGTGCCCGCATCATAAAAACCGGCGTTGCAATTGTCTTTGCATTTTACTTAGCATATTGGTTCCAGTTACCCGCACCAATATTTGCAGGAATCGCAGCAATTTTTGCATTACAGCCATCTATTTATCGCTCATACAAAACAATTATTGAGCAAGTACAAGGTAACATCATCGGAGCATTGATCGCTGTTATATTCGGTTCAGCATTTGGCCACTCGTATGTAGTTGTTGGATTAGCTGTTATCGTAACACTGTTAATCATGATGAAATTCAAATTAGAGAACAGTATCTCATTAGCACTCGTAACCGTAATTGTCATAATGGAATTCCAACAAGGTGATTTCATTGAATTTGCAATTTTACGATTTGCTACAGTAATGGTCGGTGTGTTAGCTGCATTTATTATTAATTTAATTTTCCTACCACCCAAGTATGAAGAACGACTTTTTACATCGATTAAATATCTTCAAACCGACATTATCAAATGGATACGACTTGCTGTACGCCAAGCATCCGAGCATACATCAACAAAACAATCACTTCGCAGATTACGCCAACAATTTGAACGCGTGAACGGATTGTACAAATTATTCAAAGAAGAACGCGGATACACGAAGAAATCTAGAAATGTGAAACAAAGAAAGTTAGTCGTATACAGACAGATGCTTATTACTATGACGAAAAGTATTGAAGTATTGAACCGACTACACCTACATGAAAATGAACTATCGCAACTACCAGAGAAATTCCACATCATGATTCAAGAAAGACTCGACTTTTTATTAACCTACCACGAACAACTCTTACTGAAATATACAGGTAAATTAAAAGCAGAGCATACGACATGGATTGGTGAAGAAGAATTTTTACAAAGAAACGAAGTCATGGACATCTTTGCGAAACACATAGTGCTTGAACACGCAGCGGAAAGCCAAGAAGAATTCTCAAGCTATCACCTACTCCACATTCTATCTAGAATACTCGATTACGAAGAGAACCTTGAACACCTTGACACGCTGATCACATCGTTTTTGCAGCACCACCCAGGAGAGAAGTTTAAAGAGAAGAATGAAGAAGTAATATAGAAAGGCGGAGGTGGCTCGTTTATCTCGAGAGCACTGCAGAAAACGAAGGGAAAGTAAACGTTCCACCACTTTCCCCCGAGTTTTCGAAGTGACTCAAAGAGATAAGCCACCGGAGCTAGACACCGATAGAAAAGCGCAAAACGCTCGCCCATATGCGGAAAATCTGGAAAATTCGAAGGAAAAGTAAACTCGAAAAGCGTTTCCACTCGGGACTCTCGAGAGCACTGGAGGAAACGAAGGAAAAGTAAAAGCCCCACCACTTTTCCCCGAGTTTTCGAAGTGACTCAAAGAGAGTAGTGGAACAAGCTAGACACCAAAACCCGAGAAGAAAGCTAGACCACACTTACCTTGAGAAGAACGCCCTTCTCGCAAATAACCCACACAAAAAGCTGAAATCATCTGATTTCAGCTTTTTTCCTTGCCCTTATCTTTTATTCCTAGATTCCAGAAATAACGAATGCTTTCCGCCGACAAGTGCCGCACTATTTCTTTCCACTTTAGGTGGAAAGAAAGGATTGCTTCACACTTGTTTTTCGGCAGGAGTCATCGCTATTTCTTTCAACTACAATCACCATTGATCCAAAACAAAAAAGATGAGTGAAACACTAAACCCCATTCCACTCACCCTAAATATTTATTTCTTTTATCTTATAAATCTTTTAAGTTTCTCTATCTCTATCTCTTATCTCTTTTCTATCTCTTATCTCTTTTTTATCTCTTATCTCTTTTTTATCTCTTTTCGCTCTTACCTCTATCTCTCCCAAACCTAATCCAACACCTGAACCTGGAATAAGTCATGGTAAAGACCACGCTGCCCCATCAACTCCTGATGAGTACCGCTCTCTTTTAACTCACCATGATCGATTAACATAATCTTATCTGCATGTGTAATTGTAGACAGACGATGCGCCACGATTAAAGTTGTACGATTATGAGCCAGTCGATCGAGTGACTCTTGGATTAACGCTTCACTCTCTAAATCTAAAGCAGACGTTGCCTCATCTAAAATTAAGATTGGCGGATTTTTCAAGAATACACGCGCGATCGCTACACGCTGCTTCTGACCACCAGACAATTTCACGCCACGCTCACCAACTAATGTATCGTAACCATTCGGGAATTCAGAAATAAAGTCATGCGCATTTGCAGCTTTTGCAGCAGCGATTACTTCTTCCTCACTCGCATTCGGATTCCCCATCATAATATTTTCTCGGATCGAATCACTGAATAACACATTATCCTGTTGGACGATCCCGATATTATGACGTAAAGACTGAATCGTCGTATCACGCACATCTTGATCATCGATACGAATTGCCCCTTCGATGACATCATAGAAACGAGGAATTAAACTAATGATCGTCGATTTACCGCCACCACTCATTCCTACGAAAGCAGCTGTTTGTCCAGGCTCAATCGTAAATTGAATATGATTTAATACATTTCGCCCTTCATCATCGTAACGGAAGACAACATCATCAAACTGAACCTTCCCTTTCACATTCGAAAGTAACTTCGCATCATTACGATCATTAATATCATATTCCTCATCAAATAAATCAAACATACGATCCATTGAAGCAACCGCCTGCGTTAAAGTAGTTGAAGAATTGACTAAACGACGTAACGGATTGTATAAACTATCGATATATCCGATAAACGCTGCTAAAACCCCTACCGTTACATTGCCATGAATTACTTGATAACCCGCGTATCCAACTACCGCTACCGGTGCAATACCCGTAATCGTATTGACGACCATGAAAGTTTTCGCATTCCAACGGGTTTGATCCAAAGCCTTCTCTAAGAAATTACCATTCGCTTCTTTAAAAATGCCTTGCTCATGCTTTTCAAGTGTAAAACTTTTAATAACACTCATCCCTTGCACACGTTCATGTAAATAACTTTGAACACCTGCAAGCGCGCGAGATCTTTCTTTTGATAAAAATCGTAGTTTCGTAAAGAAGAATTTCACGCTGACAATATAAAACGGTAGTGCAATTAATGTTACTAATGTTAATTTCACATCCATATATAACATAATGCCGATTGCGATAAATACCGTCACAAGGTCAATCCATACATTCATCAACCCAGTCACAACGAATTCCTTCGTCTGCTCCACATCATTGATCGTACGAGATATGACATCACCTACTCGATTATTCGAATAGAATTTCAAACCAAGTTTTTGTAAATGGGCATACATATTTGTACGAATATCATATAACACACGGTTACTTATTCTTTGTGCAAAATATTGACGATAATACTCGATTGGCGGACGTAAAATAAAGAATACAAACGCCATCACACCTAACCACATAAATAATTGCGAAGTTTTTACATCTGGTGTTAATTTATCATTGTTAATAATATCATCAATAATAATTTGAATAATGAAAGGTATTGATAGAGGAATCATAAATTTCACGATTCCTAGGAAGAATGCAATGACTATGTCCCATTTATAAGGCCAAACAAATTGCATATATCTTTTCATACTTTCCAAAACATTCACTCCCTCTCATTCGGAATAAAAACCAGAAATAGCGTATGAAGCCATTCCTGGTTTATTAATTCGCTCTATTCTGGATTGTGCATCTCTTTATACAAGCGATGTCGACTCGTCCATGCTTCAATAAAATCTGGCGCAAATGGACCTCTTCTTTGTTGAATCCAACTAATTAATTTGTTTACATTCGCTTTTAAAATACGATCGATTACAGGAGGATACTCCATTTCTTCCTTATGCTGCTCATACTCATCTTCATCAAGCAAAGTATAAGACATATCCGGAAATACCTTCACATCTAAATCATAATCAATATATTTAATCGCATTATTGTCAAATACAAACGGCGAACTCATATTACAGTAGTAATAAACGCCATCTTCACGCAACATACAAATAATATTAAACCACAGCTCCGTATGGAAATAAGTAATCGAAGGCTCTCTCGTTAGCCAAGTTCTGCCGTCCGATTCAGTCACTAAAGTTCGCTCGTTTGCGCCAATAATAATTTTAGGCGTACTTTTGAGAACCATCGTTTCCTGCCATACACGATGAATATGACCGTTATGCTTGTAGCTATGTATTTGTACAATTTCCCCTTCAATTGGAATTGCCATCATCTAGCCCACCTTTGTGAAACGTAGTCTTTAAATAAAAGTTCTTTGTAACATTATAACAATGTAAAGAAAAAACGTGTAGCAAAAATGTTTCGTTTAGCTAAAAAATGTACATTGACTCGGTTTTTTCCAAATACGATTAATCGATTTTACAACGTTCAATTTTATATGAATGTAATATTTTTTGCATTGGCACTGGTAAAGGCAATTCAGCAATCTGTTCTAAAGTGAACCAGTCACCTTTAGTAGATTCCCCTTTTATATAGAAACTATTCAAATTCCACACAATATGAGAAAAGATATGCTTGAGTGAAGGCAATTCACTTTGACCACCTAACTCAATTTGATAAGATTTAGATAACTCAACAGTCGATGCGTATTCAGCAGCTTGTTCAATCATCGGGAACTGCCACATATTTGCGAGCAAACCTGTTTCGGGACGTTTCTCTAATAGAAGTTTACCTTCTTCATTTTCAACGACGAAAACATCATAGCTTAATTTTTTCACTTTCGTTTTCTTCGTTTTAATCGGCAGTTCGGTCGTTCTACCTTCAGCAAATGCGCCACAATAATCACGCACAGGGCAGAGCAAACATTTTGGAGAAGTTGGCGTACATACGAGCGCACCAAGTTCCATCAATCCTTGATTAAATTCGGATGGCTTCTTCACATCGATTAGATCCATCACCGCTTTTTCGAATACTTTCTTCGACTTCGGTTGTGCGATATCATCTTCTAATAGAAGAACTCGACTAAGAACACGCATGACATTGCCATCAACGGCATGTTCGGGTACGCCATAAGCGATACTCAATACCGCTCCAGCTGTATAGGGACCGACACCTTTCAATGTCGAGATTTCTTTACGCGTTTTAGGTACAATAGAATTATAAGTTTCCACAACTTCTCGCACACCGGCTTGTAGATTGCGCACGCGAGAGTAGTAGCCAAGACCTTCCCACTGCTTCAATAAGAATTCTTCTTCAGCATCTGCTAGGTGTTGCACTGTTGGGAACTTTTCTAAAAAATTTTCGTAGTAAGGAATGACCGTGTCTACACGTGTTTGTTGTAGCATTACTTCCGACACCCAGATTTTATAAGGGTCTTTCGTTTTGCGCCACGGTAAATCTCTTTTTTCATTTTCGAACCATTCGACTAAATTTTGTCGAAATTCTTTTTCATATTTATAAGACACAGAGGGCCTCCTCGATTTAAAATAGTAATAAACAGGGTATAAACATATCATAAAAACGATGGCTATACCCGAAGTAATGATTATAGCGATTTCGCTAAGGAGTTGACATTATGGATACTGGGACACACTTAGTTATGGGTATTGCAATTGGCGGATTGACGTTTGTGGATCCTGCTGTCGCAAGTAGTACTGCTACTGCCACCGCAGTTATTACAGGAGTCATCCTAGGTTCACAAGCACCGGACATTGATACCGTCTTAAAATTAAGAAATAATGCCGTTTACATTCGACATCACCGTGGAATCACGCATTCGATTCCTGCCGTCATCATTTGGCCGATTCTCATTACACTCGTTTTATCATTTTTCATTTCAGACGCCAACGCACTCCATTTATGGCTTTGGTCATTTTTTGCAGTAGCATTGCACGTCTTCGTAGATATATTCAATGCTTATGGAACGCAAGCTTTACGGCCGTTCTCTAAAAAATGGGTTGCGCTCGGCATCATCAATACATTTGATCCGATTATTTTCGGCCTTCATGTCATCGCGATTATGATTTGGGCTTTCGGCGCAAATCCAGTTATTACGATGTCCATTTTATATGGTATTCTCGTCATTTACTATATCATAAGAATTTGGCTTCATGGAGCAGTCAAGCAAGCGGTGCAAAATACGATTCCAGATGCGACAGAAATCTATCTTTCACCAACTCGCTACTTCTTCCAATATCGAGTAGCAGCCAATTCAACAACGCATCACTTTGTCGGAAGAGCGTATGGTCGCTCGATCACATTATTAGATAAATTTGAAATCGAACCGCTGCCTGACAATCCGATTTTCAATAAAGCGACAGAAGATGATAATTTCAAAAGTTTCCTTTCATTCTCGCCAATCTATCGTGTAGAAATGCGAGAAATCGAAAACGACCTTACCGAAGTTCGCCTAATTGATTTACGCTACCGCAGTAATAACCGCTATCCATTCGTGGCGGTTGCACAAATTAGCCCGACATTGGAAATCGTAAATTCCTATACCGGTTGGATTTTCTCTGAAGAAAAATTACAAACAAAATTAGAAGAAGATCGTAAATTATTATAATCAAAAGAGCTGTTTCTACTTCATCAATCGAAGTGGAAACAGCTCTTTTTTTTATTTTAATAAATCCGCATATTTTGGATTACGTGCGACAAATTCATGTAATGTAGCGCCGTAACTTTCAATCCATTGGCGTATCATTTTCTCTGTTAATTCGGCACCTTTGTAAGTGTAGCCTGCTCTCGCATAAGTTGCTTCAAAATCCGACCATAGTAATTCAACCCAAGTCTTCGCTTTTTCAGCAGAAAGTTGATCATTCGACTGTTGTAATAATTCTGCAAGTTCTACAATTCTTTCTTCCACTTAGAAAGCCTCCTTCACGTCTACGAGCATTGAAATCGGAATCGCTTCAATTTGCTGCGTACCACCTAGACGGTAGCCCCATGCGTAAACACCTTTTAAATAATCGATTTTAAAGAACATACCTGGATCCCCTTGGATACGGTATAATTCTCCCGGAATAAAGTCATCTGGGTTTAATAAGAAAGCCTGCGCTAACAATGCTTTACGTTCATAAACTGCAAATTCATTGATAATACCTAATTGCTCTGCGCGTCTCGCTTTTTCACGAAGTACAGCGACTAAGTCTCGTAGTTCAGTTGGTGTCATCTCACTATATTTCTTCTCCATTATTCTTGCTCCTTCATCTCTATATATTGATCAATCACTTCAGCAGGAAAACCCTTTTGATAAAGTGATTGCTTCATTCTCATCTTCAAATCATAGCCTGAATATTTCTGGCTATATTTACGCCACTGCTTATCTCCTTGAACCTCAATCATTTCCGTCCATTCATCCTCTTGCTTCTCTAACTCAAGTTTTGGAACGACTTGTTGAATGATTGAAAAATCATAGCCTTTTCGCATAAGAAATTCTTGGATTTTCTGCTTCACTTGATTCGGCGTTTTATTCTTCTCTTGTCTTACTTTCTTTTCTGCAAGATCCAATGCCATCTCTAACTGCTCTTCTTCAGAGAAATCATCCAACATTTCCTGTTGCAGTTTCGGGGCAATCCCCTTCTGCTTCAAATCCTGAATAATTGCTCTAGGACCTTTTTTGGAAGTTTTCTTTTTAGTATCAGCTAAAGCTTTTGAATACATTTGATCATCTAACAAGCCAATTCGGATTAATTTCTGAATCGCTTCCGCAATTACCGCTTCACCGTACTCTTCTTTTAGCAATTTCTGCTGAATCTCATGTTCACTTCGCATTTGAAAACTTAAATAAGATAGGCCTCGATTGTACGCTTTCGATACTTCATCGTCAAAAGTAATTTCGCCAACAACCATCTCGTCCAATATCTTCCCTTTCGTAAGACCATACTGGATGATGATTGATTCATCGACACTAAACGCATACTTTTCATCGAGAAAAATATTATAGCGCTCTTCATTCCTTTTTTGACGAGTAATTTTCGTAATGACCTGTGCCATTTCAATCACCTCCATTTCTCCATTATACATCTTTTAGCGAGGACAACCTATAGCAATCATTGCATGTTTCTACTCGATAAAGGGTACAATTATTAAAAAGAGACGTAGAAAGGGGTTCATATTATGAAAATCATTATTGCAGGTGGTAGCGGATTTTTAGGACAGCGATTAACAGCGTTTTTCACCGCGCAAAAACATGAAGTCTTGATTCTCTCGCGCAAACCATCACATTTGGAAGGTTCTATTAAACACCTTCAATGGTCGCCCACTCCACAACAAACATTAGATTGCCTTGAAGATGCGGATGCTTTTATTAACTTAGCTGGAACTTCTTTAAATGAAGGACGTTGGACAGACTCGCAAAAAGAAAAAATTGTGCAAAGCCGCGTGAAGACAACGAAGGAAGTTTTGAACATAATCGACCAGCTACATACGAAGCCAAAAGTATATATTAATGCGAGTGCTGTTGGAATTTATCCAATTTCAGAAAGAGCAGTTTATGATGAATCATCAACCATTTTCGCAAATGACTTTCTCGGTGATACTGTACAGAAATGGGAACATCTCGCGAAAAAAGCAGAAGAATTTGGCGTTCGTTCAGTTCAAACTCGATTCGGTGTCATTCTCGGGGAAGATGGCGGTGCATTACCGATGATGGCACTCCCTTATAAATTTTACGCAGGGGGCAATTTAGGCTCTGGTATTCAATGGGTTTCATGGGTGCATATCGATGATGTTGTGAAGGCAATTGATTTCGTCATTCATGATTCTACTATTAAGGGACCTGTAAATGTGACATCACCGAATCCTATTCGCATGAAACAACTTGGTCAAACAATCGGCCAAGTACTGCATAAACCACATTGGTTCCCGACACCTTCACCACTTTTAAAAGTTGCACTTGGCGAAAAAAGCATCATGGTATTAGAAGGTCAACGCGTGCTACCGACCAAACTAATTGAGCATGGATTCGAATTTAATTACCCGAAAATAAAAGACGCATTAGTGAATCTTTTCTAATGGACTATTATTCAAGCGCTACGTTCGTTATAATGAAGAAATGATTTAATAACTGCCGAAAAAATCGGCTGAAGGACGTGGATTTTATTATGCAAGAAACAATAATGGAAGTCGGCAAACGTATTCCGTTGGATATAAAGAAGTTAGGTATTAACGGTGAAGGGATCGGCTATTATAAAAAGAATATCGTTTTCATCCCTGGCGCTTTAATTGGCGAAGAAGTGTATGCTGAAATTACGAAAGTTGGGCGTAACTTTTCCGAAGCTAAAGTTTTAAAAGTACAGAAAGCATCGAAATTCCGTGTAACACCACCTTGCCCTGTATATGATTCATGTGGCGGTTGCCAAATGCAGCATATGACTTACGGTAGCCAACTTGTTGCGAAAAAACATACAGTGCTACAAGCATTACAAAAATATGTACCAAAACATGCGAAGAAAATCGACGTACGCAATACGATCGGCATGGAAGATCCTTGGAATTACCGTAATAAGAGTCAATTCCAAGTTCGAAAATCTGGCGGTCGCGTGCAAGCAGGACTTTTCGCTGAAAATAGTCATATTCTATTAGATATCGATGATTGTATTGTACAAGATCGTATTACGAACATCATTACAAATGCAGCAAAAGAGATCATCGAAGATCTTGGCATCGCAGTATATGACGGTCGTTCTACAAAAGGAATCATCCGTACGATTGTAGTACGCGTTGCGATTCAAACGAATGAAGTACAAGTGGTAATCATTACAACTCGTAAAAACTTCCCTCGTAAAGAAGAATTCATCGAACGTCTAAAAGCAATTGATCACTCAATCGTATCCATCGTACAAAATGTTAATAACGCAGACACATCACTTATTTTCGGTGATACGACTGTCGTTCTAGCTGGTAAAGAAACAATTCACGAAGAACTTGGCGAATTCGCATTTGACCTTTCTGCTCGTGCATTCTTCCAATTGAACCCGACGCAAACGGTTCAGCTATACAATGAAATCAAAAAAGCTGCTGCCCTAACAGGCAAAGAAACAGTAGTAGATGCTTATTGTGGCGTTGGAACAATCGGTATGTGGTTAGCAGATGGCGCTTCTGAAGTTCGTGCGATGGATATCATTCCTGAAAGTATCAAAAACGCGAAGCAAAATGCTGAAAATCACAACTTAACACATATTAAATATGAAGATGGTAGTGCAGAACATTGGTTAGATCAATGGCAGAAAGACGGCTTTGTTCCTGATGTACTGACAGTTGACCCACCACGTACTGGATTAGCGCAAAGCTTAATTGATACAATTAATAAAGTTAAGCCAAAACGCTTCGTTTATACTTCATGTAACCCTTCTACATTGGCGAAGGATTTAGCACAATTGACGAAGAACTACAAAGTTGAATATATTCAACCACTTGATATGTTCCCTCAAACAGCACATGTTGAAAGTGTTACATTACTAACTTTAAAAAATAAATAACAAAAAAGGCCGCATGATGAAGTTCATACTTCGCCATGCGGTCTTTCTTATTGTTCAGATTGTACTTTATCTTCTTTACCAAAGAATAAAGCGATTAAAAATACGACCATGATTAGGCCTGATACTAGGAATAGGAAACTTGCATCGACATATTCTACATATGCCCCACCTAGGAATGGACCTGCTAAACTTCCGACACTGAAGAAAATACTACATAGTAAATTCCCTGTTGGCAGTAATTCCTTTGGTGTTAAATCGGTCATATATGAAATACCGAGTGAGAATACCGAACCACAGAACATACCTGCGATTAAGAATACGATCAATACTAACCATTCCGATGATTCCACAAAACTTCCTAAGAAGAACATAATTCCACCGCCACCAAGTGCGAGTAATGATACTTTTCGTCGACCAATTCGATCACCGAGTGTACCAAGCGGCACTTGTGTAATGATTCCTCCGATTGCAAATGCTGATAATGTAAATGCTAACATTGATAAATCAAAGTCATTCCGCACCGCATAAACCGGGAAAATCGCATTTAATGATGATTCTAAGAAACCATAAACTAGCGGAGGTAGGAATGCTACCCATGCATATTTCATCGCTTTGCCATAACGCGCAAAAGTATTACCATGTTGATTGATTTGAATTGGTTCAGGTTTTTCATTTTTAAGGAAGAAAATAAATGACCAAGCAAATAAACATAATAATGAAGAAACGATGAACGGTAATGCTTCACTAATTGCTACTAGCGGTACGAATTGTGGACCTACCGCAAAACCTAGACCGAATGATAAGCCATAGATTGCGACATTTTTACCTAATTTCTCAGCTGGAGCTGTCGTCGTAATCCAAGTTTGTGTCGCATAGTGAAGTGCGTGATCCCCAACACCAATTAACAATCTTAAAATGAACCAGAACATTACGCTTTTCCAAAATGGGAAAAGGAATAATGCTGAAAATACGATTGCCCCACCAGTAATAATGACTGGTTTATAGCCGAACTTTCTCAAAGGATGTTCAACAAAAGGCGCTATTAACAATGTTCCTAAATACAATCCTGTTGCGTTTAATCCATTTAATGAAGATGATACGCCGTCATTTTCAAATATGACTGAAATGAGTGGCAATAACATCCCTTGAGAAAAACCAGAAATAGATACAATAATGACTAAAATCCAAAACCTCTTTTTCTCCGCATCCATATTTCGCAGCAACTAATCAATCCCCTTCTTATTTAATAGTTCATATCTCGTAGTAAACCGCTCATATCGTATCATATTTCTCAAATGGACTATATAGATTCTCGCATACACGGAAAATTAAGAAAACTGTACATAAATAAAAGAACTCATCAGCCACTTTCATCGACTAATGAGTTCAATTACGTTCTATAGTTTTCATATGATTGATTCTAAACTGCATCGGCATAAGCAAAAAGCCGAGATGGGTTTAAAACTCCCTCCTTTTCTTGGGGCCCTTCGAGTACTTTCATCATCTCACTTTAACTCTATTATTGATTGACCTAAAAACGCGGAAGAGGGTTGTGATTAGGCATTTGCTTCAATCGAATAAACTTTATATACATTTATATAAAAAGTGGATGATCAAACTAGGCTGTTCCCTTACTATTAAGTTGGACACGTGATTCTATATATCCTCCTTCCTAAAAGGTTAAGTACATATTATCATAAGACATCAATAAAGTAAATTTTCTGACTATGTTATTCAATAAATAAATAATTTATCCGTTCATCATTGAAAAAATTTATAAAATCCGTTACGATGAATTTGAATGAAATGAGGTGTACTGATGAGTAAATCAATTACGAATAAAGATCAGCAAGTAACCTATTTAAAAGAGCGTCTACAAATCTTCGTAGAAGTGTTAGATGCAATCGATCCTGAAACGACTGAATTAGAAGATATTGACCGTCTTATTTCAATGGTAGATGATATCGAAGACAAGATGGATACTTTTAAACACCGTTCAGAAAACGAAAAATAACTTTCAAGTGTGAACACACTACAGTAATTTCTATATGAGGAGAAGAAATCATGAATGAATGGTTTCTTCTCTTTTTTTCTATTGCTCCAGTCTGTTTTTTCATGCAGTTGCTTAATAAATAACTATATTTCTCTATATTCTCTTTTTCTACTATCTTTTACACGTTATAATATGAATGATTCACATATAACTCTTTGAGGGGGCCATTTTTATGAATTTAGCAAATCTTGAACAAAGTATTTATAATTTAGTAACCGAAACATCGACGAATCTTCCAAAAGACGTTCGTCGTGCAATTAAAAAGGCGAAGGATGCAGAAAACGCTGGAACTCGTGCAGCGATGAGTTTAGATACAATCGCAAACAATATCTTCATGGCTGATGATAATGTTTCTCCAATTTGCCAAGATACTGGTTTACCAACTTTCAAAATAAAAACTCCTGTTGGCGTAAATCAAATCGAAATTAAAGAAATGATTAAAAAAGCAATCGCAGCAACTACTGGCGATGCTAAATTACGTCCTAACGCAGTGGATTCTTTAACTGGTAAAAACAGTGGCGATAACTTAGGCGATGGTTTACCTGTTGTGAAATTTGAACAATGGGAAAAAGATTATATCGAGATGAAACTAATCCTTAAAGGTGGCGGCTGTGAAAACAAAAACATCCAATACAGCTTACCTACTGAGTTAGAAGGTTTAGGACGTGCTGGTCGTGACCTTGATGGTATTCGTAAATGTATTTTACATTCAGTTTACCAAGCACAAGGGCAAGGCTGTTCAGCTGGATTTATCGGCGTTGGAATCGGTGGAGATCGTTCTTCTGGATACGATTTAGCAAAAGAGCAATTATTCCGTCACGTTGATGATGTAAATCCTAATGAAGATCTTGCGAAATTAGAACAGTATATCGTTGAAAAATCAAACACATTCGGTATCGGTACAATGGGCTTCGGCGGTGAAGCAACTTTACTAGGTTGTAAAATCGGCGTTATGCACCGTATCCCTGCTTCATTCTTCGTATCAGTAGCTTACAACTGTTGGGCTTACCGTCGTATGGCGGTAGACATCAATGCTGAAACTGGCGAAATTATGAACTGGCATTACCAAGATGGCGAAAAAATCGGATTTGAAGAAGAAGCAAAAGCTGGTAATACACAACAAGGCGAAGTTGTTGAATTAACTGCTCCAATCTCTGAAGAAAAAATCCGTTCATTAAAAGTTGGTGACGTAGTGAAAATCACTGGTCGTATGTACACTGGCCGTGACGCAATCCACCATCACTTAATGAGCCACGATGCTCCTGTAGACTTAGATGGTCAAATCATTTATCACTGTGGTCCAGTAATGGCGAAAGATGCAGAAGATAACTGGACTGTAAAAGCTGCTGGCCCAACGACTTCAATTCGTGAAGAACCATACCAAGGCGATATTATGAAGAAATTCGGTATTCGCGCTGTTATGGGTAAAGGCGGAATGGGGCCAAAAACTCTTGCTGCACTTGAAGAACACGGTGGCGTTTACTTAAATGCAATCGGTGGCGCTGCACAATACTATGCTGACTGTATTAAATCAGTTGATGGCGTAGATTTATTAGACTTCGGTATTCCTGAAGCAATGTGGCATTTAGCTGTTGAAGGATTTACAGCAGTAGTAACAATGGATTCACACGGTAATTCATTACACGCTGATGTTCAAAAATCTTCATTAGAAAAATTAGCTGCACACGCTGATCGCGTATTCTAATACGATATGAAAGCTGTCCTTCGGGGCAGTTTTTTTATTGCCAAAATTAGGGTATAGATTACATAGCTACTCGCCTTTAATAAGAATGATTATAATTTAAAACCTCAATGATAGTGATAATCAGTATCATTTTCTCAACTAGTTGACATTTTCCTCACTCTTATTTATAATGATTATAAACTAAAAAATGAAATTGAATGACGAAGAATTAGCTGATATACATAGCTTTCTTTTCTTCATATAACGTTTTAATAATGATATTCATTCTCAAGGAGGAATCATAATGGCTCAAACTGAACAAACACTAATTGAGAAAATGAAGTCACATGGCGAATTATATGCCGCTTTATTTTCTGGAGTATTAATTTTAGCAGCTTGGATCCTAAGTAAGAACATTGGTGAAACAGGCTTAGTAGTTGGACTTTATATCGCTGCATTTATCATCGGCGGATTTGCGAAAGCAAAAGAAGGTATCGAGGAAACAATTGAAAATAAAACTTTAAATGTCGAGTTGTTAATGATTTTAGCAGCAGTTGGTTCTGCAGTGATCGGTTACTGGACTGAAGGTGCTGTACTTATTTTCATCTTCGCAGTAAGTGGTGCAATGGAAACTTATGCGATGAATAAAAGTCATAAAGAAATTTCTGCACTGATGGACTTACAACCTGAAGATGCGAATCTACTATTACCAGATGGCTCAACTAAATCTGTTTTAATTTCTGAATTAGCAATTGGTGATCGACTATTAATCAAACCAGGCGAGCGTGTTCCAACTGATGGTACTGTCGTTGATGGTATTTCTACTATTGATGAAGCTGCGATTACGGGCGAATCAATTCCTGTCACTAAAAATATTCATGACGAAGTATTCGCAGGAACTGTTAATATGACGGGTGCGATTACAGTCGAAATGACTAAACCGAATTCAGAATCACTTTTCTCTAAAATTATTGAACTTGTACAATCTGCACAAAGCGAAAAATCACCTTCACAACAATTCATCGAAAGATTTGAAGGTACGTATGTAAAAATTGTTTTAGCAGTTGTTGGATTAATGCTATTCCTTCCCCACTTCATTCTAGGTTGGGATTGGAATACAACATTCTACCGCGCAATGGTCTTACTCGTTGTAGCTTCACCATGTGCATTAGTTGCAGCGATTACACCCGCTACACTTTCTGCCATATCGAACGGCGCTCGTCACGGTGTCCTTTTCAAAGGCGGTTTACACATTGAACATTTAAGCTCTTTGAAAGCAATTGCTTTTGATAAAACTGGTACATTAACACAGGGGAAACCAATTGTGACGGACTTCATCGTCGCTGATGGTCAAGATGAACAACAATTATTATCGATGATTGCTGGCGTTGAATCTCAATCGAATCACCCATTAGCAATCGCGATTACATCATATGCACGCAAACAAGGCATTACGAATTTCCACAAAGCCCAAATTGAAGATATTCCAGGCTGGGGTTTGAAAGGGACAATTGATGGTGTGACATACAATGTTGGGAAACCTGAATTTGTCGGATTCGACCGAGTACGAGCATTCCAAAATAATATTGCGGAACAACTTACGAATGAAGGTAAGACAGTAATCTTCATGGCGAATGAACAAGGCATTGTCGCTTTAGCAGCAATGAAAGATACCGTTCGAGAACAATCAAAAATCGCCATCAAACAGTTAAATGATATGGGTATTCATACGATCATGTTAACTGGTGATAATACGAATACTGCCAATGTTATTGCAAAAGAAGCAGGCGTTGAGCAAGCGATTGCTGAATGTCTACCAGAAACAAAAGTGAAACATATGAAAGAATTGCTTGAGAAATATAAATATGTTGGAATGGTTGGAGATGGAATCAATGATGCCCCAGCTCTAGCAACCGCTACTACAGGGATTGCAATGGGCGAAGGTACGGATGTTGCACTTGAAACTGCAGATGTTGTCTTAATGAAAAATGATCTATCTAAAATCGCATACGCTGTGAAATTATCACAGAAAATGCAACGAATCATTAAACAAAACATCATCTTCTCCATCACGGTGATCATGCTACTAATCATTTCTAACTTCCTTCAAATCGTCAATTTACCACTTGGTGTAATCGGCCATGAAGGTAGTACAATTCTAGTTATTTTAAACGGTTTACGTATGTTGAATTCAAAAGTTAAATAATGACTGCAAAAAGAGACATCACATTGAACAATGTGATGTCTCTTTAATTATTTTGAATCCAGTTGTTTCTTCCTCTTTTGGAAAGCTACATTCACTTGCCCACCTACTACTAAGACAATACCTGTTATATAAAGCCATAACATTAAAATAATGATACCACCGATACTACCATATGTTTTCGAGTAGTTTGCGAAGTTACTAATATAAAAAGAGAATCCAAATGAAATCAATACCCATGCTATTGTAGCGAACAAGGCACCTGGTATTGCATGTCTAAAGTAGATTTTGACATTTGGAGCAATCCAATAAAGTAACACCAGAACTGTCACAATTAAGAATGGTGGAATAATAATACGTACATAGTTCCATACGATTAAGAAACCTTCTTTTAAGCCGATTACTTCAAACATAAATTGGCCAATCGTTTTACCGAAAACCGGGAGTACAAGTGCTACAATAATTAAACCAATTAATAAAACAGTAAAGAAAATAGATACCGCACGAGCAACAATAAATGGTCTTGTTTCGGTAATATCATATGATTTATTTAAGTTCTTAATAAGCGCATTTACACCATTTGATGCTGACCATAGCGTTGCAATAATACCAACTGATAGTAATCCACCATTACGATTACTCAACACATCTTTGATTGTACTTTCGATCAAGCTAAATACTTGTTCAGGCAAAATATTTTCTAGCATTGTAAAAACTTGTTCCTGTGGCAAGTTCAAGAATGGAAGCAAAGTTAATAAAAAAATTAGCAAAGGAAATAACGATAGCAAGAAGAAATAAGCTAACTGTGCGCCAGCACTTGAAACATCTGCTTCCTTCACGCCGTTTATGAGGCCCTTGAGAAATCCTTTCGGGGCTGTGTAATCAAAATCAGTCATTGCTTTCTTTTTCTCAAATCGCATCAACTTCATACGATTAAAGATTTCAGAAGATCGGTCGTTTTTATACTTCCCCACAAGCATTCCTCCTTTTTATAAATGAATAACCTCTTCTGGTTTTTTAGGTTCTGATGATTCTTTACTAAATGCTTCTTTCGTTTGCTGGAATTGCTGTGCCAACTTTGGCGTTGTTTCTTTTAATTCCGCAATCTTTTCTAAATAGAAGTCTTTATTCTCCATAACATTTTCAAGTAAGCCCTGCACTTTACTAAACTTACCTTTCGCATTTTCCTTCACTTGATCACGGCTGTAATAAAGATACTGAACATCCGTTTTAATATTTGTCGCTTTTTGAATTGTTTGTTCACGCGTATTTCGATCTAATAAACTAATCGCCGCTCCTGCAACTGCTCCTAAAGCAATTCCTAAACAAAGTTTTTTTACCATTTCAAATTCCTCCAAATCTAGTATGTATTTATATAGTAATTATAGTACCCTTCTACCTTATCAGTAAACCGTCACCTATGTCTTGTCGAACGAAAAAAATTTGTACTATAACAATTCTGATAATAAAGATTGACAATATGACTGAATTTTAAGAAAATAGGAATAAGTCTTACAATTTGTTCTAATTCTTATATTTTAAGGGGGATTTTTATGGGAGCTTTTGGTGACAAGTTAAATGCATTTCTAGGCGAGGTTTCAGGTGTGTTATGGGGGATTCCACTGATTGTCTTGATCATCGGTACGGGTATCTTCTTAACGATTCGAGTAGGTTTCTTACAGATTCGTTTATTACCAACTGCACTACGCTTAGTATTTTCTAAGAAGCATAGTAAAGAAGCTGAAGGAGATATTACGCAATTCCAAGCACTGACGACTGCACTAGCTGCAACTGTTGGTACGGGTAACATCGTTGGGGTTGCAACTGCTGTAATTTTAGGGGGCCCAGGAGCAATCTTCTGGATGTGGATCGCAGCAGTATTAGGTATGGCGACTAAGTATTCTGAGGCATTATTAGCTGTTAAATACCGTGTGAAAGATTCAAATGGTAAAATGGCTGGTGGACCGATGTACTACTTAGAACGCGGTTTAAAACAAAAATGGCTAGCAGTATTGTTCGCTGTCTTTGGTGTTATGGCATCATTCGGTATCGGTAATGGTACACAATCTAACTCAGTAGCTGGTGTAGTTAAAAACACATTCAGCATTGACCCTTGGATTACAGGTGTTGTTTTAACAATTGTTGTTGGTTTAGTAATTTTAGGTGGTATTTCTTCAATTGGTAACGTAACTGCTATATTCGTTCCAGTCATGGCATTATTCTATTTAGTTGCAGGTTTAATCGTTATCATTATGAACTTTTCTTCAGTACCAGCTGCATTCGGTGTCATCATTAGTGATGCATTCACAGGAGCTGCTGTCGGTGGTGGTGCTGTCGGTGCCGCTATTCGTTACGGGGTTGCCCGAGGGATCTTCTCGAATGAGGCAGGTCTTGGTTCGGCTCCAATCGCTGCAGCCGCTGCAAAAACAGATTTACCAGGCCGTCAAGCATTAATCTCGATGACGCAAGTGTTCTTAGATACATTAGTAATCTGTTCTATTACAGGTTTAACAATCGTAATGTCTGGCGTTTACAAAAACCCTGACATCCAAGCAAATGAATTAACTACTGCTGCATTCGGTACTTTCTTAGGCTCATTCGGTCCTTATGTCGTTGCGATTGGTTTAGTATTCTTCGCATCTTCAACAATTATGGGCTGGGCTTACTACGGCGAGAAATGTTTACAGTATTTAATTAAAGCTCCAGGCGCAATTACAATTTACCGTATTGTCTTCGTTCTATTCGTTTATGTTGGTGCTACTTCTTCATTAGACTTAGTATGGACATTCTCAGACGTAGCGAACGGTTTAATGGCGATTCCAAACTTAATTGGATTAATTGGTCTATCTGGTGTAATCGTTGCGGAAACGCGCATTATACAAAAAACGCTGAAGGAAGAAAAGTTAGCTCTTCGTTCACAAAATTGATAATTGACAATTGAACAGTGAAATGGAATGATTACAAGGTAACCATTTCGAAAGGTAGGGGTTTCCCTTGGACTTATCATCACCATCAACTGAAAATGTACATTTTATCATTGAAGCAATCAAAGACAAATTACGCATGGTAAATGCAGATGCAATGAAGCCAGAGCATTTTGATTCTAGTAATTACGAAGACTTAGTTTATCTTTATGAATTAGTTCATAAACGTGACGCTTTCAGTCCAAGTGAGATGCAAGCAATCGTAGCGGAACTAGGCTCATTGCGTAAATAGATCTAATCACTTGAAGAGGAGCTGTGCTTTTGCGCAGTTCCTCTTTTTCATACCATAAAAAAGAGGAGGTCGCAGTGCGATCTCCTCTTTCGTAATTAAATTATTATTTCTTCTCTTCGTATGAAGAGCCATCCTCTTTTACAAGTGGCTTCACTAATACTTCTACACGGCGGTTTTTCGCCTTACCGTCTTCAGTCTTATTACTCGCTACTGGATTGTTCTCTCCGTAACCTTTTGCACTGAAGAATGCAGGGTCCAATTTGCTATTAGAATTTACAAGTAAAGTTAAGAAATTAACTGCTCGCATCGCACTAAGTTCCCAGTTAGAAGCATAAACGCCTCCTGTACTCGGTACTGTATCGGTATAGCCAGATACTACGACAGATCTTTTTGGTTCAAGATTTAATACTTTTGATAAATCTTTCGCAATGTAGTGATATTCCGGCATGATTTCTGCCTTACCTGGCGAGAATAGAACACTCGCTTTGATCGTGACTAGAAGCCCATCTTCTGTCATCTTCGTATCAAATTTACCTTCAAGTTCTTTCTCTGCGATAAATTGTTCAACATCTGACTCGATTTCTTCTAATTGTCGCTGATCTTCCTCATAAGCACTCATTTGCTGACTTACAGGATTTTGTGATTCGATAGGTGATGGATTGTCCATTACACCAGAGCCGCCATCAAATACTGTATTAAAGACTGCAGATAATTGCGCAAGTTTCTTTACATCAACTGAAGATGATGCAAACAATACAATGAACAGCGCTAATAACAGCGTTAAAATATCCGCATATGGAATAAGCCATGATTCTGGAATATGTTCTTCGTGTTTTTTATGCTTTTTAGCTCTCTTTGCCAAGGCCATCTGCCCCGCTTTCGTCCAGTATTTTAGCACGTTCACTCTTAGGTAAATAAGACGCTAATTTTTGTTCGATCACGCGAGGAGCCTCCCCCTCTAATACTGATAAAATACCTTCGATCATCATCATTTTTTGCTTCACTTCTACTGCAGATTTACGTTTTAATTTATTCGCAAATGGATGCCATAAAACATAACCTGTAAAGATACCTAATAGTGTCGCAACGAATGCTGCTGAAATCGCCATACCTAGTTTTTCAACATCGTCTAACTCTTTTAGCGCGGCAATCAGACCAATTACTGCTCCTAATACACCTAGTGTCGGAGCATATGTACCTGCTTGAGTGAAAATTTGAGCGCCAGTTGTATGTCTTTCTTCCATTGATTCAACTTCTTCAGTTAAAACGTCACGGATATAGTCCGCATTTTGGCCGTCAATTGCCAATGTTAAACCATTTTTCAAGAACGGATCATTTACCTCGTCTACTTTACTCTCTAACGCAAGTAAACCTTCTCGACGAGCTAGATCTGCCCAGCTAGAAAATAATTTAATAATTTCTAAATCATTCACAGCTTTCTTTTCTTTAAATAAAATCCCAAACAGCTTAGGAATACGCTTTAACTCACTCATAGGGAATGCAATTACGACCGTCGCAATTGTTCCTAGAATAATGATAAAGAGTGCTGCTGGATTTAGCAGTGCATCTGGTGTTACACCTTTAAAGTACATCCCGACAAGAAGCGAGACAAAACCAAGTATTATACCTACTAATGATGATATATCCATTTCAGAACCTCCAAAGTCGTCATTCTCTATTTTATTTCGGTACATTTTTTAAAATCTTAATACAGTTCATCAAAGAAATACAATTGTATTGTGACGAAAATACTATTTATTATGTAGTTTGCTACCAATTTCTCCAACGCTCTAATTATATGCTATTTAATATCAATTTTTTAATATCTAAGTATTCTGTTCTTTTACTTGATTCGACACCCGAAATAGATGAAAATATAAATGTATACTTCACTATTATAATTAAAGGATGGGATTTCATGTTTTCATTTGAAGAGAAATTAGAAAAATATGCTGAACTTGCAGTAAGAGTAGGTTCTAATTTACAAAAGGGGCAATATTTATTCGTCGATGTCACGATTGAAAATGCTCAATTAGCTCAATTAATTGCTAAAAAAGGATACGAAGCTGGCGCGAAACAAGTATTCGTAAACTACGAAGATGATGTCATTACTCGCCTCCATTACGATAATGCTCCTTTAGAAGAGTTCGATCACTTCCCTGAATGGCAAAAAGTTGAGAAGGAATGGTTAGCTGAACACGGCGGTGCTTTTATTAAAATTAAATCATCAAGCCCTGATTTATTAAAAGGTGTGGATGCTGAAAAAATCGCTGCATTCCAAAAAGCTGCAGGTCAAGGATTAGCGAAGTATCGCCAAGCTTCTCAAGCGAATAAAGTTAGTTGGACTGTCATGGCAGCTCCTTCTGAAGATTGGGCGAAAAAAATGTTCGGTCACTTACCTACTGAACAACAAGTTCCAGCACTATGGGATGCGATTTTCCAAGCGACTCGTGCAGATTTAGAAGATCCTGTAGCAGCATGGAAAAAACATGATGAAACACTTAGTAAAAAAGTGAAGGAATTAAATGAACTTCGTTTCGAAAAACTTCATTATACTGCTCCGGGTACGGATTTAGTAATCGAACTACCTGATGCACATATTTGGGGCGGTGGCGGCAGTAAGAACGTCAACGGCTTTGATTTCATGGCAAATATTCCAACTGAAGAAGTTTTCACAGCACCGTTAAAAGGTGGCGTAGATGGGTATGTAAGTAGTACAAAACCTTTAAGCTACAGCGGAAATATTATTGATGATTTCAAAATCACTTTTGAAAAAGGGCGTATTGTAGATGTAGAAGCTGCTGAAGGTGAGACTGTCTTGAAAAACTTAATCGCTACTGACGAAGGTTCGCATTATTTAGGTGAAGTGGCACTTGTCCCTCACCAGTCACCAATTTCAGATTCTGGCTTACTTTACTACAACACTTTATTCGATGAAAATGCTTCGAATCACTTAGCAATCGGTAGCGCTTATACTTTCTGTGTTGAAAATGGTACTTCTATGTCACAGGATGAATTAGCTGTAGCTGGCTTAAATCAAAGTATGACGCATGTCGATTTCATGGTCGGTTCTGGCGAGATGAATATTGATGGGGTTAAAGAGGATGGCACAGTAGTTCCTGTGTTCCGTAACGGTAACTGGGCGTTCTAATTAACATCTACTAATTTTTTCTATTTTTACACTGTTCTTCCTTTGGTAATTAATGTATAGTTGAGTTATTAACTGCATTCTAGTAGAGAGGGGATCATACAATGGGCTTATATGTTGTGACAATTATTGGCTATATGGCTGCAATTTTAGGTGTCGGAGCTTTATTCGTACATTACTTACGCGTTGGGCTTGATTCTAAGCAATCTGAAATTGTTGACCCAAAACCTACAACCAAGTATTGAAAATGAACGTCTATCCTTTTTTACAAGGATAAGACGTTCTTTTCATTTTTACGATTCCCCCCTCCTACTATACTCCTAAAAAACTGTTCAAACCCTTTATAAATAAGCGTTTCTAAATATTAATAAAATGTAATAAAAAAGAAATGGGTATTTTTAACATACCATTCCCTTTTTTATTCATCTATACTTACATAATGGAAATTTATTATTCATCTATATACATATGTAGAAACAGTTGGTATAGAGAATTTAGGAGGCGTTGAAGATGTTTTCATCATCAGCAATCGGAATAGACTTAGGGACAGCAAATACACTTGTGTATATTAAAAATAAAGGGATCGTTTTAAACGAACCGTCTGTTATCGCAGTAAACACAAAAACAAAACAAGTTTTAGCAATCGGCAATGAAGCAAAAGCGATGATTGGTAAAACACCACCATCAATTACTGTATGTCACCCACTAAAAGATGGCGTTATTGCCGACTTTGATATGACTAGCGCTTTACTAAAAAAAGTACTAGAACTTTCATTAAAAGGTAAAAGCGGATTCAAAAAACCTAGCGTAGTTGTCTGCGCTCCATCTGGTGCAACATCAGTTGAACGTTTAGCTATTCAAGATGCCGTTAAACAATGTGGCGCAAAAGAAGTATTCATCATTGATGAACCAATCGCAGCAGCTTTAGGATCAGAACTACCAGTTAACGAACCAACAGCAAGCGCAATCGTTGATTTAGGTGGCGGTACGACAGAAGTTGGCATTATCTCACTTGGTGGTGTCGTAACGACGAACACATTAAAAGTTGGTGGCGATCGCATTAATAATGAAATCATCCACTTCCTTCGTAAAGAGTTCAGCATTTTAATCGGTGCGAAAACGGCTGAAGAAATCAAAATTACAATCGCTCATGCGCCTATCGAACATGCAGTAGTTGAAATGACCGTTACTGGCCGTGACTTAGTAACAGGGCTTCCACGCTCGATTGAACTAAATTCAATGCAGTTACATGACTGTCTATCTGAAACATTCCAATCAATTATTGAAGTGATTCGCCGTACACTTGAAAGCTGCCCTCCAGAATTAGCTGGTGACATCGTAGAACGCGGAATTGTACTATCTGGTGGTACTTCTTTAATTCACGGTTTAGACGAATGGTTATCGAACGAATTATTCATTCCAGTTTACCGCGCAGCTTCTCCACTAGAATCTGTAGCAATTGGTACTGGCTTGTCGACTGAGACACTACAATATCTTAAATAGTCAGTTTTCTTCCCTTTTTTGAATAAATTATTTCATTTTGCGGAACTTTCCTATAAAATAAAATGAAGCATGGAAGGGGAGTCATTATGACAAAGTTAAATGATATTTTATCGTTCAATGAAAATTTCGTGGAAAACAAAGAATACGCTTCTTATATTTCGGATGGGGTGCCGAGTAAGAAAATTGCAATCATCACTTGTATGGATGCTCGCTTAATTGAATTAATTAATAAAGCGATGAACATTAAAAATGGTGATGCGAAAATGATTAAAACTGCTGGTGCTCAAGTTGATCATCCATATGGCAGTGTCATGCGTAGTTTACTAGTAGCTGTTTATGCTTTAAAAGCGGAGGAAGTATTCATCGTTGGTCATCGTGACTGTGGTATGAACTCCATGAATCCGGAAAAAGTAATCGAAACGATTAAAAGTCGAGGAATCGATGAAAGTGTTTTCGATATTTTAAACAGTTCTGGAATCAATGTTGCGAAATGGTTGGAAGGCTTCACAGATTTAGAGGCTGATGTTGAAAACAGCGTAAACGTTGTTCGCAATCATCCACTAATCGCAAAAGATATTCCAGTCCATGGATTAATTATTGATCCTAAGACAGGTAAACTAGATTTAGTAACAAACGGCTATAATGCCTAATATATGAATGCTTAAAAGGATCATGCAATCGCATGATCCTTTTTTGTTCTATTCTTCATTCAATATACTGCGCAAGAGTAATTTACTTTTGCCAACAAAACGTTGCCAAATCGTCTTACCCTTTCAATGTTCACTTTCAATTTTTGCGTATAAATAATGATCAACCCACTTGCCATTTATGTAGAGAATTTCTTTTAGCAGTCCTTCTCTCGAATAATCGGCATTTTCAAGAACGTGGTACGAGCCTTCATTCGCTGGCGACACATATGCCTCGATTCGATGTAACTCCAAATCTTCAAAGCCAAATTGTGAAACTCGCTTCACCGCTTCTGTTGTTAGCCCTTTTCTCGTAAATCGTTCATCTAAAGAATAGCCGATAAATGCACTCGAAAATGGCAGTCTTTTAATTGAATAAATCGAAATATGCCCAATTAAATCCCCTGTTTCCTTTAAGAAAATCCCGAAACTGTATTCTCTCCCTAACGACATTTGATGAACGGATTCAATGATTCTTTTTAATTGAAATTTCTCTGTATAAAATTCAGGACTATGCAATGGTTCATGGATTGTCCAAAATTTCTTATTGCGAACAATTAGAGAAGTTAGCTCTGGAGCATCTTCTTCCTCTAATGTTCTTAAAAAACAACGTTCACTCTCAAGTTTCATCGCATACCCTCCTATTTAATTTTTAAAAGGATTTCCTCGGGTTTAGTTAACTTAAGACCAAGTCGCTCAATCTCATGTTCACAATGTTCAATCGTTTCTTTCAATACACGGATTCGCGCATATTTCTTATCATTACCTTCGATTAAAATCCAAGGTGCATTTTTCTTATCTGTATATTTGAATAGATCATCTGCTGCTTTAACATACAGATCCCATTTATCACGATTTCGCCAATCTTCATCTGTTAATTTCCAATATTTATATGGATCTGTTTCACGTGCTTTGAAGCGAGCTAATTGCTCATCTTTTGAAATATGAATCCAGAATTTAATTAAAATATAGCGATCATCTGTTAATACTTTTTCGAATTGGTTGATTTCATCATATGCACGCGTCCATTCATCCTTCGTCGCAAATCCTTCAATACGTTCTACTAATACACGGCCATACCATGTGCGGTCGAATATACCGATGCTTCCACGCATTGGTAGCTTACGCCAGAAACGTTGTAAATGGTTATGTCGTAGTTCATGTTCTTTTGGTGCAGCGATTGGGTGTACGACGAAACCACGTGGGTCTAAGCGCTCTGTAAGTCGTTTAATGGCGCCACCTTTACCAGCTGCATCCATTCCTTCAAATGCAATAATAATACCGATATTATTTTGGAACAGGAATTGTTGAATGTTTAACATTTCTAATTGCAGTTTTTTTAATTCCTTTTTATATGCTTTATTATTTTTTAAATGCTTGTCCAATTGTAAGTTTTCGATTTTCTGGTTCATAAAACCACTCCTTTTAAATTGTTATACCCTTTTTGCCAAAAACGTTCACTAAATTGCAAATTGTTGATCGAGCAAAGCAGTGTATAATAGTAATTAGTGTTTATTTTAGAGAACATCTTTTCGATGAGGAGGAAATCATTTGGGCAGACTATTCATCATGTTCATCAGTTATTTATGTATGATGATTTTTAGCGTATCTGCTACAATCTTTCCATTTAACGGGCACACAACGACATCTGTCGCGGATAGCTATACAATATTAGCCTTCCCCTCAAAATATGTGTTTTATGTGGTAGCACTCATCTATATTTCTATATTATATTGGTTTTACAAACAATGGCAACTGGTTCGCAAGCAAAATATGACATTTTCATTCGCACAAACAAGTCTGTTCACAATTGGCATGTTTCTTCAAATGGCTTGGGTTTACTACTGGTTTGATGAGAGTTTCATCATCTCATGTGTGTTAATTGTCCTATCTGCATTATGTATTACAGCATTTTATTTATTAATGCCTACTAAAAATACATGGGCTGCTCGTATCCCAATTTCATTATTCCTATCTTGGTTAATGATCGTTGTGATGCTGAATATCGCCATTATTCTTGTTTATTACCGTTGGGATGGTTTTGGTTTGAGCCAACCGCTTTGGTCTGTAATCTTACTTACAGGTTTCGTCGCGATTGTCATGCATATCCGCTTCCATCATTACGACCCTTATTTCCCACTAGTGTTCATTTGGGTTTATGTAGGAATTGCTGTACACAATAACTTTGAGGAATTGCTCGTTACGACAGCAGCACTATTTTTAAGTGGTGTATTCGTAACTGGAATTATTTTTATGCGCAAAAAAGTAAAAACAACATAGCAATAGGCTACCTCCATCAATTTGGAAGTAGCCTATTTTTTTGAATTAGAACGAATGCTTTTGATCCAAAAAATTAAATCAGAATCATTTTTTCTTCGACGAAGTATCCTTTACCTCCAACGAATACACGTTGAATTTCACCATTTGAATCGCAATCTAATTTCACTAAAATTTCCGATGGAGAGTTTAATGCATAGCCTTGTTCAAAAACGTACAGCTCTTTTTTCATATTTTGCTTAGTGAATAAATAACAAGCGAGCGCTCCATTTGATGTACCTGTTGCTTCTTCTTCATTAATATCATGAAGTGGCGCGAAGTTTCTACAGATGATTCGATCATCTTCAAATGTGTATAAATGTGTTCCTATGACATTGTAGCGTTCACTCATTTTTTTAATTTCATCGAAGTTCGGTTGTAATGCATGTAGACCTTCATTATTTTTAATTGAGATTAGAATATCTCTAAGTCCAGTTGAAACAATTTGGATTGGATATTTCTCATCGATTTGTGTAAGATCTAAACTCGAAGAAAATTCTGCTACATCAATTTCCTCGAAAAACTGTGGTTTATTTTGCTCCATAAAAATCATACCTTCTGAGATTGAAATATCTAAAACACCGCTCTTCGTTTCAATCGTATATTTCGTTCGATCAAGCATTTGTAAATGCATCATGATTGCGAAAGAACCGATTGTTGCGTGTCCACATAAATCTACTTCTTCTTTTGGTGTGAAATATTCGATTTTATAGTCTGCTACTTGTGAAGCCGAAATATAAGCTGTTTCTGCAAAACCTAGTTGTTTGGCAATGTCCATCTTTTGAGAAACGGTTAAGTCTTCCTTCATGAAAACAACGCCCGCTTTATTACCTCCTTGCCCATTTTTACTGAATGCACTTGCTACATATACTTGAATATCCATAAGTCACTTCCTTTTTAAAATTGATAACTAGTTTTGTAGATGCTATTATGAATAAAAGCTGGAAAAAAGGATTTTCAATATTTGTTAAATCTAGTTTGCCAGGTTTTTTAGTAACTGCTAGTCATGCATAAATTACATGTTTAAATGCAGCTCAAAAGAAATATAAGCCTTGTATTTAAAGGATGTGTTATAAATGTACAACAAATTAAAAAATGTTAGATTTATCCTACAGTACTTTGGAGTACTAGTTCCAATATTACTTTTAGCTTTAACTTTTTCCCCATTCACAGAAGATTTCTCTGTAACTATGTTATTAATAATCATTATTGTATTTACATTAATCAGTACAATCTATAGCTTTATAGTTGTAAGAGATATCACAGATAATTTAGAAAGTGAAAATAAAAAGAAATGATATAATCTGACTCCAATTAATAATACAAAATAAAAAACACTCCTATCATTTATGAATTTAATAGGAGTGTTTTTATTAGATCGTTTGTCAAATTAAGTATAACAGTTCTTCTTCAAACGCCTCGTATGCTGTTTTCCATCCAAGACATTTTCTTGGGCGATTATTGATAAGTTGAAGCGCTTGCTCCATCTCTTTTTCAGTTACGTGATTGAAATTTGTTTTCTTCGGGAAGAACTCTCGTAAAAGACCATTACTATTTTCGTTACTGCCACGTTGCTAAGACGAGTAGGCATCCGCAAAGTAAACTTGAATATTTATGTCCTGTTCGAGAACTTTGTAACAGCTGAATTCTTTCCCGCGATCCGTTGTCGCTGTTTGAATGGCACCTTCAGGTAATTGTTTGTGTAACCGTTTTACTGCAGTCTCCATCGAAGCCGCAGAACGATTCCTCCTTCTATGTTTGGTGTGGTAACTAACATTGTACACGAGGTCGTTATGAGCTTCTTTCATTTTGACTTATAGGTGTTGCGCTTAATATTACAATTCGTCAATTAAAAAAACCTCTACTTAGCCAAAAATCACTAAATAGAGGTCGAATTACTACCAATTCTTAATCGTCTAATTTAGTCGTTAAGATTGGACCGTTTTTCGTTACGATTACTGTATGTTCTAATTGTGCAACAAATGATTTATCTGGTGTTAAGAATGCCCAGCCATCTGTTCCTTCGATAATGCTTTCAGCAGCTTGTGAAATGAAAGGTTCTACAGCAAAAACCATGCCTTCTTTCATTAAAGTAGCGTCCCATGCATCATAGTAGTTTAAAACATATTGAGGTTCTTCGTGTAATGAATGACCTACACCGTGACCAGTTAAGTTCATGATTACTTTTAGTTTATTGTCATGCGCTTCACGCTCAACAGCTTTACCGATTTGATTAAGTTTAGCACCTGGCTTAACTTTCGTCATTGCACGGTCAAATGCAGATTGCGCAACATCACATAATTGTTGTAATTCTGGTTTTGCAGCAGTTCCTACTACGAATGAAATACCTGTATCCGCATAAAAACCATCAACATGGCCTGATACATCAATATTGATCATATCCCCATCTACTAATGGTGTGTCATTTGGAATACCGTGAGCCACAACTTCATTTACACTAATACAAGTGTAACCTGGGAAATCGTATTCTGCTTTAGGTCCTGATACAGCACCTTTTTCCTCGAATAGCTTACCTGCTAATTCATCTAATTCCTTTGTAGTAACACCTGGTTTTGTAGCTGCTTTCATAGCTTCGCGGATTTCTGCCATCGCACGACCAGCTTTTAAAAGCGCATCTAGTTCTTGTTGTGTAGTTGCGATCATATTATACGGTCCCTTCTTTTGAAAAATCTATTGTATATTATAACATATTCTCGCAAAATAAAGTTTATGCAAGGGCCAGACTTTTCAGCCCAACCCTTGCATATGTGTGTAAGTATTCGATTAAAGTTGTTTTTGGACGAATAGTTTTGGCGCTGCCTTGAATAATAGGAAAATCACAATCCCTGTTAAAATGATTGCTGGAATCATATATGAACTGTTATAAGTGATTGAGTAAATCCAAGGATTTTGGCCTCCCGCATACTCTGCGAAGAAAACTGCTCCAGCAGCTGTATGAGATACAAGTCGTAAAATACCCCCAACTGTTGTCCCGATTAATATCCAACCGAGCATTGCGCCTGACTTACTGTTTTTAGATGCGTGTAATACCATCGGGCGGAATGCTCCTGCAATTCCGACAATCGTAAATGCGAAGAAGTAATCAAGAATTCCTTGTAACGGCGTTAAGATTGAGCCGCCAAACATTACTTGTAGCACCCCTACGATTAGTCCGGTTGTTAAACCAGCCAATGTTCCCCAACGCATAGCCATTAGTACGATTGGTACCATAACTAAGCTAATTGAGCCACCTTGAGCCCAAATTGAGAATGACAGCTTATCTAAAATCAAGCCGACTGCTGCGAAAATCGCAACTTCAATCATCATTAATAATCTTTGTTTGTTCATTCGAATGAACCTCCATTGATCAGATGTCCTACACAATTCCTGTGGTAATCTAGATAAAAAAACGACATTAGGACAGAGCCTAACATCGATATGTTTTGGTTTCTATCCACATTCCTACGCAAGTGTTAACTTACAGGTTCGAAGGGTTTTGAGTGTACACTCTCTCTCAGCCATTTGGCACCCCTTGTGGTAATACATCATGAAATTTTTTAAGAACAGGTCTATTGTAACCATATTTGACAATAATATCAACATCAATTTTGAAACTATTGTTTTATTCATTCGTATATAAGGTATTCATTATTATTGGAGGTTTTATTATGGAAAATAATCGCGTAATCTCAGCTCTATGTTACTTCAGTGTTTTCTTCGCTGGTTTCATCCTACCTTTAGTCGTTCTTTTAATCGTAAAAGATCGCGAAGTTAAAAAGCATGCAACGCATGCACTTATCTCACACTTACTGTTATATATTCCTGCATTTATTTTTGCAATAGGTTTAATGATTACAGGATTTATCACTTCTGACGCTCCTGCAACTGAATCTGGCAGTGCTACTTTAGCAATTGGGGTAATTGGACTAATTATTGCTTTAGGCGTTTTATCGCTTGCAATAATTATTTGGAACGTATATCGTGGAATTAAAGTATTAACTTCTAAGGAGGATATCACTTATGAGCAATAATAAAAAAGGTAGTCTGATCAAAACAGCAATCAAATTAGCGCCAATTGTGATCCCGATTGTTAAAAAGATCTTAGACCAACGTAAATTAAAAAAACAGTAGTAAAATCAAAACTAGCGATCGATTTATACTCGGTCGCTAGTTTTTTTGGTGTTGTGGAGATGAGCTAGAGGAGCGTTGTCTCGAGATTTGAATGAAAAGCTTTCTTCTCGAGATTAGCGTGGTCTAGCTTTCTTCTCGGGTTTTGGTGTCTAGCAAATTCACGCTATATGCTTTCAGCTCTTCAAATTCTCGGGGAAAAGTGGTGGATCATTTACTTTTCCTTCGAATTTTCCAGATCTTCCGCATATGAACGAGCGTGATTTGCTTTTCTTTCTCTGTCTAGCTCCGGTGGCTTATCTCTTTGAGTCACTTCAAAAAACTTTCTCCCAGGGTAATGGTGTCTAGTTCCAAACGCTATATGCTTTCAGCTCTTCAAATTCTCGAGGAAAAGTGGTAAAGCTTTTACTTTTCCTTCGAATTTTCCAGAACTTCCGCATATGATCGAGCGTTTTCCACTTTTCGTTCTTACTTTCGTTTCGTTTTCTGCAGTGCTCTCGAGATAAACGAGCCACCTCCGCTTTTCTTTCTGTGTCTAGCTTGTTCCGCTACTCTCTTTGAGTCACTTCGAAAACTCGGGGAAAAGTGGTGGGGCGTTTACTTTTCCTTCGTTTCCTCCAGTGCTCTCGAGAGTCCCAAGCGGAAACGCCTTTCTATGCCCAATTGCCTTTTCTAAAAATTGGTTCGATTGTTCCGTCTGGTAATACGCCGTCAATGTCCATTTCGCCAGAACCGACCATGAAGTCTTCGTGTGTGATCGATACGTTAATACCGTTTGCTTCTAATTCTTCTTCTGATAATTCGCTGCCGCCTTCGAAACATGTTGGGTATGCTGCTCCAACTGCAATGTGATTCGAAGCATTTTCATCGAATAAAGTATTATAGTAAAGAATATTCGAAGCTGAGATTGGTGATTCATGTGGTACAAGCGCGATTTCGCCGATGTATTTAGAGCCTTCATCTGCACGAATCATCTCTTGTAATAAATCATGTCCTTCTCCTGCTTCCGCCTTCACAATCACACCATCTTCAAATGTTAGTTTGAATTGATCAATAATATTTCCTTGGAAAACAAGTGGCTTCGTATTCGATACATAACCATTTACACCATATTTCGCTGGAAGCGTAAATACTTCTTCAGTAGGCATATTTGCTACGAATTCAGTATTTTGAGGTGTCTTGCTTGAACCCGTTTGCCAAATATGTTTTTCAGGTAATTCAACCGTTAAGTCAGTACCTGGTGCAGTGTAATGTAATTTCGTATAACGTTTCGCATTTAATTGATCTGCACGAGCATGAAGCTTCACTAAATGTTCGCTCCAATTTTCAACTGCGCTACCTTCACCGATATGAACCGTTTTAAAAATCGCATCCCAAAGTGCTTCAACTTGCTCTTCTTCTGGTAAGTTCGGGAATACTTTTTTCGCCCAAGCTTTTGATGGAATCGCAATAATTGACCATGCAATTTTGTCATTCATAACTGCATCACGATAATTTTCTAAAGCTTTACCTGCTGCTTTTTGATGTGCCGATAACTTACTCACAGGTACACCTGTTAATAAATCTGGATCCGCTGCATCAATCCACAGTAATGCACCTTGACGTTCGATTAATTCATCGCGTTGCTCAGCAATCCAACGTGGGTATTTCCCAAATTCATCTTCTGGCGCATTGTCGAAAAATGCACGATCTGTTACGCCATCCGAGAAGTTCACTGTTACTCTTGCAGCACCAGCTTCATACGCTTTTTTCACAACTAGACGTGTAAATTCGACAGTGTCCGTCGTCGTGTTAATTAATAATGTTTGCCCCTTTTGTACATTCGCGCCAACTTTAACTGCTAATTCAGCAAATTGAGCTAATTTCTCTTGAAAAGTCATCATATCTCACAAACCCCTTTGTAAATTATTTCTTTTTAGAAAAGCTTCTCTGTGTCTTATTATAAGGCTTTTTGTCGCCAGATTCATTTTTAAACCCTGGTTTTGAACCGTAACTGCCTTTTTTCTTATTGTAAGATTTCTTACGTAATTCTTCCGGTTTACGAGAAGCGTGAGGGAATTCCCCTTTACCAGCTGCCAATACGCCACCTTTAAGAATACGTTCTTCTGGTTTATCGTCTAATTCACGTGTATAGCGCTTATATTCTTTTTCTTCAAAAGAAGTTAGAAGCGTTAGAATTTCGCCGTCTTTTCCTGCACGACCTGTACGCCCAGAACGGTGTAAATATTGCTCTTGGTTATGAGGTACATCGACATGAATAACATGAGTAAGGCCTGAAATGTCTAATCCACGAGCTGCTACATCCGTCGCGATTAAAATACGGATTTTCCCTTTACGGAATGATTCCAATGCATTTTTACGTTCTTCCTTCTTCATTTCAGCATGAAGAACTGCGATCGGTGCATTCAAATATTGAAGTTTTGTTTCTTTCATTATTAGTTGGTCTAAGTTATTTACGAATGCTAAACCGCGTAATCCTTCAATATATGAAAGTTTTCTTAATAAGTCCGTTTTTTCACGAACGCTTACTTTCATAAATGAGTGAACTACTTTACCTTGGTCTGGCATGTCTTCAAGACGAACTTTCAGACGAACTGGCTCTTTCATCCATTCGTCAGCCAATGCATCAATATCTTCTGTAATCGTTGCAGAAACTAGCGCTACTTGGCGATCATGATTTGAACCGTCGATGAATGATTTAATCATGACACGAGATTCACGACCTAAAAGTTGATCTGCTTCATCTAAAACGATGTAATGTAATTCATGTAGTTTTAATTTCTTAGCTTTCACTAATTCATTTAAACGACCTGGCGTACCTACAGCGATTGTCGGTTTTTTCTTTAATTTTTCGATTTGGCGAGCAGTATTTGCGCCACCAATTAACGGCACTACAGTTACTGGTGTACCAGCAACCCAATCACGAATTACATCTGTAATTTGCATACATAATTCCTGTGAAGGAGCGACGATTAGAGCTTGTGTATTCTTCTTCGTGCCATCAACCTTTTGTAATAATGGTAGTAAGTAAGCTAAAGTTTTACCCGTACCTGTTGGTGATTCCGCTACAACATCCTTACCTTCTAACATTGCTGGAATCATTGCATCTTGAATTGGCGTTGTTTTTTCAAACTTCCATTTGTTTTGGATTTCTTCTTTTAATTCATTTAAAAATGACATGAATTTTTTACCTTCTTTCTTCTTTATAAAAAACAGACTGTCTCTGATCCTTCCATAAAGTATAGCGTTAATGATGATTCATTACCATTCCGCAATTACCTCAGAAGCGATACTCAACAGTCTGCCTTGAAAATTAGTTTTATCGATTTACAGCATTTTTTTGTGCAAGCTCGTAACCACAATATTCGATTGTTCGATCTGCTAAAGTAACAAGTGCATCAACATATCTTGTATCTTGATCTAATGATAGTTCACGATTGACGATTGATAATTCTGTACAACCTAGTATAACATGGTCACAACCTTGAGCCATAATCGCATCTTCAACTTTGCTCCACATCTCTCTCGTAATCGAGCTGCCCGCTTTCACATAGTCATAAATGATTTCCATTAATAAATCTTGTACGGCATCATCAGGTACGACAGGTTCAATGCCAACTTCCCTCAATGAATCTTGATAGAGATTCGTCGATAACGTCCCTTTTGTTCCTAAAATACCAACTTTTTTCGCTTGTAAACTCTTCACTTTATTCGCTGTTTCACGAATCATATGCAAAATCGGCACGGCCGTGTTATCTGCTAATTCGTCATAGAAATAATGTGCCGTATTACAAGGAACACAGATGACATCCACACCTACACTTACAAGTTTGCCTGCATCTTGTATCATAACTGGCAGTGGATTTGGTTGTTCACGATCTAAAATATAAGCTGTACGATCAGGTATTCTCGTATCATTATCAATGATAAAATGCATATGCTCTTGATCTGCTGAAGCTTTAGTTCTTTTGACAATCATCTCACCTAAAAGCATTGTCGCAAGTGGACCTACGCCTCCAATAATACCTAATGTTTTCTTATTCATAGATTATGACAAACCCTTCTTATTAAAGTATTTTTTATATTTACGATAATAATTCAAGCTGTTCAATGTTAGTTTTGACCAACGCTTCATATTCATATCTTCTTTATAAAATAGTGAGTTCGTCACTTTACCTTCTTTGATTAAACGACGCGCTTTTGCTTTTAATTCTTCATTTTGAGCATATTTGAATAATACACCGTTTGGAATGACTGTCCACAAATGTTCATTATCCGCATAAACTAACTCTTGTTCTTTACCCAACATATAGTCGTCTGCAACATATTGCATTAAATTATAGCCAGCTGCCGTTACGTAATAACTAGAACGACCGTTACGTAAGTTAATTTCAAATAATTTATATTTACCATCGCGGTAATCGTATTTCATATCGAAGTTGGCGATCCCTTCGAAACCGATATCTTCTAAGAAGAAACGCACTTGATCCATGATTTCTTCATCAAAAGTTGTGATGATTGCAGCGTAACTTCCGATACCTTCTGGAGAGTGTTCTTCAAGAATTGGATTACCTAGACACATTAATTTCACTTTGCCATCTGTAGCTACATATGCATTTAATACACGCATATACGAGTCGTCACCAGGAATGAATTCTTGGATAATCATCGTATCTTGGTATGTAGATGCATAGATTGCTTTTAGAATTGCCGTTTTTTCCGCTTCATCATGTGCTACGAAAACTTTTTTCTTACCTGGGAATGAACAAGCCCAGTATTCAACAGAGTTTGAAGCTTTGATGATGATTGGATATTGGAAATCCGGATTGAAATTATTGTAGTTTTCAGCAGTTACCGTATCTGTTTTAGGATAGCTAAAGTTATACTTCTCACACATTTCATAGAAATTTTCTTTTAGTAGAATCTTGTCCATTAATGTTTCATCGATATATGGCACTTTGAAATCTTTTACTAATTCGTCTTTGTTTTTGATAATTAATTTTACATAATCATCTCCACAACCCATTAACAGTAAGTTTTGACCTGCGAATTTTTTCGCTGTGCGTTGCATAATCGCTAGGAAATCTTCTTTTAATTGTGGCTCTTCGTAGAAATCTAAAATACTACTGTTTTGAGTGGGTGTTAAATGTGCACGTCCGATTACAACTGCTTTGATGCCGTACGCTTCATAAAAAGCGCGTGCCATACCGTAAGCGTTCATATCAGAGCCAATTAATATTGGTAAAAATGATTTTTCAGCCATTTTTTAATCATCTGCTTTCTCTTTATTTTTCAAGCACGATTGCCTGTGAATTCATTTCTTTAAAACTCTTGAAGAATTTATCTTCATCATACGCAACATACCCTTTAAGTGGGTCCATTACGATTACTTTGCCTTTTTGGTTACCTGTCACAACAACTACATGTAAATTGCGGTACATGCGAATCGTTTCTTCAGTGCCTTTGATCTTCCAACCGTCCTTCATCATCGGTTTTGAAAGGTCCAGTGTCACCCAAGTAATAACCGGAATGCCTCGTTTTACTTTATCAAGTACTTGTTGTTTAGAAGCGCCAGTCATATTCTCGACTTTAAGCTTTGTTTTTGTTTTTCGAATATAGTCTTTCGCCGTTTGCTCAATTACTGGTGCAAAAGCGTACATACCATCATGAATGTCCGCTGGATTACCGGCGTATTTCTTCGCAGGGTCCGGGCCAATCCATTCATTATTCGTACGTTTAAAACCTTCTTTAATCAAATAATTACGTTCCATCGATTCCTTCGTCACACGCTCACCAAAAAATCGTAAAACAGAAGTTAATGATGTGATTTCACAACCATGTGGAAACATTGGGTTTTGCATAATGATTGGTACATTTGCGCCTTTATGATCGCGTACATTATACGTTTCTAATACAACATAATTCGTTGAATCTTCAATTTGTACAACTTGCGCAACACCTGCAGCACTGCCTGTTCCATCATCAAAAATGGAAGACGGAGCAAAGAGATATTTATTCCCAGGAACAAGTCCTTGAATGATTACCTCGCCATTTGCATCCGCCGTTTTTTCCATAATTACTTCATTTGTTTGACTATCTTTTATTTCGATTTTCATATCAGAAATAGGCGATCCTGTAGCAAACTCAACGAGCATGACTTTAATGGATTTTTCAGTTTGCCCGTCTTTTGCAGATTGGAATATATAATATCCACCTATTAGAGCAACAAGCACTAAAATGCAAAAGAGGAGCAAAGACAAAATGACTTTACTTCTCTTAAACAATGCTATTTATCCTCTCGATCTGATCTTATCCGAAGTATTTGTTATACCAAACTAGGAATACGTAAATTGACCAAACTTTACGTTGGTTTTTCGCTTTTCCTTCGTAGTGATCAGTTAATAATTTAACAATCGCTTGTTGGTCAAAGAATTTAGCTGCAGTTGCAGATTCGAATGTTTCTTTGATGCGGTTGTAATATTTATCTTCTTGCATCCATAAGCGAATCGGAACTGGGAAGCCCATTTTCTTACGTTTCGCCCATTCTTCTGGTAATGCTCTTTCAGAAGCTTTACGGAATGCATATTTTGTATTTTCACTATTAATACGGTAACGAGAAGGTACTTTAGAAGCTACTTTCATTACTTCGCGGTCTAAGAATGGTACACGTAATTCGATTGAGTGAGCCATTGACATTTTATCCGCTTTTAATAGGATGTCATCCACTAACCAAAGATTCAAATCTAATAATTGTTTCTTCGTTAGGTCATCTTCGTTAGGGTTTTTGCTGTAAACAGGCATTACGATATCTGCTACAGATGGTGCATCTAAGAATTCTGGTTTTAAGATTGCTGCAGATTCATGTTCCTCGAAAATATGTGCTTGCCCGATGAATGTTTTCTCAACAGGTAGGCCACCTTTCATAAGGAAGTGCTTACCGCGTACTTCTGGTAAAGCTGACGCGATTTTACCTACAGGTTTACGGATGAAACTAGGTACTTTTTTGTATTTATTCATTGATGGTGATTCATCATATTCTTCGTAACCGCCGAATAATTCATCTGCACCTTCACCTGAAAGCACAACTGTTACGTGTTTACGCGCTAATTCTGCTAGGAAGTATAGAGGAACGATTGATGGGTTTGAATGTGGTTCATCCATCATATATTGAATTTCATCGATTTTATTGAAGCATTCTTCTGGATCAAGTACTTCACTTACGTTTTCGATGCCAAGCTCTTTAGATAATTCTTGTGCATTATCCACTTCAGAGAATTTCTTAGCCGCAAAACCTACTGTGAAAGTTTTGTCTGGTTTTAAAACTGAAGCGACATAACTTGAATCGACACCTGAAGATAGGAATGATCCAACTTGTACTGCTTTATCCGAGAATTCATGCGCTTTAATTGATTCACGAACTGTGTCATCAATTTCTTGAACGATTTGATCAAGAGGACGCTCTTCTGGATTGAATTTTGGTTCCCAATAGCGTGTTAATTCAACTTTGCCATTTTCAAATGTCATGTAATGAGCTGCTGGCATTTTGAATACACCTTTGAAGAATGTCTCATTTAATACTGGGTATTGGAAAGTTAAGTATGGTTTTAATGCTTTTTCATTTAGTTCTTTCTCGAAATGAGGGTGCGGTAAGAAACTTTTGATTTCTGAACCGAACATTAAAGTACCGTTCATTTGTGCGTAATAAAGTGGTTTAATACCAAACATATCACGAGCAGCAAATAATTTTTTGTTGTTTTTGTCCCAAATAATGAACGCAAACATACCACGTAGTTTTTGCACTAATTGTGGGCCGTACTCTTCGTATCCGTGAATTAAAACTTCACTATCTGTTTGTGTTGTGAAAGTGTGACCTTTCGCCACTAAGTCTTCACGAATTTCTTCAAAGTTATAAATTTCACCATTGAAAATTAATACTAAAGAACGGTCTTCGTTGTAAAGTGGTTGGCTACCGTGTTCAACGTCGATAATGCTTAAGCGTCTGAAACCTAGTGCCGCCTCTCCATCTGTATAAGCACCCGCCGAGTCTGGTCCGCGGTGAATGATTTGGTTCATCATATTCTCTAAAACTACATCTGGGTTAGAAACTTCGCCTACAAATCCTGTAAATCCACACATAAATTTATATTCTCCTATCTGTAACGATCAATGTCTTTTTCAATCTACTATTTTAACATTTTTCTTGTATTAGTTCTCGCTTTTTTCATTATTCGTTCACGTACTTTTTATATTCTTTCATTAAGTCGATAAACGGTACTTCGTAAAGCTGTAAATTCTGTATTTTATAGACGCCGATTTTCATTAATTTTTCGATAATCGCATCTTTTGCACTTTGCTTTTTATTCATTTAAAAGAACTCCTTCTCACTTACATTTTGCTCCTCTAATAATTACCCTAAATCCCAACCAATAAACGGAATTTCCAGTATGGACCAAATGGAAAATTTAGTTCTACTGAATAGGACATTTATAAAATTTTGAGGTTGCGTGAATGGAGAACCTTTTTAAGAAATTTGAAAAGTACATACACTTTTATTTTATGCTTTAGCGCTGTGTTGTACAACCTATATGACGTAATTTTTATTAATAAATAGTGATAAATTAGAAAAAATGCGCGATTTCACCATTTTGTTCATACATTCAAAAAAAGACTGATTTTCGCACAATGATGTTTGTGCGCCAAATCAGTCCGTTTTTTATTTTTTATCAGCGTCACGATAATGCACTGTTAGTCCACGAATGAAGTTACGTGCAAAACGGTCGCCACATGGTTTGTAGTTACGGTGTGATGGATTTCTTAAAATCGCACCTAATTCACCTTTTGATACGACTACGCCGCCATCATATAAAGTGTCTAACATATCTTCGCTCGTCATCGTTAAAGCGATTTTCACTTTTTTCAGCAACATATTATTGGCGCTTTCTTTAACAGGCGGTGCTGTCGGTGTTGGCGCTGCACCTTCTCTTGGCTTTTGAGGGCCACGTTTGAAGATGATTAAACCATTTAGGAATGACTCCAACATTTCATTCGTCACTTCAACGAAATTAGCTGGTGGTTCTTCGTCTTCCTTCACTTTTTGAAGCATATTTAATACTTCTTCTTTTGTATATTTCATGCCACCTAGTTTGAACATTTCAACTAAGTCCGTATTTTTAATATCTAACGCATAGCGCAGACGAATGATCATATCGTTATTTGTCATAATTGCCTCCTACTTAAATAAATGCTAAGACATATTATTTTATCATTTAATGTGCTTAAAGGCTAATGAACATTTAGCAACGAACGTATTTACGCTTAAATCCAATACGGTCTTTTTCGACTTCCGCACGAATTTTCTCCGCTGCATTTAAAATCGTATTTTTCTTCTTCTCTCGAACGATTTCGATTATGCCCACTTCATCCGCAATTTCAAGCGCTCTTTCATGCATTGGCTTGTACGAAAGTCCGACAGTGAAAATGAAATTATTCATGGACAATTGAGCGCGTAAAGGAGCATCCTTAATTTCATCGCGTGCTTGTTCAAGCAAACGCTCAATTTTCGCAGCTTCAAACTGATCATCTTTACGATTACCGAGCATCCAACAATAGCTACTCCAACCAGCCGACATGCGCAGTTCATCACCACTATTAATCCACTCATTCGCTACTTCTTGACCGATTTCAGCTTCAGCCAATGTAACGGCTACTACGAAATCTGACAGCATATAAAAGTACGCGCCATCCATCCAACGATTATAATCTTCCTTCGTCATCGCATTTGGTTCAGCGATTACGCCTGCAAAATACATCGCATCGTAATTCCCTGTCGCATACAATTGTTCTGCGAGTTCTTGGTCTTTTTTAATGATTTTACGCATCGGTTTCATCGCACCAGTTGCTACACCAAATACAGGTTCTACTGCCCCATTCGACATATAAATCTTCTTCATACGCTCTTTGCTCAACGCTTCTAATTCCGTCATAACCTCTTGAAATTCCATATTAATCACTCACTTTCTCATTAATCAACTACACGTCGCACCTTTGCCTTACATTGCTTGCATTGTCCGTCCAAAATTAGTCGATCGCCGTCTAAGTGGATTGTGAACTTCTCCATCTCCGTTACAAAACATTTTGAACAAAAAGTATTTTGTAAGATTTCTCGCCTTACTTCTTTAGGAATCGCGAGCCAAGTTTTTGCTGCTTCGATTTTAATCACTCACTTTCTCATGTGCTGGTTTGATTTTCGGGTCGACCGATGCAAACCCGATAAATTGTATGCGCTTGTCGTCTTTTTTTACATAGTAAATATATTCATTATTCGGCTCATCCGAAAAAATCACGGATGATTGATTACTAAAGTATTCGCCATTATTCTTCTCGTTATTTTTATACGAAATTGCTTTAATTTCATTTTTATTATACTTCTTTTCTTCATATAAATACTGTTCGACCGTACGTTCCACCAATCGCTCATTACTTTTCTGCTGCTTCGATGTATCCTTCACATAGATGGTAAAACCGATCACCACAATTAAAATTGCTGCAATAATAGATAAGATTGTTTTCATACAATTCCCCTCCATTTAACTCGAATACCAATTTTGACCATTATACCAAAAAGGATGTGGGAATACGAAAAAACAGACATTCCATTAAGAAATGTCTGCCGTTTTTTATTCACCAATAATACTATTAACTCTTTTTACTTTTGCATTCATTGTATCTGTAAATCCTGGGCGAATATCTGCTTTTAAGACAACTTCTGTGCGAATGCCTTTTTCAGCAAGTACGAATGTTGCTTCTTTCACAACTTTCATCACTTCATCCCATTCTCCTTCTATTTCAGTGAACATCGATGTCGTGCGATTTGGTAAACCTGATTCACGAATGACTTTCACAACTTCTGCTACTTCTTTCGCAAGCTCGTCGCCTACACCGAATGGAGCGATTGCTACTGCTACTAATGTGTTCATACAAGTACCTCCTGCATTTCAAATGGATTATTTGCAATTTCTTCTGCTGTTGCTTTATATAATTCGTCTAAAAACTGTTGTTGGAAACTTCCCGGCCCGTCGACTAATTGCCCCGCACGTTTGCCAGCTAAATTGTAAACTGCTGTCGCCGTTAACGCTGCAATGAAAGGTGTCGTAGCTGTCGCATAAACTGCTGCAACGCCACCTAAAGAACAGCCCGCTCCTGTAATTTTCTCCATGAAATGAGAGCCGCCTTTTGAAATCGCCACTTGAGTACCGTCTGTAATTAAATCTGTTTCACCAGATACTGCGACTGCTCCACCTGTCCAATTTGCTAATGCGATGGCTGCATGTTGCGCCGCAAACACTTCGTCCGTCGAATCTACACCACGTACTTTTGATTCCGTAGCGCCTCCATCTAGCTCCCATAATCCCGCTAATGCGATAATTTCTGAAGCATTCCCACGAATAATCGCAGGTTTAAATGGTTTGAACTGCTGTAATAATGAAGTACGTAAAGAGCCAATACCGACTGCTACTGGATCTAAAACCCAAGGCTTCTGTTTTTCATGTAAAATCTTCGCTACGCTAGGTAATGTCTCTGAATAAATCGGGAAAATTGTTCCTACATTAATATATGTCGCTCCACCAGCTTCGGCTAAAAAGGCTGCTTCATCAGGTAAATATACCATCGCTGCCGAACCACCAACTGCTAATTGTGCGTTTGCGACGAAATTGATTGTCACGGTATTCGTAATTGAACCCGCCATTGGATTTGTCTCTTTTACTGTTGTTACTGCTTGCATCATACTTTTTTGAATTTCTTGTTTCGTTTCCATTTCTATCACCCTTCTTATCACATTTAGTTAAAAGAATAAGTATTAGAACTGAGGTTGATCGATGTGAATTCATTATGTGAAATAAAAAAAGTGCTTCCCTATTTAATAAAAAACTAGGAAAACACAATTCAGCTATGCTCAAAAATATAATGAATCGCTTCCCTACGCCAGTATTAACTGACAGGTTCAAAGAGTCAGGTTTTAACCTTCTCAACTCAAAAGAGTCCCCCCGCAATAATGCTATTCAATTTTACCCAATATTAACAACTGAGATGAATCATGTCAATTGCGTATTGGCATTGTTACTTTGCAAAATTTATTTTCTTTTGAAGTAAGTAAATCGTGACGCCTCCTACTAGCATAGAAAAAGCTTCACCAACAGCTACCATTCCGTAGATTGGCCAAAATGGCGCTTCTGAAATAACCGCTATTTGAGCTGCTACTGTAAACATGGATACTGTAAATAAAACACCTGTAATGATTAATTTCATTACGAGATTTTTCATATTTTTTGTTACTATACGACAAATAATTAAAACGATTAAAGTTGCCGTTCCTCCAATTGGAACGTCAATCCACCACCATGGTGATAGAAAGTTCGCCAAAACTACTCCAAGTGTTACAGCTACAATGTATCGTTTATGGAAGAGTACCAAGTAATTGAACATCTCAGATAAACGTAATTGCACCGTCCCGAAGCTAATGACCGCTAAAACAAGCGTCACAGCCACATAAAGAGCAGCTACAAGCCCAACTTTAGTCATTTCCTGCACATTTGGACGTGCAGAAGAAACCGGATTTTGCATTATTAAATTTCCTCCTTTATAGAGAAGTGTTTTCCACGACTCTACTCATAACTATGACCAAAGGAGCATGGGTGCTAGTACCCTGCCAAAGTGCCATAGTGTGTTACAGTTGTTCATTTTACTATACTATTAAAGCAACTACAATATTGCATTGCTTACTTATTCATCCAACCGCCATCAATTGGAATAATCGTCGCATGCATATAGTCACTTTCTTCACTTGCTAAAAATAAAGTAACATTCGCTACTTCTTCCGCTTTTGCCCATCTACCTGCTGGCGTCTCTGCTGCTACAGACTTCGCCATCTCTCCGTCACCTTCAAAATCTGCCGCATTCATCGGCGTATCAATCGCGCCAGGTGCTATACCATTCACACGAATACCTTCTTTGCAATAATCATAGGATAGCTGTTTCGTATAACCGATCACTGCATGTTTCGAAGCTGTGTATGCTGCTCCACCGCCACCTGCAATCATACCTGCAATGGATGCCATATTAATGATGATGCCTTTTTTGCGTGCAATCATCTGAGGTAAAACCGCATTCGTTATATGATACATCCCTTTCACATTAATATTGAATATGCGATCCCATAGTGCTTCATCCGTTTCTAATGTTGGCGCAAATCCATCGAGTACACCTGCTGTATTACATAAAATATCGACATCGGAAATCTCTGTAACTGTTGCTTGAATAAACGACTGATCCGTCACACTACCAACTTTATGTGAATAATTTTCATGTGAAATGGTTGATGGATTTACATCAATCCCTATTACAACTGCACCTTTTTGTAAAAATGCCTTTGCCTGCGCTTGGCCGATGCCAGAAGCTGCTCCTGTGATCAATATTTTCTTATTTTCAAATGTCATTTTCTATGTACCTCCATAAAAAAGACTGGCTCAATTAATCAAGCCAGTTCTTTTACTTATTATTCTACGATTGCCCAATCTGTCGCTAAAATATCGCAAACTGTTGGTGTAAACATCGTATAGCCTTCGCCTGTAACATTGATGACGAAATAAGGGTTCATTGATAAACCGTCTAAAGTCGTTTCAGGCACATATTTCACATATAATTCCGCACCATGCCAACCTGTACGGATAATTTTCTTACCTGCTTTTAATTCTGATAAAATCGCTTCAAATGTCATTTTCATCTTCCTTTGCATACTGATTTCATACATAGTATAACAAGAAAAGGATGGTAGATGTTTAAAGTATGATGACATTGTTACCGTCTAAATCATGATCAAGTAAATTCACGCGAATAATATTCAATGAATCATGCATGCGATAAAAGTAGCTACGGTCGTTGTTCACCATATACGATGTGTATTGCGTGAAGTCGATTGTCTGGCGATTCGTAATGACATTGCCTTTTGGAATATCTACTCCATTTAAAATATGCATCGCGCTCAATACCATCTCATCAGCATTTGCCGACTTTTTCGAACTGATTTTATTGTATAATGTTTTAATGAATCGAGAAGGTGGTGTGTAATCACCTGGCAATCCAAATGTGCCGCTCCCTTGTCCGAATGGTTTAAATTCCTGCCCAAAAATCGTTCTCGCTTCTACTTGATGAGGATCTAATCCGATGAAATTTCGCACATTCGTCATATGCCATTTATAATCAGGACTATTCGTCAAAACACCTAAATTATTTTCTTCAATATGCAAGCCATCTTCCATTATTTCAACGATTATTGAATTCCCCTGTTCATCAGAAAATACCCAATGAAGCGGCGGTACAGTTCCTAAAAATTCGAGTGGTTTTTCAACAACTGTTATTTGATGAAAGGCTTTTTTCACTTCATCTACGGTTTTATATTGCGCTAACATCCACATGATTACTTCATGCGGTGCGATTTCTATTTGATCCTTTGTCGATTTCTTCGCATAATGCGCACATCCTTCAAAATAAAGTGCTGCCCCTGTTAAGCCGAATTCATTAATTCCATCTGCAATATAATAACTACCAATATCTTTCGCCAATCCAGCAAAAGCATAATGCTGCTGAAGCGATTCCGCTAAATCAAAATTCAATGCCGATTCCCTCGGAAACACGACCATCTCCGGCTCCAGATTAAAAGAGAAATCCATCGTACGCGCCAACAGATATTTCTGATCCACACTATTCAACGTAATACTCGTACACATAATATGACCTCCTCGATTCTCGTTCTACTGAATACCATACCCTGAAAATCGGGAGGATGACAAAGGAATTTATTGATTAATAAAAAGACATCGGACTATGTCGATGTCTTTGATTTCTATCGGTTTACTCAAATACCTTTTTAAATGATTCCACAATTACAGTATGTTTAACTGGCGCTGAGTAGTGAGGTATATTAATAATGTTATATTTTTTATCTAACTCACTTCTTTTTAAGAAATCATTTATCACACAAGTTTTTGGATTTTTCCCCATAATTACGAGAGTTTGCTTGTATGATTCTGGCGCTTCTGGATTTTTCAATAAATTTAATTCATTTTCTAAAATATCTCCAAATAGCTGACAAAATTTCGTGTAGAATTCTTCAAAATCAGCTTTTTTAGGATGAAGATCTTTTACATACAGTTTTAAATTCTTTTTAATATCTCCACCAAATCTAGTTGGGAATCCTTTAATAAAATCAGTCATATACATTCCCTTTAATTTTTGTGAAAATAATCCTTCTTCTCCATTATTAATTAACGCATTTTTGTATTTTATAGGACTAGGAATACCTCTTACTTTGCCTTCTTTTAAAACACTTCGGATTTGAAACATTTCAAAATGCTCAAATGTTTCTTCTTCCTTTCCATCCATACCGAATGAACCTGCATTAACGCCTAATAATATGTAATCAGCATGTAAACTTATTTCATTTTCTTGTAGTTTCTCCCAACTTTGAAGAATTTCAATTGTTTCTTTCGCTTGCTCAGAAGCTTTCTTTTTTTCAGAGTCTTTCCAATAAGCAAAGCTGCTATAGTTAGCGAAACTACCATGATCTTCTGGACTGTTGGAAAGCGTCGTTTGAAAACCAATCGCTTCGATTTCTTCTTCAGATAAATGTTTTTCTGAAAGTTTTTTAAAATCCAATCCAGTCGTTTTTAATGATTCATATTGTTCCTTTGAAATTAACATGTCCATACAATCATCTCCTATTTTCAAATTCATCTAACTTTAATAACTTACGAACCATTACAATCGTACTATATTTATCTAAATGTTGGAATAAAAGATAAACCCCCGATTCCATAAAGGATTCGAGGGTTTATCTTAAACATTTATTAAACTAACTCCAACCACGCTACTGCTTCACAGTGTGTGGAGTGCTGAGCTTGGACAATAAAAAAGATGTAGCATAGTCGACTGCAAAATCTTTTAGTTGAACTGGATTCTTAATCACGTTAGAACCTGGTAACCAAAATGTTCTGTTACACAAATGACACTATACTTAATGTCTAAAACCACATGACTATTTTGGGGTATTAATCCATATTTTCCACCTTCCTAAATATGAACACTAAACGGGAAGGCTAAAAGCGTATACTATCTAATAACGGTGGAGTTAGTCCATGTTTTGGAAATTAAAATTTTTTTGTCTGTAAATGAACCCCAATGTATCCTATATAACACTTTTTATTTACATTATCAGGGAAAAAGTGTATCCTACCACAATACTTACCCGTAAATCCTATATGATCATAAAAATATTCCCGAGTACCATCTGGTTTTTCAAAAAGTCTTAGGCCTTTTAAATGATCATTGGACTTTACTGTTTCAGACTCGGTTCTCGCTTTAAACCCCAATTCATTCGGGTTGTATATTCCATTATAGTTCGAGAAATATTGTTGTAAACCCAGTAGTTTTTTCGCCACTTGTTCAATATGGAATCTTTCTGGATCTTTGTATAATTGGTCTTTAATACTTCTGCAAAAAATCAAATTTGGAAACAACTTTTCTCTTTTTTCCCATAAGTCTTGTCCTGATGATAACATGGCGAATTCACTATGAATTAATTTAGCTTCTACACTATTAATATGTGCTTCTTCAGAAATATTGTCAATTTCTCTTTCTTCATTAATAATCTCATCATTTTCATAAGTTAATAAAGTTCCTTTTATAACATCTTTAAGCCATATTGTATCAGTTTTTAAACTTATGACACTTTCATTCAATTCAGAAGCAACTAAACATCCTATTCCATTTACAATTTTATCATTAATACCAATTTCAAAATCATTTGAAGAATAATTTTCATGATCAATAGAAGTACATTTATTATAAAAAGTTCTAAGAAAAGTTTTGTGATTTCTCTCTACTAAGGGATCATTTAACCAATCATTTATGTTATATGCAGATACGTTTAGATTATAGAAATCTGAAGTAGTAATTAGAGATTTAAATCCAATTTTTCTATTAACTTTATGCAACAGTTTAACAAAATCATTTATAGTACTTCTAGAATATTCTTTATCAAAAGTTTCACTTGAAGAAACAGATAGTTCATTAAATATTGCGTACATAACATCCCCCTAAAATAATTCGTCTATTGCTTTTTCCCACTCATCAAAAAATCCTTCTGGCCAATCTGATAAGCTTCCATCTTTCAAAATTGCAGGAGAGCACTTTTTATAAATCAATTTATTTTCTTCAATATCTTGATAAAAATAATTTAATCGAATTGAATTACTATCGATTATATTTTGCTTGACTGCTAATCGCAACCCATTAAGTAAATGGTCACTATGCGTTTCTAAAATGACTTGTACACCCCCTGCACTCGCTTTTGCGATTAGCTCTCCCATCTTACGTTGTCCTTTTGGATGTAAATGCGCCTCGGGATTTTCAATAATTAATAAATCACCTTTTTTTGCCTTAAGGAGACTAATTATAATCGGCGCTACATAACTTAATCCAAATCCTACATTTAATGGATTAATCCCATCATATTCGATTCCTACTATGCCTGCCCCTGTATAGTCTTTTGTTCCGATCTTTATTCCAGGACTTATTTCGGATAGCCACTCTTGAGCCTGATATATTAAGATCTGACTTTCAATTTTGTTATGCAACACACTACTATTTTCTACTTTTTCTAACATACCTCTTTCAGCAAGATAATCAACAAACAACTCCCCTTTATACCCCACTTGATTTTTATCAAATACCTCGTGATAAGATTTTTTATAAAATCTTTGTGGACCAATTCGCTCAGCAGATACATAAGCAAATGTAGGTTGGAATATGTTCGAGTTTAATGAATCTGTTTCAAGTTCATTGTCTTTTTTTAATTTTTGAAAATCAGAATCTTTTTCATAAGTATAGCTCCATTTATATTTGCTGTCATTTTGTTCGATTATTATTTCAAATTCATCTTCTTCACTATCTTTATACAAAACGTCATATCCAGTCCCCAAATTAGTTATATCACCGTTTAAATGTAAACCTTTATTAATTGCTCCCATATCATATGACTGACGTAATAGTAACAAAGCTTGAATTACCGTAGATTTACCTCTACTATTGACACCTGCAAGAACATTTAAATTTTCCATTTCCAAAAACAAATCTTTGAAACATTTGAAGTTTTTTAACGTTATATTCTTTATCATTGAACTCACCTCACTAATAATTCTGTAACCATATTTTTTACCTCATCAATTCTCTTTTTTATCGACCTCTGGTTCGATGATTTTAAGAGATTCAAAAACTGATTGTTTCCACACAATTCGATAAATCCGCTTTGAACTTCACTTTTTCTTTTAATTAGTTGTTCAATTTCATTATCCTTTAGTTTATAAGTAATATGCGACCATATTTCAAATACTGCCTTATTTATAGGACGCCTCCTTCCATCATCTGCCATTTTCCTGAAAGCGTATTTCCCAAAAATCCGATTACACGATGTCATACTTCTACTAAAATCATTACTTATACGCTGTAATTCTTTTTCGTCAATTTCATTTAAATAACCCATTGCTGCATTAAGGTATTCCTCGATGTTACTGTAAATATCTAAAGTTAAAGAAGTAAACGCTACATATCTTAAACAAAATTCTCTATCTAACATTCTGTCCTTTTTTATACTTTGATCAGTAGCACTTGTAAACACTGGTAGATCTGCTAATTCTTTTAGTAATTTTGTTGCATTACCTTGATATAATGCGTTTCTAATTTCTTGGGGTTCCAAAACTAATCCGCCAGTATTTATTCTTTTAAAAATATTAAACTTTACATTTGGAGGAGTAGCCGGATTAACAAGGTATGCATTAACATTTGTTTCTTCAATTCTTCGTTGAAATGACCTAGGTAATTTATCAAAATTCAGTCCGTTTAAGTCTTGCAAAAATTCCATTCCTTTTAATTGATATGATTTCTCTACGATAAATTCCTTCAACGTCCCAACTCTTTGCAAGCCATCTATAATTAGCCATTTATCGTCATTATAAGCATCAAAATAAAAAGCTGGCAAAGGAATCCTTAGGAGAATAGATTCTATCAATTGACTTTTTTGAACAATATTCCAAAGTCCAGATTTGCGTTGGAAATCTGAATCAAATTCTAGTTCTCCATACTTAATTCTTTTAATTATTGAATCAATCGTCATTTTATCCATTTTTATATCAATTTTAGATGGATCAAAAGGTTTAATATACATTTCAGTAGAATCACTTTCTTTTTCATCAATAGAATCAGGTTCGATATCTGAATTTATAACTTTTATATTTTTTTCTTCAAAATAATTCAAGATATCTTGCAGCTCATCATCTTTTGGTTTTACAGTAATCAGTATTATTGAAAGGTTTATTACATTCCCCTGTTTAATGGCGATTTCTTCTAACCGAAGTAAGTCTTCTTTAGTACATTGATCAATATTCATATTGTTTATTTCCCCCTAATATTGTCTATTATAAATTATAGGTGGTGTTATTATATAGAAAAGAATAATAAAATCACAGTAGTTTTAACACCAAATTACCTTAAAAATAGGCATAAACCATATTTTAGGTATTATTCACTTCATCATAGTGCCTGGAGTATTGACTGCGCAGGTTGAGAAGACATACCCGGAAAGGCATATGAAGCGGCGTATTAATTTAATTCATCATTTAAGAACAAATTTATTGATGGTGGAAAATATCACTTTTATTATTCCATTGTAACCCAATACCACCTTCATTTTAATAAATCATTTGACTTCTCACAAATCTGCTGAAAGAATAATGAAACATAAAAAAACATACCACTCTGGTATCAGATACAATTCTACAGAAGTTGATTTATTAATCTACTCCTTATCCATATTACCTATTTGCAAACCAAACTACAGAAACAAGGATAACTTTCTTTCTTAATCATTTGAATCTATCGCTCCTACATCACATACTGAAGGTTAGATATCCTAGCAACGATTCCATACTTATCATCAATTGCATGCACTTTTAATACATTTCATCGTTGAAAATATTGACTGTATACCTGCACTTCACCTATTTCAACATTAAAAGGAAATTCAACAACTTCTTGAATACTTATTCTCTATAATTCAAAAATAACTGGAACACTCTCAAAATATCCAATTATCCCACAACACTTTATATACTTATGATAGAATCAATATCTTCAAATTGTTGGAAGGATATCACAGTCGCTCTTCCCCCTTGTGCTATTTCCTTCATAATTTCCTGTTTAAGTTCCGAGGATGCCTGATTTATATTCAATTCAGAATACAATTCATCTAATTGTTAAAGCATATCAATCCTATCTTTGAGTCCCTCTTTTTCGAGTACCTGTTTAAAAAAGCTATTCCTTTTACTACTTTTATTGGTACTAATTCCTTGTAGTCTAAAAACCATAAAATGTTGAATTAGAATTTAACATCACTATAAGTATTTGTATGCAACTCTTTCGGCAATCGATGATGTAATGCTGCAAAATGAAAGTACATAGTATTTGCAACCAAAGTCGGCTTTGCAATCTTATGTTCTATAACTTGCTAAATACAGATAGAGATTATTATCACATTTTGAAATCATTTGCCCTTTTCGAACTATCAAGTTCAACTAAAATCATACTTCTAACCCCTTTGAAGTATTTGTAATACTTTAATTTCTATCGGCAAAAGCCAAATAATCATAAATACTAAATAATCTCCTCAAGTTGGCTCCTTCACTGTTTTTCGATTCTACTAAATCAATGTGCTGTAAAAGAATTTCTCTTAACTCTGCTAAATCAATTTTATCTTGTTTTAAGACAGCAATATAAAAGAATTTTTCTTCCAAATTATTATAGCCATCATAAACTTCTTTAACACTATTAAATTGCCACTCAAAAGCGAATTCTTTTTTCATCATTCTTTGTTGATGATTTAAAAAATCATTTATTTTCATATTTTTTCTTTTAATTATTTTATGATCTAAATTTTCAATGTCAGTTATATTAGAAAACTTAATAAAGCGATTTACAGGTAAATTGTGATCTGTTTTCAATTTTTCTGGAAGTGTCCTTTTTAACAATTCATCATAGTCATAACTAAATTTGTCATAATCCGCTAATACTTCTTTTAATAAGTCTGTACGAGAATAAGTTATATATCCCATAGAAGAATGTCTTAATTTACTAGGCTTTAATCTATCAGTTGAATCAATTATTCCCTCAATCTGTTCAGCAAAATGATTCATCCCAAAACCTACTACAAATTCAATATTATCGTTTTCAACTTCTCCTTCGTACAAATTGATAACTTTCATTTTTCCTTTTGGATCATTATGTTTTATTAACTCGTACATTTCAGATTTCATTTGTCTCAGTTTTTTAGTGCTGAATTTCCGCTTAATAGTTGTTAAGGGTCTATAAACTTTTTCATATTTGTCTGTAACTACTCTAGTAATTGGAATTGTTAGTCCATTTATTGTAATAGTAGATTCTTGAAATGACTCACTTGCACCACCCGCACGATCTACAAATATTAAACGATCCTTTAAATCATTAATATTAGTGGAATCCAGACAGGCTGTAATAGATTCTAATATTTGAATAATATTTGTGTCAGAAATTGAATAACCTATAAAAATTATTGGATGTTCAACAAATATAGTGAGTAGTTTAGAAGCAAGATAAGCATTACGACTAGTGAATTCTTCATAATCATCATTAGTTAACACCAATGAATCTGGCTCTGTACTACAACCGTGAATTTTATAAATTTCATTAACTCCCAAATTATTAGAAAATAGTAACTTCTTTTGTCCGATATAAACAGTCATTTCTTCTTCATAGAAAATTTGTTCTAACAGCGTATCCCAATTCGTGGTTATAATACCGTCAATTACAGCCTCTTTCAGGTAATTTATTTCAATGTCATTTTGCTTATCAATTCCATACTCATAGGATTTACTTTTTAGGTAGTTGGAAATTTCTATTTTTAGCGGACTATTTTTTTTCGTAGCATATTCTTCAAATTTTTTTCTACTATCTGAATATCTATCATCACTCCACCAAATTTGATGAAAATCTTCTGCTATCATTTGTGCAGCGATATCCCATTTACTATTTGAGGTAGATCTATAGTATCCAAAGCCTTGTGGAACTAATTCGCAAAACCTTCTAATCAATCCTTCCCAACTTTCTGTATCTAAATACCTTTTAGAAAATCCAGATCCAATAAAAAGGAAAGGAGCTGTTGTAATTTTACTCAAATGAAGTAATAATTTATCTTCGATATCCATAAAAATCATCCTTTCACTAAACACTCATTTTTTCGCTATGATATTTCCTCCGCATTCCGATTTATACGTTCAAGAATATCCAAAATACCGCGCGCTTTTGGCAACTGGTCTTTGAACACAACCATTATTCCACCTACTGAACTAAACGGGTCTTGCTGCAATACTTGGCGCTCTAGTGTACCTTTTTTTACGATGTAATCAATGATGATCTCGATGAATTGCGATTGCTGGAGATTAAGGTTTTGCTCTGAGAAAAACACAGAAAATGCTTCAACAGCTGCTTGGCGTCCAGCCCTACTACCTTACGAACAAGCTTTGTAACAGGTGTATCGCCATAGTCTTTTTTGTACTGCTCCCTTGAACCAAGCTCTTTCCACAAGATTTGTTATAAATAATCTACATCAAGCTTCGTTAAGGGTTTATTGTTACGAAGCTTGTAGATTGCCAAAGTATCCTTGTGTTGATGCTCTTTTAAGTAATGCTCGGCCTTTTTGCTATAGCTTTTTAGATCATTGACGTTTAAAAAGAAGCATTTTCGACAACAGACATTACTTCATCTTGGAAATTTGTATAGTAGATTTTCTGATTCGAACGTTCAATATAGCGGATTTAGTCACGCATCGCGACACGCACCTTCTCTAAATCAGCTAATGATGCTGTTTCCCAGAATTCTGTTGTTCGTACTTGGTCGATGACATCCTTTTGCGCTAATACTTGCGGTATTGTCCCTAACTTCGAAAGCGCCTCAGCAATATTTACAACACGGCGAATTGGTTTCGTTGAGTTATTTGATTGCAAACTAGCTAATTCATCATCCTCAATTGGTATTATCGTTTCCCTTAAATACCGTATATACTATATTATCCGTGAAAACGTATTTAAAAGCGATAGAGATTTTATTTCACCTTATAGTGGTAATTAAAAGTAGCTAACTTGGAAGTTGTTTACCAACCTCTGACTAACTATTTAAAATAAAAGCAATCTTCTTAAACTTCACTTTCTACGGTTTTGAGTTATATTGTACTATTTCTTCAATATGCGCCGTATACTTCATTAGAAATACGTCTGGCAATTAACAATTGATTTATTTTTATGGAATCGTAATCGAGATTACACTTTTGTTAAGTGAATGTGGAAAAACTTTATTTTCATTGCCTTTTTGAGAAATCACACAACAATATTTAGAACCTGTTTCAATTCAAGTACAGTCAGTCGTTACTATTTATTCGCTACTTTCTCCTGCTCACTATTGTTGATAAGTTAATATTTTTAGAAAGGGCAATAATCTCTTGTTGTCTACGATCAATTTCCATACAATCATCTCCTATTTTCAAATTCATCTAACTTTAATAACTTACGAACCATTACAATCGTACTATAATTATGTAAATATTGGAACAAAAAAACAAACCCCCGATTCCATATAAAGTGTACCCTTTGTAAAGGACATTTTGAAAAAGACTAGGAAACTTGTTGAAGCTGCTGTCTGTATTTTACAGGCGGCAGCTTCTTTAAATTCCACTGACCACGATAATGATTGTAATACGTCAT
>NZ_QFVS01000014.1 GCF_003143955.1 Kurthia zopfii | reverse complement strand
AGCTCGGTCAAATAAGAGAAACCGCTGCAAGTAAAGAAATACACTTGCAAGTACGCTCTATTCCCAAGAAGCTCCCACTTCAAGCGTGAAGAACCGCAAGGTTTAGCTAAGTGGCGAGTAGTTCACTCCACGGTCTTTCAAAATCGCACGCGATGACTGGTTACCGTATCGGATTCCTGATGGGGCATCAACGCCTGATCGAGCAAGCGGTGAAAGTGTCAGCATTCAATATTTTATGTGCATCAGTACCGAGTCAACACGGCGCAATTGCAGCATTGACGGAGTGCCGAGATACACCGAAGGACATGAATAAATCGTATATTGAACGCCGAGATTACGTCTACAATCGCCTCGTGAACATGGGTGTCGACGTCCAAAAACCTGAAGGCGCATTTTATATTTTCCCTTCAATTAAGAAATATGGCATGACTTCTGAACAATTTGCGACACGCTTAATGGCTGAGGGCGGCGTAGGAGTCGTTCCAGGATCGGCGTTTTCACAATTAGGTGAAGGTTACTTGCGCATCACATATGCCTATGCGATGGAAACGTTGGAACTAGCGATGGATCGCATGGAAGCATTCATTAAATCTTTATAAAAATTTGGTAAAAAAAGCGGAGGAGTTTGCGTACTTCTTCGCTTTTTTTTCGTCTAGTAGGTTATGATAGTGAAAGAAGCATTTCCGAGAACATGGACGTTAAAAGGAGTCAAAATGATGAAACGAAAAATTTTTATGGTTGCTAATGGGGTTGACGTAAATAAAGGTGGCATCACAAGTGTTATGCTATCACGTACACATCTATTTCACGGTGAAATCTATGATCCGACCATCGTCACTTTAGATGATTTGACGAATTACCGTGAAATCGAGGATCAATTAAAAGAAGACGGTCGTTTAGAAAAACAGTCTAGTATTACAAATATATATGAATTTTACCGAAATAAATTTTCAAATGGTGAAATTAACGAAAGTATTCAAAAGCAGTATGAAGAAAATAATGTTTTAGAAGAAGACGGATTTCATTACCAAAAAGAAGAAGATTTTGCCCGATATTTCAAAAATGGGCGTTATGTAAAATATAAGAAGTGGGATGATGAAGGCAGATTAGTACTTGTCGATTATTTCTCTGAAATGCGTGTACGTGTGACGCGTGAAGAATACCATCCAGACGGCTATTTATTGAAGAAAATCACCTATCACCCTGCAAATAATCACATGACACAGGTACATTATTATACGCCAGAAGGTTTTTGCTATATGTCGAGATGGTTTAATCCGAAAACGGAGAAACAAATGCGTGTCGTCCTATTCAAACCGGATAAACAGGATGTGAAAGTTTTCTCCTCAAACCTTGAATTTCACTCCTATTTTTTAGATGAATTATGTACAAATGAGCAGCTGAAACCAATTGTGATTTGTGACGGGCCGGGTACTGCCAAAAGAGTGCAGGAGATGAATGAAGAAGTCGCATATCGCATTTTCACATTGCATAGTAATCACTTAGAAGCACCACATACACTAGGAAGTGAAGTTAAGTCAGCGCATAAACCAATTCTTGAAAATACGCCAGAAGGTACACACATTGTTGTTTTGACCAATCGTCAAAAACTCGATATTGAGACACAATTCTCAGAGCGTAAATGGCATTTGAATGTTATTTCAAATGCCGTTAGTTCAGAATTGCATGAGGTGAAAAGGAAGGATAATCTAGCTGTAGTCGTAAGTCGCTACAGTGATGAAAAACGCCTTGACCTGATCATTCAAGCATTCAAAAAGACGTTGGAAGATGTACCAGATGCGAAACTTCACTTCTACGGTGATGGCAGTGAGAAACCAGAGTTATTGAAACTCATCAAAAAACTCAAACTATCACGCGCTGTAAAATTATATAACTATACGAATGAAGCTGAAAAACATCTAGGAAGCGCCTTATTCACAGTACTTACTTCAACAGCAGAAGGTCAAAGCCTCGCGCTGCTTGAAGCAATGTCGCAAAAGACACCAGCAATCACATTTGACATTAACTACATCGTTAAAGAAGTAGCAGATGGCAAGTGTGGGGTTGTTGTTAAAGACGGCGATGTTGATGCATTAGCGAATGAGATGACGGAAGCCTTCTATGAACCAGAGCGCATGAAAGCACTCGGAGAAGCAGGGTATGAAATTGCCAAACAAGAATATTCACAAGCGAAGCAATATGAACGCTGGCAAACACTATTTGAAAAAATTATCACAGAATAAAGAAAAGACGTCGAATTCAAATTCGATGTCTTTTTCAATATTTCAATAATCCACAAAAAAAAGCCACTCACTAGGAGTAGCTCTGCCCATCCATTACTTCGCTTTCTTTTGTTCAGCTTGTAACTTAAGGTCTTCTTTAATTTTTGTAGTTGAAATACCGTCCGTACGTGGCAAGTAAGTTACCTCACAATACTCGGAAAGAAAATCGAATTTGCCTTCCCAGTCGTGGCCCATGACGAATTGGTCTACATTATATTCTTGAACATCTTTGACTTTTTGTTCCCAATTATGCTCAGGAATTACTTTGTCAACATACTTAATTGCTTCTAAAATGAGTTTACGATCTTCAAAACTATAGTACGCCTTTTTCCCTTTAAGGGCATTGAATTCATCAGAAGAAATCGCAACGATTAAGTAATCGCCCATCTCTTTTGCTCTGCGAAGAATGTTAATATGACCAACGTGAAGTAAGTCAAACGTACCATATGTGATTATGGTTTTCATAGCTTGCCTCCAAAATTATACTTTTGGTTATTATAGTACACTTGATGTGAAAAGGAAAGTTGATAAATTAAGAAGAAACGATATATTCAGCTAATTGATCGGCAGAATTTCCTTTTGAAAATGTATTCCATTGAGCTGAATAATCCTCGATTACACGCGCATCAAAGTCCATGTGAAGAATCGTGTGAATCAATTCATCATCACTATCGACAACTGGCCCTGGTACCATAGTCGCATATTCCGACCAAAAACCACGACTCATACGATACTGATCTAAATCATATGGATAGAAGATTTGAGGCTTGTTGAAAAATGCGAATTCGAACGGAATCGAAGAATAATCACTAATTAAAAATTCTGTTACGGTCAAAAGTTTGTGGATCGGTACATGATTATCGAGAACGATGATGCGTTCATGCGATAGCGACTGCATGGATTGCTTCACAGCAGGGTGCAGCTTCACTAATAATAGATAGTCGTCACCAATTTCGTCCATGATGCGACTGAAATTAATCGGGATTGACTGACTTTGCAATTCGAAATCGCGGAAAGTCGGTGCATAGAGCAACACTTTCTTCGTCACGATCTGCGGATACAACTTCACTAATTCTCGACGCGCTTGCATCATCGCAGGCTCATCAAAATAAAAATCCGTACGCGGAATCCCCGTTCTTAAAAAAGCATCAGGCTCCTTATGCAGTGCTAGACGAAAAATCTTACTCATTTGTTCCGAACCAACGACGATTTTGTCCATGCGATCATAGACATCACGGAATCGCTGAATTGCTTTCGGCGAGCGATATGAAATGCTCGGATCAGAAAGGGCGAATTTCTTAATTGCGCCAGCTGCATGCCAAAGTTGGATGCACTCAATATGTTTAGGAATGACCGTCAAAATCGGTACATAATTATCAATCAGCAGTTTTTTACTCGTAGCTATATGGTAAATACCCTTTATGTAGTCGAATAAATGCTTAAATTCAAAATTTAAAGTAACTATGCCCTGTAATTGGCTGAAATCCTCGGTACATTTTGCGGTTTTTAATACGACAATTTTATGTGAATCTTTATGAAGTAAACTTTTAATTGTATGGTTGGCGTTATCTCCGAAATCACAAAGGAAGACAACTTTTTTTCGAGATGGAAAGATGGAAAATAACCCGAAAAGCGATTTATTAATCATTAGAAATAGTTGTATTAACCATTCTTTTCTCATGAATTCACCTATATCTTTTAGATTTTAGTAAGAAGTATGTACTTACTAAAATAAAGTATATCATATTATTTTCGAGAATTAGATTGAAAATATTTGGAAAGACGATTTACAATGTCATAAAGTTTTACGGGGGAAATTACTTTTGTGTCAGAAATACGTCATATATCTCAAGTATAATACAGAATTTTAGCATTAAAATTTCGTTAAATATGGTACTATAGAACGTAGTGTAATTTTAAGATGAAAGAGTGAAAAGAAGATGCCGATAAAAGATATTTTAGTGAGAATCTTGAAAAAAGGTTATCGCTATTTTTCAAAAAAACCACGTATAAAAAATCTAGTTGTTTTTGAAAGTTTCCATGGGAAAAGATACAGTGACAACCCCCGTGCAATCTACGAATACATGAAGGAGAACTGTCCAGAGTTCGACTTGATTTGGTCGGTAGATAAAGGTAGCATTCCGATGTTCAAAGAGATGAATGTTCCATACATGAAGCGTTTTTCACTACAATGGCTACGCACATTCCCAAGAGCGCAATATTGGGTAAATAACGTTCGATTAGCAAAATGGATGAAGAAACCCAAAGGTACTACATACTTACAAACATGGCACGGTACACCACTTAAACGCCTCGGCACAGATATTGAAGAAGTGCATATGCCAGGAACGGTGACGACGAAATATCGCAAAAATATTATTTCCGAATCAAAAAACTGGAGTTACTTAGTTGGACCGAACGCCTATTCAACTGAAATTCTATCACGCGCATTCCATTTCAAAGGACCGGTTATTGAATCCGGCTACCCACGTAATGATGTTCTACATGAACCATCAGATGTGCAAATCAAAAAAATCCGTGAATCGTTGAATATTTCACCTGACAAAAAAGTAGTGCTTTATGCCCCAACTTGGCGAGATGATCAATTTTTCGAAAAAGGGAAGTATCGTTTTGAGTTCCAGTTCGATATTAATCGCCTAAAAGAGCAGTATGGTGATGATTTCGTCTTATTAGCCCGCATGCACTATCTTGTTTCGGAGAGTTTCGACTTCTCACCTTACAAAGACTTCATTTTAGATGTGTCGGATTACTATGATATTGCAGATTTATACTTAATTAGTGATTTATTAATTACAGATTATTCTTCTGTATTTTTCGATTATGCGACATTGAATCGCCCGATTATTTTCTATATGTATGATTTAGAAGATTATCGTGACCGCCTACGCGGCTTCTATATCGACATCGAAGCAGACGCGCCAGGTAAAATCGTCAAAACGGAAGATGACTTATTTGCTGAAATCGGTCGTGCACTTGAAGAAGGCCACTGCGATGAACAGCGTTACGAAAAATTCCGTGACCGCTTCTGCGAATGGGAAGACGGCCGCTCATCAGAACGCGTTGTCAAACGAGTATTTTACAAGGAAACTCAGAATGCTATTGCAGTCGAAACAACTGAACAAAACAATGCATAAAAGTTCGGAAGTTTGTCATCATGACAGACTTCCTTTTTTAATGAAAAATGTCATTCTATGATATAATAGTGGATATGTTTTATAGGAAGAAACCCACTTTGAAACTTAATGAATCATCTTTCGTTCTAATAATTGTAAATACGCGGAATTGAGGAAAAAACTATGAGAGCACTTCTAAATATTCTGAAGGAACAAGTGAATTCCTTCTATCTAATACAACGACTTGCAAAATTCCAACTTCGCATTGACAACCAAAGTAATTACCTCGGTTTCCTATGGGAAATCTTGAACCCAGCGATCCAAATGGCGATGTACTGGTTCATCTTTGGTTATATTATGCGCCGTAATGACCCAGTTGATGGGCTACCTTATGCATTTTGGATGTTGGCAGGTATTTCGTTCTGGTTCTTTTTCAACAAGTCAATCTTGCAAGGATCGAAATCCATCTATCAAAAATATTCGATGGTCGCCAAGATGAATTTCCCATTATCGGCGATTCCGAGTTACATCATCATGAGCAAATATTATAGTCATCTATTCTTACTAGGTGCGATCATGGTCGTTTTCTGGATCGGCGGTTACTACCCAAGCATCCATTACTTTGAATTAATTATTTTCGTTCTCTGGTCGTATATACTAGCGTTCGCCATCACATTACTGACATCGACATTAACGGTTGTCGTACGTGATTTACAAATGATTATTCAATCGGTCTTACAGGCGATGTTCTTCATCTCGCCAATCTTATGGGATCGTTCGGGAAGCTTACCGGAATGGTTACAAAGTATTTTAATGCTCAACCCGATTTACTTCCTAGCGAATGGCTACAGAGCAGGCTTACTAACGCAGGAATGGTATATTATCAACAACTGGGAACTCGCACTTTACAATGTCGGCCTCGTAATCGTCCTATTATGGATCGGTTCAAAAGCGCATTATAAATTCCGACACCGTTTCTCAGACTTTGTCTAAACTTATGGAGGATGCTACATATGGCGGAATCAGTGATTTTAAAAAATGTTACAAAAAAATATAGAATGTACGAATCGAAGGGACAGCAATTAGCTGACCTTATTTTCCCAGGCAAAAAAGGCTCTACCTTTAATGCGATTGAGGACATCTCTTTCGCAGTAGAGGAAGGCGATGTTGTCGGTCTAGTGGGTATTAACGGGTCTGGTAAATCGACTTTATCCAACATTATTGGTGGCCTAATCCCTGCCAGCTCAGGTGAAGTCGATGTGAAGGGGGATGTCAATGTCATCGCCATCAAATCGGGCTTGAACAATGCACTTACTGGAGCAGAAAATATCGAATTCAAATGTTTATTAATGGGCTATACGAAGGAGAAAATTGCCGAAGTAATGCCTGAGATTATCGAGTTTTCGGAGCTAGGTGATTTCATCTATCAACCGGTCAAACAATACTCAAGTGGTATGAAGTCGAAGCTAGGATTTGCGATTAGCGTGACGGCCAACCCAGACGTACTCATCATTGATGAGGCGCTATCAGTAGGTGACCAGACTTTCACTGACAAATCACTCGCGAAAATGATGGAATACAAGAAGCAGGGCAAGACGATTTTCTTCGTCAGTCACAACTTGTCACAAGTGCGTAATTTCTGTACGAAAATTGCTTGGATCGAAGGCGGTAGACTCCGTGAATACGGCCCGACCAATATCGTCATGCGAAATTACACGGCATTTTTAAAAGATTATAATCAATTATCACCAAAGCAGCAGAAGAAATTCAGAGACGACTTAGCGAAGCAACGTAAACATAAATAAGGATGAAGGAGGTAATAACATGCAAAAAACATTGTTCGTAGTAAGTGCCGAGATGAATACGGAGCCAGTGGGCATTCATAAAGCAATATTAGATCGTGTACGTGTGCTTAATACTAAAGACTACAAACCTGTCCTTCTTACGACTGATTTCAAAAAGGATTACAAACGAGTTGAGCGAGAATTACATGCGACTGGGAAACTACATTTAAAAGTACCAATCTTAAATTTATACAATTATTACTGTGAAAAATTCTCATCGTCGACAATCTCACCAAAAGCGAAAGAGCATTTTGAGAGAAATCGCGAGAAATTTGAAGGTGACTATTGGGTGGAAGATGGCGGTAATCACGCTCGCTATTTCGACAATGGTCGCTATGTGAAGTACAAGCGATGGAATGAGGACGGAACACTAATGGTCGTCGATTACTTTGATGAGAACCGTGTCCGAATTTGCCGTGAAGAGTTCCATCCAGATGGCTACAAAGCGAAGGAAATTATCTATCACCCATCTAATAACAAGCGTAATCAAGAGAATTACTATACACCAGATGGATTTTGCTACTTAACATATTGGTTCAACTATACGACAGGCGGCCAACAACGTGCCTTCCTATTCGATCCAAAGTTCCCGAAAGCGATTGATTTTAAAAATCGAGCAGAATTACAAAGTTATTGGTTGGAGGAGCTTTGCCGACTTGAAGTGGTTCGTCCAGTAATGATTTCTGATGGTATGATGATTTCAGAGCGAGTGGTTAATGTCGATGAGAAGCTTGTAGACAAGGTTTATGTCATACATAGTGGTCATCTCACTTCTCCATTCACGCTCGGTAGTCCCGTTCGAAAATCATTGCAGCCGATTATTTCGGTTATTCCAAAAGGATATGCAACAGTCGTTATGACGGAAGCACAGCGCGATGACTTACATAGTGATGTCGGTAACCGTGGCAATATCCACGTCATTCCGAATATGATTGAATCGCTTGGCAACACGGCTACTCGTGATGACAAGAAATTCGTCATGGTGACAAGACTTACAGCAGAGAAACAAGTCGATCACGCAATCACAGCGATGAAGAAAGTCATCGAGCAGCATCCAGATGCGACATTAGCGATTTACGGAGACGGAGCGGAGCGCGACAACTTACAAAAAAGTATTGATGATTTAAAATTGTCGAAGCATATTCAATTGCATAGCTACACTGCGAATATTGATGAAGTATATAGCAGTGCATTAGCAACAATTGTCACTTCACAATTTGAAGGCTTGAGCCGCGCTTACCAAGAAGCTTCTATTAATGGTACAGCGACAATCTCATACGATTTCAAATATAGCCCAGCTGAATTCATCCACCATGATGTGAACGGTTATTTAATCGAAGCAGATCAAGTGGAACAATTAACAGAGGCGATGATTGCCGCGCTTGATGACCCAGCACATATGGCGAAGCTAGGCGCAGCCGCAAAAGCCCAAGCAGAAATCGTCTTCAATGAAGAAAGCTATAAACGCAAATGGCTAGCCGTATTGGAAGAAGCCATCCACCATAGCCCAAAAATCAATTATATATAATGACAAAGAACCGTGGAAACACGGTTCTTTTTTTATGCGAAAAGTGAAAAACGCTCGATCATATGCGGAAGATCTGGAAAATTCGAAGGAAAAGTAAGCGCCCCACCACTTTTCCCCGAGAATTTGAAGAGCTGAAAGCATATAGCGTTTGTAACTAGACACAAATAGAAAAGCGTTTCCACTCGGGACTCTCGAGAGCACTGCAGAAAACGAAACGAAAGTAAGCGCCCTATCACTTTCGTCCGAGTTTTTGAAGTGACTCAAAGAGAGTAGTGGAACAAGCTAGACAAAGAAAGAAAAGCGCAAAACGCTCGTTCATATGCGAGGGTACTGCAAGGTTTGAAGAGAAAGTAAAAGCTCCATCACTTTCTCCCGAAAACCTGAAGTATCCCATAGCATATAGCGTTTGTAACTAGACAAAGAAAGAAAAGTGAAAACGCTCGTTCATATGCGGAAGATCTGGAAAATTCGAAGGAAAAGTAAACGCCCCACCACTTTTCCCCGAGAATTTGAAGAGCTGTAAGCATATAGCGTTTGTAACTAGACACCAAAACCCGAGGAGAAAGCCTTTCGAAGTGACTCAAAGAGAGTAGTGGAACAAGCTAGACAACACTAAACCCGAGAAGGACCCGAAAACCCAATGCATATAGCGTGAATTTGCTAGACACAAAACGAAAACCGCAAATGCTTTCCGCCGACAAGTGCCGCACTATTTCTTTCCACTTTAGGTGGAAAGAAAGGATTGCTTCACACTTGTTTTTCGGCAGGAGTCATTGCGATTTCTTTCACCGTTGTAAAAATTTCAAATAGATGGCAAATTAGTCATATTATTTATGATTTTATGTGGTATAATTTTCACGTTATTATTCTAAAATAAGGAAGGTATTGAAATGCCAGATAAGAATGATCAACTAAACAACAGAAGAAATGATAAAGAAAAAAATGAATTTCTTTCTACAGAAGTTCAAGAGGTAGAAAAGAAATTTTCTGATGTTGTTAGATACATTGAAAAATTAGGAAAAGATGCCGCAAAAATCCAAGAACAACTATCGAAATTGAAGCCGAATTATCAAGATGAAGCTTCGAATATTAATTTCAGTTTTACTAGAAAACATTTGAATCATTATTTAGTTTTAATAAATAGGGATAAGAAGGGTCTAGGTATAAACTCTATTAAAAATCTATTCATTTGTTTGTTCTTCTTATTAGTAATAGCTTCAATTTTTTTTGAAAAAAAGAAAGTATCTAATTTTAACTTTGAAATTGCCAAAGGGTCTTTGACTTATGAAAAAATAATGTTTTCTGATTTAATTGTCATTGGTATTATATCCATTATTATTGTTCATTTAATGGCAGTTTTTTCACATTCTCATGCAAGAATAGAGAATGGTATAAAACCAAGAATAGGCTTAATACTAATTCTAATATCAATCCCAATAATAGTAGTAATGCCAATAATAATCCAAACCCCAAATTCAATAATAATCCTAACCCTAATATCAATCTTGATCATAAATTTTTGCATAGATAAAAACATGAAGTTTCTCAAGAATGTTTTTCAATTTGCTTTATCTCCAGATTTATTTTATGCGAGTCTTAATAAGGAATCTATTAAGAAAAGTATATTTGAGAACGAATACTTTGGAGGAAATTCCTTTTATAAAGATGAGAAGGGGTACACACCGAATCATTGGAATGCGATAAAGATTGAACTTAAAAGCTATATCCAAAATTGTAATTGGCTGAATGTTATTATTTCAGTAATATTGGCGATAATTGGGTTTATAATAATTAAATTAAATTACATACCGTATTTTTATATTCAATTATTCCTTTGCATTATTATTTTTAGAATTATTTCGAGAGGTATAGAAGTAATTATTTCATTTTACAAAGATATCGTAACTACAGAAACAAAACTATTTCATTCTGAATCAGATAATGGTAAAAACTATGAATATATTTACGGTTTTAAATCATCAATATTGAATCAAAAAGCCAGATTATCGTTAGCAATTCATACATTATTTGAATTCGTTATCCTCTTTGCGATCGCATATTATGTCTTCTTTAATTTTCTTGCATTGACTGACTGTTCTTTCATTAGTGTGAATCAGAGTTCTTGTGAAAAGAATGAAATAACACCACCGAGTTTTTATGAGATGTTACTTTTCAGTGGAAGTTTAGGTGTTTTCAATATTTCATATGGAAATTATCAAAATATTTTATTAGGATTCTTACATGTTTCACAAATTCTTATAAGTGCTGTATTAATACTTATATCAATTGCACAGTATGCTGGTGGAAATAGTAAACTTAGCAGTGAAGAAGAAGCTTTATATAGAAATGCAGCAATTGCGGAAAGAGAGAATGAAAGTATAGATGAGGAGATTCAAAGTATAATTGAAGATAAAGAGAAACTGGACGAAAGAATAAAAAAATTAAATGATGGTGAGAAAGAGAAACTAGGTGAGAAGATTGAAGATTTAGATAAACAGATTTGTAGTATAAATGATGAAAAAAAGAAGTTAGATGATTCTTATTTGAGAAAGAGTTTAGACTTATCGAATTCGTAAGCAATAAATATAAAATTAGATGAAGCCATGCCCGCGGAAATCGTTTTTCGAAGCGCGAATCTGACGAATAAACTCCACCTTCCTTAAATCGTTTTTCAAAACGCAACTCCGTCGAATAAAGCTAATCCTTCATTAGATTTAGCAGGATCTACTAAAGCTTTTCCCGTTGCGAAACTCAACTTCTCTCTCAATCTCCTCTCCCTATATTTGCATATCCAATGAATATCCAGTAAATTGGAAGTATTAGGGGTGATGACATGACGAAGAAATTGACAATCGCAGCACTTGCATTTGTTCTATTGCTTGCAATCTCAGGCGGTACATACTATGCGACATTCGACAGTAACTACAAATCACTGCAAAAATTTGAGCAGTTTGTCGTGCCAAAAGATGCCGTACTAGCGACAAGAGACGATCAAAAACTCGTCTTCAAAACAACACAAATGAAAGAAAATGGCCCAACATGGAAGTACAAAACAGCACTGAAAAAAGCAAATTGGATAGAATTTAAACGCCAAAAAGGCCAAATTATTTACGAAAATGACGGACATTTTATTCAAGTAACAACTGGGGATGAAAGAATGGCTGTCGCGAAATTATTAGTAAAAAAATAACATTTATATTACAAATACGCTATTTCTGTTTACCCATCTTTGATGACGGAAAGACTATACATGGTATAGTTTTGTGAAAACTCACATTTTTATAACCTAAAGTCCTATTAAATGGTCAACAATTATGTAATTAGACCGATTAAAAGGGTAGGATAAAAGAAAGGTGTGTTCCGATTGACAATCAAAAGAATGATGATGGTAGCAGCAGTAGCGTTTTTTGTCGTTTTTGCGACTTCAGGCTTTACGAGCCAAGCAGCAAAAGAAACGCAAATCGCTGAACTAAAATCAACAACAGCGAAATTTTACAAAACACCATCTAAAAAAGCGAAATATGTAAAAGCACAAACGACAGATCTCAAAAGATCTTATTATGTAAGAGAATCTAAGAAAGCAGACGGCACGACGTACTACCGACTAGAGAAAGGCGCAACATCACTTGGGTGGGTAGAGACGAAATTTTTAAAACGCACGAGCCGCACAGTCATCAATACGCAAAAGAAAACGATGTATTTAATGAACGAAGGATTTGCGTATACGATGCCAGCAACTACATCTGCGAATCAATCGTATAATTTATCGATTCGCCGCGGGAATTCAGTAGCCATCACACGCTATGAAAAACTAGGCAATGCCTATTGGTACAAAGGCAAAATCGCAGGAACATCAAAAACACGCTGGATTCATGCCGACAATTTAACGAATAACGGATATGTTGGATTAAACCTTCGAAAACCTTCAAATGTGACGACGAAGCAATTACAGCAATTATTACTCTCTAAAGGGAAGACACCAGACAATATTCTATACCGTCTTGCACCCGAATTCGTCAAAGCACAGAACACTTCAGGCGTGAATGCGCAATTCATGTTTGCCCACGCAGCACTTGAGACAGGTTGGGGAAGCTCAGTCATCTCGCAATACAAAAACAACTTCTTCGGCTACCAAGCATATGACTCATGCCCGACAAGTTGTGCGCAATACTTCCCGACAGGTGGAGAAGGACTGAAATTCTACGCATCAAAAATCGTCAACAACTATTTAACCACAGGCGGAGCATACTACAACGGTATGAACGTCTTAGATATGAACGTCCGCTATGCGACAGACAAGGACTGGGGTGGCAAAATCGCCTACATCATGAACTCAATCAAGCCATATGATGCCAACTACTATTCGAAAGTAAAAGCATCAACGAAACGAATTCCAGTCATCGCAAACTATAGCAGTGAAATCCCAGCAGGTAAGCCACGCCCTGATCGCTTCGAAGACTTCTTAGGTGGAGTAGTCGGCAATGTCACGGCAGATCAAGCGACAGTTTACGCGATTCCATACATTTATGGCCCACGCCTAAACGCTTACAAAAAAGGGACGAAAATCACGCTTAAAGGCTATCACTCAGATGTGAAAGAATTCAAAAATAGCGCAGGCAAAAACTCACGCTGGTTACGTGTGAAAACAGGCGGCAGAGAAGGATGGGTACGCAGTGATCAAGTGAAGACGACGAACCTCGCATTCACAAATATCGACGCCAACCTACGTGAAGACGCAGGCACTTCATTCATTCAAGTCAGCAATGCGAAAAAGAATACGCCGCTGAAACTCGTATTAAAATCAGGTAAACCAGTGACGAAAAAAGATAAGAAAAAAGCAACATGGTACCAAATTTATGAACCAAAAACGAAGAAAAAAGCATGGATTCGTACAGATTTAATCGAAATCTATCGTTAAGAACTAAAGGAGAAGTCACTCTGACAGAGAGGCTTCTCCTTTTAAAATAGGTAATTATTAGGTGGTTTATTGAACCTTTATTTGTTATCGTAGAATTAATAGACAATGGAGGTTCGCAAAAGTGAAAATATTCAGTGGCTTACTTATTTTAATCGCCATTATTTCGATCAGCTTTAATCTGAAAATGTTATACGATCAGAAAAAACAAGGGGAAGTGGAGGAATTACAACAATTAGTAGTCGCGACTGTTTTTGAATTGCAAAAACAAGGCTATAAAGAGAAGGATATTCAAGAAATTGAGATGAAGAATGACTATTCCTTATTAAAAGGGCGTGGGATTTACCCTTATAACTACATCGTCTATGTTGTTACGAAGGATGATCCAGATCACACGAAAACCTACACATGGGCAGATGACAACAAAACAGCCGTCAAACTAGAGAAATAAACCAATTCCCTCGGTTCAATGCCGAGGGTTTTTTCATTGGAAATACATGCACCTTCAGCCGATTCACAAGTAGCCTAAATGTAATATTTGGAACGATCCCATTATTAGCAAATGATATGTTATGATAACTAACAAAAGGAGGAGATTTTATGAATCAAAAGAAGGTGTTAGTAGGACTATTGTCGGCATCACTGCTATTATCTGCAGCGACACCGCTCACAACACCGACTGAGGCGAAGGCAGCAACGAAAGTTGTCTACAAGCAATCAGCGACAAGCCAACTCGGTCAATTGAAGACAGTGAATTCGAGAATCTATACGGCGCCCGGCTCAAGTAAGAGCGTAGCGGCATCGACTAAATATACGAATGAAATTTTCTATGTGATGAAGAAAGCAACAGCTACAGGGGGCGAGACATACTACCAAATCAGTCGACTATCGGATCCGAAAAAGCCAGCACTCGGTTGGATTAAGTCGAAATCGATGAAACGCTCATCTTACAAAGTAGTCACAAATGTCAAAAAGACACGCTATATTAAAGGCGTAGGAGCAGGATATACGCGCCCTGGTGGCTTGCAGCGCAATATTCTCCTACCATCATTAGCGAGCTACAAAAATACAGCATTTACGAATACGATGACGGTCAAAGTAGGTACAGTGACATGGTATCGTGCGACGATCAGTGGCAAGACGGTATGGCTTCCTTCGACTGCATTAATGACGAAGAAAATCACACAAGTCGCAGCTCCTGTCATTACGCCAATCAACCGCGTAGCACGTATCGATGACGGCGCATCACTTATTTATGAAGACATTACAAAACCAGCTACAGCTGAAGAAACATCAGATTTAACTGGTATGACTCACATCGTCAAACGCCAAGCTACATACAATAAGGAAGTATATTTTGAATTAGGTGATTACGGTTGGATGAAAGCAGCAGATCTCTCGTACTACAGCTATAAACCAGCAACAGCGACTTCAAAAACGCTCTATCTGACAGGTGCAGGCTATGGCTATACAACGCCGTGGGGGACGAAAGAAGACATCGTGACGAAAAATCTAGTAAAAGACGCGATCTTCGAAGTATCAAAACAAGCGACAGTCGGCAAAACGATTTGGTATTACGGACAGGTGAAAGGCTTAGACATGTGGATCTCGTCGACACGCACGACAACGACGAAACCAACTGAACTGGAGAAGCCAGTAGAACCAGAGAAACCTGTAGAACCCGAAAAGCCAGTAGAACCAGAGAAACCTGTAGAACCCGAAAAGCCAGTGGATCCAGAAAAACCGCAAGCACCTGTCTATAAGACAGAATCACGCCAAGCGACATTAAAATCAACGGCGACACTTTATAAAGATTTAGCGACATTAACGAAGAAAACGATCCAAACGAGCGAGAAAACAGAGCTATTCTCAATCAATCGCTCTGCGAAAATGGGCGCGACAACTTATTACGAACTATCACGCATGACGACAGCAGGCAAAAATTCGGTTGTCGGCTGGGTGAAGACGACAGATGCATCGGCGAAATCTGTAGTAGCCGCAAAATCAGCAACAGCGACAAACTTTTTGAATGGTAAAGGTTTTGCGACGAATATTGCAGGAGCGACTGCCGCAAGTAATAAAACGGTGACGAATCTTTCGAAATACGCCGCATCAACATTCAAAGTAACGAAGGAACAAGTGATCGGTGGCAAAACATACTACCTCGGGAAAATCGGCTCAAAATACGCATGGGTGGAAGCGCAATACTTCGGTAACCCATTCCAATACTTCAATTTACGCAAAGTATCAAATGTCACACAGGCAGAGATGGAAGCCTATCTGATTAAGAAAAAAGGAACAGGCATCAAAACGAATAATCTATACAAAAACATCCCTGTATTCCTAGAGATGCAGAAGAAATACGGAATTAACGCACAATTCATGCTTGCCCATGCCATTTGGGAAACAGGTTGGGGCGGTTCCCAAATTTCACAATACAAAAACAACTTCTTCGGCTACCAAGCGTATGATAGTTGTGCGATGACTTGTGCGATGTACTTCCCAACAGGAACGGACGGTATTCAATATTATGCAGATGCCATTTACCGCAAATATTTACGAGTAGGTGCAATCTATAACAACGGTACGTCACCTGAAGGCATGAACGTCAAGTATGCGACAGACAAAACATGGGCATTCAACATCGCTCGCCTAATGGCAGAGATGAAAGCCTATGATTCGGCTTACTATGACAATTTAGCACCATCAACAATTGATCCAGTACTACCGAACTTCAATTACGACAATGTCATTCCAGACAATAAACCGAAGCCAGCGACCTATCATACATTTGATCCGGGCGTTGTCGCAAAAGTAACAACAGATGCAAAAGCGCAAATACTACCATACGTATGGGGTAAACAACAAGCAGCTTATGCGAAAGGCACGACAATCACATTAGCAGGTACGAATAACGACGTATCTGGCCTATGGATGAAAGTCATGGTAGGCAAGACGGAAGCTTGGATCACACGTAGCTCGATTGAAATTCAAAATCTCGGTCAAGCGACGATGGAAGCCAATGTCCGCAATAACCCGACAGTGACAGGGACGGCTGTTCTCGCAACACTACCAGCGAAGCAGTTCTTCAAGTTAGAGCGAGACGTTAAAGGTAAGCCAGTCATTCAAAAAGATAGCAAAAATACAATATGGTATAAGATCACTATTCCGGGCAGTACGAAAACAGGCTGGATTAGTTCAACAATCGTACAAATATACAAATAACAGCAAAGAAGTGACATCCAATTGTCGACTAATGTCGAAGGGTGTCCCTTCTTTTTTTATGCGGAAAAATGCAAATTTAACGGATATATTACAACAATAAATGGATTTATATGTAAAGTATGCGTTCTGAGTGACTCTATATAATAGGAAGATACTCGTCAATAAATAGTGTCCAACTCGTGAAGTACTATATGACAAATATTACACCACAAATACTTGTTGGAAAAAATATCCTATTACTTTAAAATGAATCAAAAGTATCTGGAAGATGTTAGTTTTAATAAGTAATTAGTAATTATGATAATAATATGAATGTATTGCGAAAGGCAGCTAATATTATTCTGATAATATTATTATGATAATGATATAGTCCTTGATAAGTTGAATATTTTGGAACAAAAAAAGGTGGAAAATATCATCTTGTTAGACGATAATTAGGACAAGCATGGTTAGCTGATGATTTCATAACAGCATGTGCTAATCATATCCAATAAGGGAGGATTTTCATTCATGAGTAATTTTAAATTAATCAAAACAGCTGCTGCTTTAGCATTAGGTGCTTCAGTAGTGACTTCAGCAGTAGTACCAACAGACGCTTCTGCAGCAAGCAAATACAAAATCAAAAACGGTAAACTAGTGATCGCTAAAACTGGTAAAGTAGCTAAAGGTTACGTTACTTACAAATCAACAGTTTACAAAAACGGTAAAAAACTTACTGGTCTTAAAGGCAAAACTTATTACAAAGCTGGTAAAAAAGCAACAGGAACTTACAAAGGTGCTTACTACTACAAAGGCGCTAAAAAAGTAACAACTGGAACTTACAAAGGTGCTTACTACGTTAAAGGCGTTAAGAAAGTAACAACTGGTCTTTACAACGGTCGTTATTACAAATCAGGCGCTAAAGCAACAGGAACTTACAAAGGTGCTTACTACGTAAAAGGAACTAAAAAAGTAACAACTGGAACTTATAACGGTGCTTACTACGTAAAAGGCTTCAAAAAAGTAACAACAGGTCTTTACAAAGAAGAATTCTACCAAGACGGTAAATTAAGCAAAGGTTACGCTCTTTACAAATCAATCCTTTACAAAGATGCAGTACACAACGTTGGTTTAACTGTATTCGAAGGTAAATTATACGATGGCGTATCTGTAAACAAAGGTACTGAAGTATTCGAAGGTAAACTATACAATGGTGCAGTTCTTGCAACAGGTTTAGTTGAACACGCTGGCCTATTCTACAACGAAGGCGCATTAGCTAACGGCGTTGTAAACGGCGTTGAATACAAAGACGGCGTAGTTGTTAAATACGAAGTAACTGAAGTTAAAGCAATCAATGCAAAAGAAGTAGAAATTAAGTTCTCTACAGATGTTAATCATTTAACAGCTCTTAAAGCAGAAAACTACCAAGTTGAAATCAATAAAGTAGGTTCAGTAGGTTCAGTACTTGAAGGAGATTCTGAATTAAATGTTGCATATAAAGGTTCTTCAAAAGATACTGTAATTCTTGAATTGAAATCAGCTGCATTCTCTACTGGCGATAAAGTTGTAGTTCAAGTAAAAGATGGAATTAAAACTGAAGCTGGTAAAACAATTGAAAGATTTGCTTCTGAAGTGATTAATTATTCGAATTCGGCAGCACCAAAATTATTAACAGAGCCAAAATTCTCTAATGGTGATTTAACTCTTGTATTTGATCGTCCAGTTGATACAGATAAACAACCCTTAGTTAAAGTTGATGGTAAAGCATTCACAGGCTCTACACTGAAAAAATCAACATCATATTCTCCAGGAAATTACGTTTACGTAATTGAAGGAATGGAAGTATTTGATAAAAAATTCGTAGAAAATGGAACACATGAGTTAATCATGTATGATATTTTTGAAAAAGCTGGTAAAAACCCAGAGAAAACAAGTGTTATTTCTGATAAGTATTTAGTAACTGCTGATAATGAAGCACCGCGTTTCGAATCTGTTGAAGCGATCAATGCCAATAAATTTATTGTGAAATTTAGTGAATCAGTAACTTTAGGTGATGTAACTAAAAACCTTAAAGTTTCTAAAGGAAATCATACTTTCACATATATCGATGGTACTGAAAACAAACTTGCTACAGTTGAAGATGAAGTAAATGTTTCATATGAAAAAGCAAACACAGCTGGAACAGCTTATTATGTAGTAGTTAATGAACCAAAAAATGATGATGCAGCTAAAACTGCATTAAACCCACTATACGCTGGTAGTGAAACTTCAGTAACACTTGATATTACTGCAGAAAATTACGTTGATAGCTCAAAATTACTTGGAGTTAAAACAACTAAACAAGTGAAATTATCAAAAGGAACTATTTCACCAGAATCTAAAAAAGCTACATTAGTAAAAGATACTTCAACTGCACGAGTTTTATTTGCTGGTGACGCTATTATCTCAAATAAATTAAATGACACAGTGAATCTTGATTCAAATAAACTAGTAGTTCAAGATGAAAACGGTATTGTTATCCCGACAACTGATTATGAAGCTAAAATTGTTGCGCCAGATTCATCTGAACTACAACAAGGCTATAAAACTGTAGTTGAAGTGAAAATCACTAATCCTAAATACCAAAAACAATCTAAATATACAATTGGCTTTAAAGACGATGCAATTAAGTTTAAACAAGTTTTAAATGATGTATCTGAATACAATTTTGAAGATACTAAAAACAAAAAATTCACTGTAGTAGCAGGTGTATCGGCAGATAACAACTTTAAATACTACGCTTTAGATCTTGATGGTAAAGTTACAAGTTCGACAACTAAAGATAATGAGTTATTTGTAAACTTTGGTGCTGATATGGGAGATTCTGCTTTAGAAATCTCAAATTACCAAATTGATGGTAAAGACTTACCTACAGGAACTGAAATTAAATTCTTCGAATCTAAAAAACAAGTTCGTATCGTGTTACCGAAAGCTTATGTAACTAACTCAACAACATTCTTATTCACTGTTAAAAAAGACGTTAAAACAGCTGCTGGACAACAAGTAGTAAATAACTTGCAAAAATTAGAAAACGCTGAAACAAGAATTTCACTTGTTGATAACGTTGCTCCAACGTTAAAAGCTTTATCGAAACAAGTAGTTTCTAAAGATGCAAAACTATTCAACCAACTAGAAGTTGAATTTAGTGAGAACCTTCTTAAAGCTGATACTGGAAACTTTGAAGTAGTTATCAACGGTTCAAAAGTTGAAGTTAAAAAAGCTACATTATTAACTGGAGAAAATGCTAGTAAAGTAAGAATCGAACTTGCAGACTCTTATGCAGTTAATCAAAATGTAAAAGTTACTATTGTTGCAAATGCAACAAATGATGTATTAATCGAAGATAAATCAAATAACAAAGCAACTATTGGTTCATCAGTTGAACTATCAAAAGATGCTCTAGGTGAAGTAGATACTTTACTAGTTGCAGAATTATTATCTGAGAAACAAAAAGCACTTACTACATTAGAAACTGAGTATCCAAAAGCTGATTTTACTGCTAAACAAACTGCATATGAAGCTCAGATTAATTCTGTAAAAGATGTAACAGAACTAAAAGATGTAGCTGTTAAACTTGCAGCAGCAAAAACTGAAATCGCTAAACTTGATTCAGATCAAAAAATTGTTGATGCTAAAGCAGCAGCAGTAACTGTAGCAGATGTTAAATTTGATGCAACAGCAACAGCAACTCCTGTTATTAAAGCAATCGCTGACGCAACTTTCACAACTGCTGACTTAGCTGGAACAGGTGTAGCAACTAAAGTAGAGACAACTGGTGATGTAACAATCACTCGTGGTTCAGTTGATGGTACATTCACTTTAGTAGCAACTTTCACTGTTGGATCAAAAACAGCAGTTAAAGAATTCACTGTAACTGTACCAACTGCTGCATCTACTGCAGTAACTGTGGCAGTAAAAGCTTAATAATCCCTTACCCATCTAAGATGACGTAATCGGTACAATCGACCCCATGATTTCATGGGGTCTTTTTGTATGCATTTTTACCATAATTATTTGATAATGAGCATAAGGAATTGCTATTTTGTTAATATTTGGTTATCGTTTCATCTTTTTTGTTATAATGGAACTATACGATTAAAGGAGGAATTTACATGAAATTGCGTTCTACTTGGAAGGGTCTTCTCGCGATCCCTCTCTGTGCTACATTACTCATGACTGATTTTGATAAGGGGAAGGCTGCCGATGCGGAGTTGCATGAGGAAAATATTATCATCAACAACAATCCGGGGAATACCGACTTTATTACCGTTGCGGGCATCAAATCGGGTGATCAACTATATGTCTATGATCATCCATCAATGTACACACCAATCGAGGTGAAGAAAGCGACAAGCTCTGTCCTACGCTTTTCTACGAAGCTGCTAAAAGATGAGCAGCAAACATTATACTTCGTCTTAAAAAGAGGTGGAGAGCAAGTAGGTACATACAAATCAGTAACCTATGATGCACCGGGAACAAATCATATCGGGCAAAGCGGCTATCATCTAGTCAACCGTGCGGGTTTCAATGATTACTTGAAAATCCATGATGCGCGTAAAGGATTCTCGTACAAAATCTATGATTCACAAGAACTCTATCGTGAAATTGCTTCAGCAACTGCTTCGAAAGATGGTTACTTGAGCATCAAAGTGACATTGCCGAAATACGAAAATGACTTTGAGAAGAAGTCTGTCTATCTTACATCAACACCACCTGGTAACCGTGAATCAAAGGCACAGCAAATTCTCATCACACCTGAGCAATCGAATCCGATCAATGCCAAAACGGTTACTGTGAAAAATAATAAAACCTATGCGGATACAATCAATCTAAATCCAGCAACAATTGGTTCGACAATCAAAGTGTATCGTACGAAAAAAGAGACAACTTATGTGACACCAGCAACTGAGAAATACGAGCCAACTGTTATTGCGAGTCGTGTGGCGAAGGGCAATCAAGTAACAGTCTACGTTCCACAACTTGGCACAAAAGCAGGCTATGTCTACATGACGATTACAGAGCCGGGCCAACTTGAGAGCGATGCAGTGAAAATCAAATTCGGGAAAGAGAAATAGGAGGGCGTAACGATGGCAATTTCAAAATGGGCAAAACTTAGTTTAGTAGCTCCTGTATTAGTCGGGGCGACATTCGCATTGAATCAACCTGACAAGGCGGATGCAGATAGTGATACTAACTTTGATGCGGGTGCATTTGCGATTCTAAACAACAACGGCACGAAAGACTATATTACGATTGGCGATGTTTCTGCGAAGGATCGAATCGACATCTACACAGATCGGGCGATGAAGAAGAAAATTTACAGTACGACAGTTAAAACAACAGGCGTCTTGAAAATCAAAACGGCGAAATTAAGCGACCGAGGCGGCAATTTATATGTGAAGTATAAAAAGTCATGGCTACAGTCGGCTGATACAGGTGTCGTTCCTTACGTGGCGAGTCCTACCTACACACCGGCACTTCAAAATGCGTCGACTTTAGAACTGACAAATATTAAAAATGGTAAGGATCTTTTAGAAATTTCTAAACCGATTAAAGGCGCGACTTACCGCGTCTATGAAGATGCCAAAAAGAAAAAACGTCTACTACAAGTGACAGCGAAAAGCACTGCGACATTGAGCCGTTCAATCGAAGTACCGAAAGATTATTCATTGCATATGCCACAGACGGTCTATGTATCTGTACAAGAGAAGGGCAAGAAGGAGAGTGCTTTACTAGACTATACTTCAGTCGATCCAGAAGGGTTAGCTCCTCTAAAAGCGAGTCAAGTCACTGTGACGAATAATAAGGACTATGCGGATGTCATTAAAATTACGGGGATTCAATCGAATGATATGATCACTGTACGCTCGACAACTGCGCCATTCCACACCTATGTACTCGACCGCAAATCAAAAGGTAGTACGCTGTCGATCTATGTGGATCAATTGAGCAAACAAGGCAAAACATTGGAAATCATCCACACACCAGCACTCGGCACAAGTAATCCAAAATCACTAAAAGTGAAGTATGCGGCTGAGAAGTAATGATGCATGAAAGAACACTCATCTGATGATGGGTGTTTTCTTATATTCTAGTAAAATGAGCTTCTAAATTTGTTATAATATGGTGAAGGCTATATACAAATACTTATAAAAACCGTGAAAGTCGAGGGATCAACATGAATAAATTTGCAAAATGGACAATTAGTGGTGCGATGGCATTATCACTTGTGGCACCAATTACCTTCCAACCTAGTACGACAGCATCCGCATTCGTTTGGAAAGATACTGGCGAAGCTGCACCAAAAGGGAAATTCGCGACTGTTTACAGCTCTACAAGCATGAAGAAGAAGTTAGGAACGATTAAACTGGGAACTTCATTCATGACTACATATGTAGGGAAGAAATGGACAAAGCTGAAATATAAAGGGCAGACAGGCTATATTTTATCGAAAGAATTAACATATTATGCTGAGCGAGCGAATCCATATGATTCAGCTGTAACAATTAGCAAACGTTTGACGAAGAAAATAAATGCATTAAAAGCAGCTGAAGCAGAAGGCGATATTCAAAAAATCGTAGAAGAATTATACCCTACTTTAGAAAAATCAGTGAAAGATATGAAAGAGGAATTATCACGAGAAGGTTTGACGAAATCGCAAATCGCTAAATTCAAAAAAGAATCCTATAACCCAGCTGAAAAGCAAGCAAACCGTATGAAAAAAATGGTGCAAGCATGGGATCTATACACGAAAGCTGCATACAATATGATCGATTTTAAATATACGGAAGCGCGCGAACAGGTTGATTTAGCAAATAAACTAGTTAATGAATCTAAAAAAGTGAATACATATAATAAAAAGTTCACAGCAGCTGTCAATAAGAAAATGAAAGACATGGAACGTCGCTTTTCTTACTCGACATTTGACGAATTGGCATATGATTTCAGCGATCCGAAAATGATACAACTAACAGGTAAAGAGAAGGATGTATTCAATAAGAAACATTCAAACGGTATTAAGTCAACAAAATATACTTCTTACACTCATATTTTCAACTTTAATAATGGGAATTATTTTAATAAAGAAGATGACTCAAAACGTTTTAAAAAATTGACCTTTACAATGACGGCAGGCGAGTATTGGAAAAATAAAAAACAAGATGTTGAAAATCTAGCAGAAGTATTTGTTAATGGAACAGTGAATTCAAAAATGTATGTCCTTGATTCTACGAAGAAATCTGTAAAAGTCACAGTCGACTTAACAAAAATTCATACCGGTCGCGCAACTGTAATCTACTTAATCGGCTCATTAGATCGCGATGTCATCATCTCAGATATTCGTGTATATCGTTAATTTGAAAAAATATGAGGAAATGCCTTTAATCACGATGATTCTATTAAGTATTTTTGAAATGAGTTAATAATTTGTTATTCAAGTAACTTAAATTTGTGCTTATTTGATCATTATAATGAATAAATATTTCAAACCTAGTGCTTCTCAATTCCTTTCAATCTCAGCGAATGACCCATTTTCGCCCTTGAATGTCCCGTTTGCACGTGCGAATGACCCGAACCCAACACCGAGTGCCCCAACTGCCTCAGCGAATGACCTATTTCGTCGGTCGAATGTTCGAATTCACATAAGAATAGTCAACATAAGTTCTAGCTACTCAAAAGCCTTGAAGAAAGTACGGAGAGCGAGTAGCTCAGGCAGTTGGGGACGAGTGACCCATTTTCGCCCTCGAATGTCCCGTTTGCATGTGCGAATGTCCCGAACCCAGCACCGAGTGCCCCAACTGCCTCAGCGAATGACCTATTTCGTCGGTCGAATGTTCGAATTCACACAAGAATAGTCAACATAAGTTCTAGCTACTCAAAAGCCTTGAAGAAAGTACGGAGAGCGAGTAGCTCAGGCAGTTGGGGACGAGTGCCCCATTTTCGCCCTCGAATGTCCCGTTTGCACGTGCGAATGACCCGAACCCAGCACCGAGTGCCCCATTTTGTCGCCTGAATGTTCGAATTCACCAAAACAACTCAACTCAAGTCCTCAAAACTTTTGCAAAAGAAGACAAAGTTCTTAAACGATGGGGAAATACGCATATGTTTTTAGATAGATGAATGCTTTTGGCTAAATTTGAAGCTCATTTTCTAAAAAAGCGGTTTTGGTTTTTGGAGGTGGATGTCTTAAGATGGAAAAAAGGAGGATTTGATATGATTCAGAAAAGTTTTATGCCAAATATCCGAATTGCTAGTTGGCAAAAATTGAATGCGCGTCTAAAAAATGAATCAGTCCGTCTACGTGTTGCGAAAGATTTGGCGCAAATGGAGGCAGGGGATTTCGGGGAGCGGGTGGTTGCGAAACATCTGGATCGCTATCGTCATGCAGAAAATATTCATATTTTTCATGATGTAATGTTAGATTGTGATGGCTTTTTTCAAATGGATTTTTTAGTTTTAACAGAAAGTTGTATCGTTCTTTTGGAAGTGAAAAATATATCAGGTACTATTTATTTTACTAAAAACCCACAACAATTAATTCGGAAAATTGATGGACAAGGGGAACAAAAATTAAGAAGTCCAGAAGTACAAGTAGAGAAGCAAATTTACAAACTGCGTGAATGGTGTATGCGACGGGGACATGAAATATCGATCTATGGAGCAGTCGTTTTCCCAAATTTAACAAGTATTGTGGATGGTTCGAACACAACAGCTACTTTACTTGATTTATACGAAATTGAAAATTATATTCTAAAAAATATGCGACACCATTCTCCTCATCTAGCTATGGATTCTTTAATTTTAAAATTAAAAAACGGTCAAAAATTATATGAACCCTATGATTTAAGTGCCTATTATAAATTTGAATTCGCTGATTTACATACAGGATTTTTATGTCCTTATTGCTACAATTTTATGGAAAAATTAAATACAAGAACATGGCAATGTCCAGCGTGCCAGCAATTTAGTCGGCAAAATGTACTTGCTGATTTGAAAGAGTATTTTTTATATTTTCCAAAACCCGCTCATAAAAAAATCTTAAAAGCATGGTTGAGCGATTTATCGAGCAGTCGCTTTAAAAGAAGTTGGCGAAAGTTAGATTTACAAGTCCAATATCATCATCGTAAAGCATTTTATAGTTTGAAAAATACTATAAAATTTTATTGACATCATAAACGTACTAATTTAAGTTATCTGAGGTATATTTTGTATGTAAATTCCTTCATAATCTATAAAGATATTAGGAGGTTATACAGTGAATAAATTAGGTATTACAATAGTGACGGGTGTTATTACGGCAACATTTTTAACCCAGGGTATGACAGCACAAGCGCAATCGGCAAAAATTTAAATAAAAAAAGCTGGAATAATGTATCAAAAAGTTAGTACAGCTAGTAAATCCTTGAAAAAAATCAAAGTGTTCAAATGTTATGTATCCGTTACAACACCAGCAGGTACGAGTGCATCTAAAAAAGTGATCGTGAAATAAAGTGAAGTAGAGAAGCCCAGCATTCGCTGGGCTTTTTGTATGAATAAAAGAATAAGTGCAAAATGAGCATTAACGTTTTTCGATTTGACCACCGAAAATTGCAATGGAGTTTGTTAAACCGCCTGAGACATTGTCGAAACTATAGACGCCAAGAGGAGTACCCCAAAATTCTACGACATCGCCATCAAAAATATCCTTTGTTTTTTTATAACTAATATAAGAATACGTGTTACCTTCTTCATCAGTCACATCAACATTTGTAACCATCGGGCCATCTTCTGAAATTTCTTCGATTGAAATAACTGTACCCTTAACAGAGACAATATTTGATAAGTATGGTGTGACAGATTTGAATAGGTGTATTGCTGAAATCGTGGAATCAGTTTGTTTTTTCAATTCATTGAGATCCGCTTTTTTATTACTTGAGAATAATGTTTCATTCGCTTTAATGAATGAACTAGAATCGTCGCTCAATTCAATATGATCCTCCGTCAACCATGGCAAATCATTACTAAGTTGCTTTGCATATCCTAGTGACCCCGCCTTCGATTGACTTGCCTTCGTTTTTGGATCTGCTGTACCTTCTTCTGCGCCACACGCAACTAGTGAACTTGCTAATAATAAACTAAGAGCGATTGTGGACATCTTTTTCAATTTCATTTTATCATTCCTTCCTACACAATATTATATATTTTTTGTCTGATAATTGTCTTTAATAATCAAAAATGGTTAATAAATCCTTATTTTAAAATATAGTTTCAAAATAATGTAATAAAAATAGCGTTAATTTGTCTTTTTTCTATTGAAATGACAGCTGTTTTTGCCAATGCCAAATAGTCGACTTAGGTGTGGAAAATTTCAGCGCAGCTTTTTGTAAGGATGTGGCTTCGGCATAATCGACTGCGATTTGACGAAAGTTTTGTGTTGTACCTTTTTGAACGCCAAGTTGCCCATCACAAGTGAATTGATGTTTACAACAGCTACAGCGATAAGTTCGAATCATCAAATGAATCATGACGACACCCGATTCAAATGTATAGGAATGTTTGATTGCTTGAACTCTTTTCTCGTGCATATGGAGTCGCCCCTCACAGAAACAATTTTGTAGTTTCGGTGGTGTGACAAATAAATCGCCTTCGAAAAATTCGACATTTAAATTCTCTGGTAAATTAAAAATACAATGCATAAAATCCCTCCAAAATAGTGGTATGAGTCTATTTTATAAGGTGAAGAAGGGATTAAATGGTTTTCAGTAAAATAATTACCAAATTAATAAAATGAAGGTTGAATTCATTCGAAAATGCCATGTATTAAATAGCTGGATGTCGATTATGAAAATCGTGCAAAACGAAAGGGGAAAAGCGCAGGAATGATTGGATTTTGGCTAATATTCCCTTGCGATTCGGACGCTTTTTAAATTTGTAAAACCGGCTTTGTACGAAAATCCTCTTTTTTCGTAAGATGAATATACCCAAGGGAATACAAGCAATACCGGTATTGAGCAAAGAGGATCAGATGAAGTTTGAGGAAATGTTAGAGAAGTTGGAGCCAATGATTACATCACATATGAGAAAGTTAGGGATTTACAAAGATCATGAGCAGTTTCGTCAAGCCGCGCGCGTAGCGATTTGGAAGGCATGGGAGAGATTTGATCCAACGAGAGGTGACTTCGAGCCGTACGCTTCGCAGACCATTCGTGGGGCATTGCTGGATGAATTGAAGGCGAGCTACAAGTATGATGAGCATTTTGTGCCAACGGAGAATACGGAAATCCACGAGTTCTTACATGAGGTGAAGCCGAATCGAACGCCATTAATTGTTGAGACATTAGAGCTTTTTTTGACACAGGAGGAGCTGGCAATCATCATCGCATACTATATTGATGGCTATTCACATGAAGAAATAGGCCGCGCATTCGGTATGAACGCAGCAGCCCTCCAAAAAAGAAAAAGTCGCATCATCACGAGACTCCGCAAAGAATGCCGCTTACACATGTAAACAAAGAAACACCACGATCGCTATGCGACCGTGGTGTTTTGGGGTTTATTGTTTTGTTTTTACTCTTTTCGCCTCAAAAGTAGCTTTTACATTACCATTGTCAGAAGACAATTTAAGAATAAAAGGTGCTTCATTTGAAGGTGACTTAGGATTTACTGTGATGTTATAACGATTTGTGTAGTAGCCATCACCTGTAACTACTGGACCATCTAACTTGTCAAAGATTTCTTTTGAAAAGTTATTAGCAGTTACAGTGAACACAGTATAACCATGTTTTTGACTTGGTACAATGTTTAAAGAAGGATCATTCTCGTCTAGTGTCACTGGTTTAGCAGCGTTAATTCTTTCTAAAGTAGCTAGAATACCTTCGTTCATTTGAGTAGTAGTTAATGTTTTTGCTTCTTTTAGATTAGTTGGAGTAATTAATTTACTAAAAGCAGTGACAGTGTTATCCGTATCTAATGCAATACCAGCCATTTGGAAAGTGAATACATCGTCAAAGTTTAAATTTTCGCCTTTAACCGCTAATGAACCATCAGCTTGAATCCCTTTTTCAAGTTCAGCGATTTCTTTTTCTACTAGAAGTTTAGAAGCAGTTTCTAGTTTAGATGATAAATCCTTTGATTTTTGTGAATCTTTAATTTTGTCAACAAGAATTTTAGCAGCGCTGATTTTCGCTTCATCTATGTCAAGACTAAGCGTATTATCATCAGAGAAAAGAGCGTTCACTGCATCAGTAGCAGCATCGATTGAGAATTTATCGTCATTCACAGTACTCTCTACAAATTTCGCTTCTACCTTACCGTCAATAACTTGGAATAAGATTTTATAAGCTTTTGTAGAAATTCCCTCAGCTACTTTATTGTTTACAGTAATTAAATAAGCATTATTTTTATTGCCATCTAACTTGTCAAAGATTTCTTTTGAAAAGTTATTAGCAGTTACGGTGAATACAGTATAACCATGTTTTTGACTTGATTCAATATTCAAAGGAGGATTTTTCTTGTCTAGTGTCACTAGTTTATCCGCGTTGATTCTTTCTAAAGTAGCTAGAATACCTTCGTTCATTTGAGCAGTAGTTAATGTTTTAGACTCTTTTAGAGTATTACCAGTAGCGTTTCTATCAAAAGCAGTGACTTTTTCACTTTCACTTTCACTTTCCTTTACTAATGCAATACCAGCCATTTGGAAAGTGAACAGTTCATCAATTTGCTTGTTAGCGTCTTCTACAACAATTTGACCATCTGTTGAAAGTCCTGTTTTTAAACTTTCTAGAGCTTTCTTTAGTTGAGTAGAAGCTGAAATGATTTTTCCTTCAAGTTCAGTTTTCACTTGTGAGTCTTTAAGATTCTCAACAAGCTTTTTAGCTTCATTAATAGTATTTTGAACTACTGAATCAGCAATAACTGTTTTATTTTCGTCAGAGAAAAGAGCGTTCACAGCATTCGTAGCTTTTTCAATGTTTTCTTTTTCAGTTTTAGCATCTACTAATTTCTGAGCTTCAGCAATCGCAGAATTGAAAGCTTTAACATCATAGTCTTTATCTAAAGCAAGAAGAGCATCTACAGCAGCTTGAGCAGCATCGATTTTCTCTTGAGTAGGATTAGTTTCTAAAGCTTTCACTGCAGCTTCTGCTACTTTCATTGCGTTTTCAATTGCTTGTTTTTTCAGTTTGTTTTGAAGATCTTGTAATCCTTCAAGTTCAACTTTTGCTTCTTCAACTGCTTTTACAGCTTCTAAAGAAGTTTGTAATGCTGTTGAAATCGCAGCTTGTTGTTCTGGTGTAGCAAATGGTGTTAATTTTTCAACAGCTTTGTTGATTACACTGACAGTTGTTACTAAATCTTTCGCAGCCGCATTAAGTTTATCTGTTACTTGTTTTTGTACAGCAGTGTATTCTTTATTAAATTCAATTACTTTATCAGGGTTTAAACCTGTGAAATTAGTATTTTTATACTTGTCAATGAATGCTTTAATAGCATCTGTTTCAGGGGCAGCATCTGATTGGATTAGCTTAGCAGATTTACCTTCTACAACAGGTGGTTCGATTGGAGTTTTGGATTGAGCAGCATCTAATTTATCTTTAATTGCTTTTAATGATGTTTGTTGTTCTGTCGCTTCCTTAAAAGCATCTTGTTTTTCTGCAAGAGCTTTAGTAGCTGATTCGAATTCTTTCTTCGCTACTTCTTCTGGTGTCTCAATTACAGTACCGCCGCCAGTGTTACCGCCGCCAGTGTTACCGCCGCCAGTGTTACCGCCGCCAGTGTTACCGCCGCCAGTGTTACCGCCGCCAGTGTTACCGCCGCCAGTGTTACCGCCACCAGTGTTACCGCCAGTACCTGGAGTTTCAGTACCAGTCCCCGGAGTTTCAGTGCCACCGCCAGTACCTGGAGTTTCGATTTCTGGAACTTTGATGTCAGTTTGCTTTAAAGCGTCTTCTAGTTTAGAAGTATCTACGCCTGCTGCTTTAAGCGCATGAATAACAATATTCGCTTGAGTAGTTAGTTTTGTGAATTCTGCTTTTTGCTCTTCAGTAGCGAATGATTTCATTGCTGAGATCGCACTTAGTAATGACATTGTCGAATCATTTACTAATTTTGAAACTGCTTCTAAGTTTGTAGTAGCTTCTGCAGTACATTTACTTAATTCAGCTTTGAAAGCATCTAATTCAGCAGCTGAAAGTGTTTTGAAATCTGTGTTGCTATATTTAGCGATGAAGTCTTGGATCTCTGTCGCTGATTTCACTTGTAGTGATGCCGCTTTAGCAGGAGTTACACCAGCTTTTTTCGCAAGAGAAGTTAAATCCTCTACTTGTTTTTGAGCCGATTTGAATGAAGCTTCATGTAAATTGAAAGCCGCTTGTGCGTTAGAGAATACTAAATTAGCCGTTTTGTTTGCGTCAACTTTACCATTTACATATACTTCATCTTTTAAAGTACCGTTGAAAGGCTTACCTGATTTATAAAGAACGTCTTTGTATACACCGTTTCCTAATTTACCGTTTTTGTAGTAAACGCCTTTGCTTGTAAGGCCAGTTAATTTCTTACCTACTGAGTAATAGATTCCTTTGTAAGAACCCGTTCCTAATTTACCTTTTTTATAGTAATTGCCTTTAGATGTCACACCCGTGAATACTTTACCTTTTTGATAGTAAACACCTTTTAACTTACCAGTGAATAGTGAACCTTTTTTGTAGTAGTTGTTTTTATATGTGCCAGTTCCAAGTGAACCGTTTTTGTAGTATTTAGATTTGAAAAGGCCAGTCGCTTTTTTACCGTTGTTGTAATAGCGTTTGTTAAGAAGTCCTTTGAATTTCTTACCGTTTTTAAAGATTACGCCCTTGTATGAAGCATAGCCCTTAATGATTTTACCGTCTGATTTTTTAACAAGCTTACCTTTTTTGATTTTTGCTGAAGAAGTTACGTTTTTAACTTTTGTTGCAGCATCTGCTGTAGTAGCTAGACCAGTTAATGAAGATAGTACTAGGGCAGAACTAAGAATTGCTGCGCTTGCCGGTTTTAATTTGTATTTCCTTATAAAGTACCAAATGATAGCAAAAATGGTCTTTTTGGAAAAATAATAATACTTTTATGCTTAAAATTACAAATAATAAGATATTTTTATGCTGTTTTTTGATTATTTTATTAAAGTTATTCATTATATTTTGAAGAAAACGGAATAATGAGTTTTGAACAAATAAATAGTATAAATTATAAAAACGAAGATTATTCTATATGGTCATGGAATTTGTTGGGCATTTTGGTATAATGAAGCGGAAGGGGTGACGAGTAGATGGCTAGATATCCAGCGCAAGTGTTTGTTGATTTGATCGACAAAAAGACAATCGAGGTAAATGGAGTTAAAGTGAAGCTGAGATTCATGCTACAAGCAGATCATATGGAGAGTAATACGGAGATGAAGGTAACTGTCCTCAATCTACACCCACTTGGAGCGGAGCAGTTCAATTCAGATATTGAGACGAACCAAATGATTCGCTTCTTATGTAAGCAAAATTATCAGGTTTTGACGTTTGTTAATCTTTTTCCTTATAATGTAGGGACGTCAGAGCAGTTTAGAGAGCTTGCTTCGGACGATTCATTGAAGGAATTTATTTTAATGAATCGAGAGTCGATTAAATTGGCAATCTCTAACTGCGATACATTCATTTTGGCATGGGGAGATCGACCGAGTTATATCACGAAGAAGCGTTTTGATGAAGCTGTTCAATTTGTCTACCAATTAATAGAAGAAACAGGTCTATTAGAAGACACATTTGTATTCAAATATGGACATAGTCATTCCGTAACGAGAAAGGGGAATCCTGAATCTCCAAAGAAGAAAGTCATCGAGGAGATTTTGCCGATATCCGATTTTGAAGCGCTAACTGATCCCCAAAATCGTAATCAACTCGGTTAACCCATGATGTGTAAATTCAAATTCATCATCAATTGGACGGCCAATTAATGCTTGAGCAAGCGGTGTCGTATAGGAGATGCGATGCTTGTTCAAGTCTGTCTCACCGTATCCTGTAATCGTATATTTCACAATCTCTTCATGATTATATTGTACTTTCACGCGGGAACCGATCTCTATGATAGGAGATGACGGTTTCTTTTTTATGATTTTTATTTGAGGTTTCATAAAGTTTAGTTGTTTAATCATTGCTGAGAGATGTTCCACTTCATTCAGTAAAGGCTGGATATTCACGCCATGCTGATCCATCTGGATGATTTCTTTAAGTTCTTGAAACATTTCATGATGATGTGTAATTAATCGTTGTTGTTCGGCTTCAAATCTTTCAAATCCGTTTGCGGTGAACCAATATGTAGACAATAGCTACACAACCTTTCTCATAAGTTAACTTGATTATATAAGATGCGATGTACAAAAAAGTGTACACAATGCAAAAAGACTGACATATTTATCATATGTCAGCCAAGAAAGAGCGATTCCTATTGAATTTTATTGAATAAGTCACGACTATAATCCGCGATATCTCCAGTGTTAAGAAGTTTATACTTTGACTGCACTTCAGCGAAATAATCAGCCATCGATTCCTTCGTCAAAATGTGCTGACTTGGACGATCAGGAGCTAATTCTCCTCTCGCCTCGATCCAAGGCTTTTCCAAATGCGTCATATTTTTTAGCATGGAACCGCTGTAACAACCGAAATGCTTAATTACCTGATCAAGTATTTCCATTTCATTATAGGAAAGTTCAATTGACTCAAACTCATCTGCTACGTTGCGCCCGTTAATCGGATTGTATTGATATTCTTTAAATTGATCATATACTTCTTTGTAAACTGGACCATGAATCCAAGCTTCGCAATCTTCTTCAAATAAAAATTCTCCTTTGAAAACCTTATAGAAGTTTTGAGTGTAGTAGAGTAATTTTTGCAATGCAAGAGGCGTCGTATCTTTTGAACGCATTAAAATATATACACAAACTGAATTAATTTTTGAAGATGTGTTTGTGGATGAACTTTTCTGTAATAAATCATTTAATGCTTTTCGGCTCTTTTTATAGGCGATCGGTGTAATTAAAGATTGATTCATCTCAAGAAAATGTTCAAATTCAGTCGGTGATTCTAAAATCTTCTCCAGTTGCTGTGCGTAAAGAGGCGAAATCGTAGAATCATCCTGATAGTAGCGAGCAATTGTAGATTCGCCCCAACCAAGAATAAGTGATAAAGGTTTCTTACCAATTTTATAACGTAATAAAATTTGATCAATCATCGGTAATACGGAATCTTTAGAATACTGTGCCTTCTTAAAAGCGAGTACTGCATTTTGGAAAGCTTCATTATTTTCTTTCTCAATTTCAGGAATGTACAATACAGTGTTACAAATAGGACATTCAGCTACTTTTTCTTCATAAGCAATTGAAAAGTCTTCGTAATTCACCTCCGCATCCTCAAAGTACGTACGGCATTCAGAAATTTCTTTTCGACAAGATGTGCAAAATAAATTTTCTGGTAATTTAATTAGTTCGAATTTGTCCTGTTTAAACATAATTCTCCCTCCAAAGGTAATAAATTTAAACCAAAGAGTGACTGAAAATGTCAGTCGCTCTGTGCATTAAATTTAGTAATTATAATAATTAAATTCTTTTTGAGGATCTGCGATATGAATGGAAATAAAAATGCAAAATAAGATTGGTTTTTCAATTAAGTTCGTTTTTATATAAAGTGTTACATGATCATATTCAAAAGTTACTGAGTTAAAAAGTTGTGTTTCTAATTTGAAAATATAAAGTATTTCATTTTGAAATCCATGTTTGTAATTTCTAGTTGAGGTTGAAAAGTTAGTAGGTGAAAGCATATTAATTAGGTCAATATAATCTTCATTAGTTATAGAATAAGTTCTTTGAAATGCTCTATTTTTTTGGCGATTATTGTTATCAATTCTATAGTTACTTAGTTTAATACAAAGTAATACATCGTTTAAATATTTCTTAATTGAATCTTCACTAACAACCTGATTTTCAACTTCTCTCAAATTTAATCCTCCTCCTTGATTTTATAGTACCATATGATACTGTTTTTAACAATTGATACGATTTATTTACATCTCCAACTTTTCCAATATAGGTTATAATTAATAGGAAGAAATATCATGTAAAGAAGCTTTAGGAGGATCATTCATGCAAACGAAAAATTCGTTTTTTTATACATATTTCATTTTGAAAAAGTTTTCGAGTAAACAACATCCAATGAATGCTTCGGAAATTGCCGATAAAACTTTTGAATACTTTCAATTAGATAAAAAGCCAGATCGTCGTACAATTTATGCACATATGAACGATTTAGAAATCATTTCGGAGTTTTATCAAGAAGATTTGGCAATCACTTTCGTCCGAAATTCAAATAAGACGGTCTATTTGGAGTCGACAATTACGATTGGGGAAGCGCATTTACTTTGTGATGCCATTGCAACTTCACGCTTCATCGACCGCGAGCAAAGTCGCGAGCTGATCGACAAATTCGGAGTCATTGTAGGCAAGAATTTAGGCAGTTTTTTCGAGCCGCGTATTCAATTCAAAAATACGGATCGTAAAGAATATAATAAGAAGCTTTTTGAAAACATTGATTTACTGACAAAAGCGATTCACGAAGGCAAAAAAGTCACACTCCAATATTTGAAGTATGACGTCAATAAAAATCTCGTACCGAGTCGACCAGAGAAGGACGGCTACAAAAAGGTGCGACCGTATTATTTAATATGGCAAATTAATAAATATTATTTGATGTACTACTATGATGATAGTACTGCGCCAAGATTCATGCGTGTCGATAAAATTCGCGATGTACAATTGATTGAAGAGAAAGTGGAGCCATTGAAAAACATCACCAACTTGTCGGACTATACGCGTAACCAAGTGTATATGTTCGGGGGGATGCCTGAATTCATCCAATTCCGCTGCAAAATGTATTCGGTTGGGCAGGTCATAGATTTCTTCGGTGAAGATGTCACGATCAAACCGATTGATGATGAATACTTCCATGTTGAAATTTATACTTCACCGGACAGTATCAAATTCTGGTTAATGCAGTACATTACTTCCATTGATCAAATCAAACCAAAAAAACTAGCGATTGAGATTCAAGGCATGCTAGAAGAAGCACTTGAACGCAATCGCATAGAAGTCGAGGAAGAAAGTATTTAGTTAAGCAAAACTTAAGTTAAGTTTACTAATTCTGGGATTTGTTCTTGAAAATCCTTTTTCAAACGATAGGCGAACTCTTTCATGAGCTGTGTCTCATGTCTGCTCGATTTCGTCACAATGCCGAATGAGTGCGTCGTCGGAATCTCTGTTAGAAAGTCAATCTTCACGGATTCCATATCTTGCATAAAGCGCTGCGAATGGTCAAACGTCAGATCCAAGCCTACCGTATATGCCTTATTCTCTTCTACGTATTGTTGTACGATATGTGGATTATTCACACTGATGACAATGTCATTTCGCCCAAACACGCGTTTAATCTCATTCATCGTGCCAATCACAATTTTATCATCAAATAAAATAACGGGCTGTTCACCTAATTCCTCTGTCATCGCGCTACCGCCTTGTATGACAGGGGAATCTTTATGTGCGACAACGAGCATTTCACAATCTTTAATTTTTGTGAATGCTAAGTCGGGATATTTTGCCAAATCTTCGTTATTATAGACAACAAGTGCAAGGTCGACTTTTTCGCTTTGCAATTCTTCTAACATCGTTTGCGAGTTCTGTTCACGGATTTGGATATTAATTTCTGGATAGATATTCTTCAATTGTTGGGCAGTCGTAAACAGCTGGAAGAAAGGACCAGGTATAGATGCGACTTTTAATACGCCTGTCAGCTTATTTTGCATCACATCGGCTGATTCATAAAGGTCATCGAGCGCATAGAGGATTTTCTTCGCCTGTGCGACAATGATGCGACCTTCCTTCGTAATGGTAGAGCCACGTCGATTACGTTGGAAAAGTGTGATGCCAAGTTCTGTCTCGACCTTATTCAATCCCTGACTCAATGCGGAAAGTGTGACGTGAAGTTCTTCGGATGCGTCTTTTAATGTGCCGAATTTTTCAATCGCCACGATGTATCTTAATTGTTCAAAAGTCATGTGTATTCCACCCCTTAGTTTAATGTACGTTAACTATTGTTAATTATAATGAAATTTACATTAACTAAAAAGTTATTTACACTTAAACGAGAGAAAACGTTTTCTAAACATTTAAAAAGGAGTGATTTCTTGTGAAAAATGAGCGTTACCGCATCGCCCATCGAGAAGCGTGGATCGGCGTAGCATTAGTTATTGTCAACTTCGCAATTTGGTATGGTTTTGCATATGGTCTTGGTAGTGGAGACCCTGAGAAATATACATATGTCTTCGGATTCCCAGCCTGGTTCTTCTATAGTTGTATCGCTGGCACGGCTTTCATGATTGTACTAATTTTTATCGTCATCAAATTCTTCTTTAAAGATGTCGATTTTGAAGAGGAGGATGAAGACTAATGCATTGGTCAGTCATAGCTCCACTCATAGTTTTTGTCATAATTATTTTTGGAATCGGCTTCTGGTCGAATAAATTTGTAAAAAGTTCGGACTCATTTTTATCAGAATACTTCCTCGGCGGTCGTGAAATGGGTGGTTTCCTATTAGCGATGACGATGATGGCCACATATGGTAGTGCTTCTTCATTCATTAGTGGGCCGGGTGTTGCATACAATACAGGGCTTGGTTGGGTACTACTTGCTTTAGCGCAATTACCAGCTGGTTACTTCGTCTTAATGATTTTAGGGAAGAAATTTGCAATTGTGACGCGAAAATTGAAGTCCATCACATTAATTGATTTTCTGCGTTCTCGTTATAACAGTAATGTTGTCGTATGGTTGTCGGCAATCAGTATCGTCATTTTCCTATTCGCTTCAATGGTTGCACAATGGGTCGGTGGCGCTCGTCTAATCGAGTCATTAACTGGAATGAGCTATACTACAGCATTATTCATTTTTGCGGTAGTTGTATTAGTCTATGTAATTATCGGTGGTTTCCGTGCCGTTGCTTTAACGGATGCACTGCAAGGATCAATCATGGTAGTCGGCACAATCATCTTATTAGTCGGCGTAGTCATTGCTGGTGGCGGTATCGACAATATTATGGGTGATTTAGTGAAGGAAAATGCGGAGTTAGTATCGCCATTCGGTGTCGGTCATGCGTATTCTCCAGCCTATGTATCGTCATTCTGGATTCTTGTCGGAGTCGGTGTCATCGGTCTTCCGCAAATCGCCGTTCGTGCCATGAGTTACAAAAACTCTCGCGGTATGCATAGTGCCATCTTAATCGGTACAATCGGTATCGCAACAATCATGTTCGGTATGCACTTAATTGGTATTTTCGGTCGTACCGTAATTCCTGGAATCGAGCTAGGGGATAAAGTAATGCCTACCTTAACAATGGGTGTTCTACCTCCAGTTGTAGCGGGGATTGTACTTGCTGCTCCAATGGCGGCAATCATGTCGACAGTAAATGCCTTATTAATGATGGTCAGCTCAACAATCGTCAAAGATATTTACTTACATTATATTAAGCCTGATGCAAGCGACGATCATGTCCGCAAAACGAGTTTCCTCGTAACGGCAGTAGTCGGTGTTGTAGTTGTCTTAATGTCATTAAATCCACCAGAAATTATCGTTTGGTTGAATATGTTCGCATTCGGTGGGCTTGAAGCGGTATTCATCTGGCCAATCGTGCTAGGTCTCTATTGGAAAAAAGCCAATAAATTCGGTGCGATTGCAGGGATGGTCGTCGGATTGTCCATGTATATCGTCATTACGCAGTATTTCCCGAATGTCCTCGGTGTGCATAGTGTGACATTCCCCGTAATTAGTGCGCTGATCGCATTCGTACTTGTCAGCTTTGCAACGCATCGTAAAATTAAAGATACACCTGAATTTATTTAGGATTGAAGTAGGCGACTTTCACTTTCGAGTGAGGTCGTCTATTTTTCTGAATAAATCAATACTTTACCTTAGTAAATGGTTATCAAACTACTGTGCTACTTACTTTTTACAATTAGACCTTTTCCGAAAAAATGTATGTTATTATAGTAAAAAAATTGTTAAGAGGTGTCTTAGTTTTGGCAGTAGTTGGAGCTTTTCTCGTCATGTCCTTTTTATTAATCATTTTACCAGGGCCCGACTCTAGTTTAGTTATACAAAATTCAATCATGCACGGTAAAAAAGCAGGAGCGCAAACGGTTCTTGGCTCTGTATCGGGCTTACTTATTCATACAGCGGCAGCGGTTTTAGGGCTGTCAGCAATTTTAATGAAATCCGAAATGTTATTTACCGTCTTAAAATACGTTGGTGCGGCATATTTAATTTACATTGGTGTATCGGCTTTATTATCACTTAGACATAAGCAACAACCGGATGAAGTAATTGTGGAAGGGAAGCAGAAATCATTCTTCCTACAAGGATTCATCACTTGTGCTTCAAATCCAAAAGTTGCGGTATTTTTCCTGACATTCTTACCGCAATTCGTTCAGCCAGAATACAATCATATGCTTCAATTTGCATTGATGGGACTTGCTTACGCGGTCATGACAATTATCTGGTTCTTCCTCTATGTGTACTTGATCGACCTATTTTCAATTTGGTTGCGAAAACCAGTCGTAGCGCGATCAATTCAAGGCTGTACAGGAATTGTCTTATTGATTTTCGGAATTACATTAGCATTCGAAAAATCATTGTAATGAATACAAAAAGTAGTTCAATAATAAATAACGTTGGTGAAGAAAAAAGCATCGATCTCTAAGCAGGTTGGTGTGGGAACTTCATGAACGTTATTTTTTTGTCATTAATAATAAATTCACAACTCGTTTTGTGAGTAATATTTGAGGGAAAGCAATTTACATGAAGTTGATTGAAAGAAATAGCGAGGACTCCTGCCGAAAAACAAGTGTGAAGCAATCCTTTATTTCCACACAAAGTGGAAATAAATAGTGCGCCACTTGTCGGCGGAAAGCATTCGCTATTTCTAATGTCTAAAACGAGAATCTTTAGACAACGCTATTCTCAACTATTTACGCATTTTTGAATTGAAATAAATGTATAATTTTGTCGAATGCTATATAATTAGTCCTATAAAAGTGAGGAGTGGTGACAGGTGAAGTGCGTAGAAAGTAACTATGATTTTAAAAAAAGAGTAGCTTATTTTTCAGAGGACTTGCAGCAAAGGTATTTATTGAAGGCGATTAATGATGAGAATGGACTGAAGAAAGTAGCTATAATCATGATGAATCCGAAACTACAGGACGAGAATTTCACGGATCCTGTCGTTGACCACACTGTCGAATTTTTAAAAGCACAAATCAAAGAAACCATCTCGGAAGTGAATATCGTCAATTTATTCCCGTTTCGAGAAGATCATTTGAATCAGCTCGACGATTATTTCTTAGGGAAGAATATGCGAGAATTCGAGTCGATTCGTCAAAATCTACATATGATTAAGCGAGTCGTCAAAGAGATGGACTACATCATTTTAGCTTGGGGGAGTTTGCGCGATCAATTTTCGGAAATGCATTATTTGAATTCGATTCGAGATATTCACCATCTATTTCGCGTATTCCAAAAAGAGCAAAATTGCTTCGTTTTTTCATTACAAGGAGTTTCGGATGGCATTAATTCTGATGGCCAGCCATTTCATCCAAGGGAAGGTGCGCTCGCAGGTATTCGCCGCGTGCGGATGATGCATATGGAAAATGGGAAATTAATACTGCGAATTAACAGTATCTAATGTAAAAATCAGAAGAAAACTGTTACTATCGAAAGTAGGACATAATTTATTTTTCAGGAGGGTGACAAATGGTACAATATCGAAATATTATCGTAGCAATGGATGGATCAGATCACGCAAAGGAAGCTTTGAAAAAAGCAATCGCCGTTTCAGGTAGAAATAATGCGACTTTGCATATCGTCAATGTGATTGATACTCGTTCTTGGGCGAACCTAGAAGCACATAATGCAGAAAAATTACAAAAAGATTCAGAAGTTTTTTCTCAAAGCTTAATCGACAGCTATAATGAAGCGGAACTTGCGGGCATTGAAAATATTAATATTATTGTGGAAACAGGATCACCACGTACACTGATTACACATGAAATTTCTCGCCGCGTAAACGCTGATTTAATCGTATGTGGCGCTTCAGGAACGAACGCCGCAGAAAAAATCCTATTAGGAAGCGTCTCTGAAAACATTGTACGCACTGCCGAATGTGATGTATTAGTCGTTCGAGGAAACTAATTATAATGGTTCATGGGGTATTCTCTATTTGAGAATGCTCCATTTTTCATAAATTAGGCAGAAAAAAACCGCATTCACTAAAAATGCGATTAAAAATTATTTTTTTGTTAAGGTGAAGGTGACATCCTCGCTCGGATTACCATCTTTGCCAATTTTATAAAGTTCAAATGTATTTGAATCGGTTTCAACTATGTTATAAGTAGGAATATTATTAAAGTAAAGTAATCCTTTTTCAATCGTATATTCACTAACCGTTTCATCTTCGCCATTCGTAAGTGTTACGAGTTTAGCGTCGGGGTTGAAGTCCATATCAATAATATCTTGGTCATTTCTTGCTGTGAATTTCCCATTAAGTGCAGTTGCACCACAAGCTGCTAATAATGTGGATAAAAAGAAAATTGCGCCTAAACTAGACAATCTGCGCATTGTATCAAACCTTCCTGATCGATTATTTTCGATAAGAGTATTTTAACATAAAAATTTTTAAATTAGCTGAATGTCATTAGTTTGACAATATAAAGATAGTAAAAATCGCATACATTTTGCGAAGGGAGGGTTCATTTTGAAAAAATGGAAGCTATTATCGGTGAGCATACTATCAATGTTTATAGTTGCTGCGCCATTAACAGATGTCGAAGCGAAAGAACCGATGAAAGAAGTAAAGGAACTTGTAGAAAATTATTATTATCCAAATGTATCAAAAGAGAATTTGCAATCATCTAAAACCATTAAACAATTGATGTCAAAACTAGATCCATACTCGGTATTCATGTCGACATCTGAAGTAACGGACTTCTTCAATCAAATTGGCATGAAGTTTGCGGGAATCGGGGTAAGTATGGTGGAAGATCCGAAAGGCTTAAAAATAACCGAGGTTTTGCCGAAATCGCCTGCTTTAAAAGCGGGTTTACTGAAGGGGCAAATTATTACGGAAGTGAATAACCGAATTCTTGCGGGAGCGCCTTTTGAAGAAGCATCGAATTTAATAAAAGGGAAGGTAAATACGGCTGTCACTTTGAAAGTGTATGATCCGAAAACGAAGAAAACATTGACGAAGAAAATCATTCGAAAAGAGATTTACTTGCCAAATGTGGAAGTGAAGCAGCTTGCGGGGCAGGTAGGGTATATTCGTCTAAACAGTTTTGCGAGTAATAGTGCGGCGGATTTAATCGCTCATATGAAGAAATTGCCGAATGCAAAACGTTGGATTGTAGATGTGCGTGGCAATGGTGGGGGAGAGGTTGAAGCGGCTGAAAAAGTCATCGGCATTTTCTCAAAAGCTCAACTTGCTTACATTATGAAATATGCGCATGATCCATTAAATTATGTGCAGATTGCCAAAAAGCAGTCGACTCAAATCAATTCAAAAGTGGCGTTATTAGTAGATGGCCATTCCGCGAGTGCTTCTGAAATGTTGGCAGGAGCTTTGAAAGAACAAAATGCGGCGACATTATATGGGCAAAAAACATATGGCAAAGGTGTGCAGCAAGTACTTTTCCAGCTTAAAAAAAATGCTGGTTTTATCAAATTGACTGTCGGTGAATTTTACGCGCCAACTTCAACTGGTAAAATGGTAAAAATTAATAAAATCGGTGTGAAACCGCATGTCGTAACGAAAAAAGGCGATGAGGTGAAGGTGAGCCACCAAGCGTTAATGCGCCAATCAATGGCGAAGGAAGATCGCTTACCGAAAATTAGCGTTTCAGCAAAAAAACAGCAAATGATCCTATCACCTTCAAAGCAATTCACTTGGACTCAACTGAAGTCAGCGAAGCTTTATTTACTACAAGTGGGCGGGGTTTCACGAAAAATCACGGTGAAGCAACTGCCTTCGAAAAAGTTACAAATCACAGCGCCAACAGGTTTGAAAGCGGGCAGCAGCTACTACTTGAACGTCAAACCGACGAAGGGGAAAGCGGCATTCGCCTATGTATCTGTAGGGAAGTAAATTCAAAAGCACTCTCCATTCGCATTGAATAGAGAGTGCTTTTTTTTGTATTATATGATTCCTTTGAAAGTTGCTGTACACATCGCAACAAGTTCATTCGCTGGATTATGGATTTTCGCTTCAACGATGACAGTCGAACGCGTTTGTTCAATCACTGTCGCAGTCGCTGTATGCAGACCTTCATTTCCTTGGCGCACAAAACGTGTCTCCATTTGAATCGTCAGTACATTTTCAAAACCAAGTGACATTGTCGCCATACCCATGACATTGTCGAGTGACATCATGATGATCCCGCCATGCAGTGTGCCACCTGTATTCGTTAATTCTTTACGGAAAGGAACTTGTAAAGTCGCAGTGCCGTTTTTTGCTTCGATAAATTGAAATCCAACTGCGTCCCATAAATCTAAGCTTTCAAAACGTTGTTGGATCGAAAGTGTTGTCGTCAATGAAATTTCCTCCTGATGCTGTTTACTACTTCTAATGATAATGAAGTTATTTCAAAAATGCTATGGAAAAAGAAAAAATTAATTTTTATAACAATGGAGAATTTCGATAGGATTGCAACTACTTTTTCTCGGAAATGTCGTATTGTAAATTATATTACACATATTTTTGTCAAGATTTCGAAATCTTTTTGAACGACTTGTGTATATTATTTCTGTCATGCCAAAATCCATGATATGATTATACTACTTACTATTAGGAGGGTTTTTTCAATTGATGAAAAAAATTATTGCAGCAGTATTCGTAGCATCATTAACATTTGCTAGTGTTGGCCCAGTTATTGCTAACAACGTTACAACAGCAGATGCACGTAGCTACAAATCAGGTAAAAGTGGTTTCAACACAAACAAATCAAACTTCAGCACAAACAAAAATTCAAATTCTAACACTCAAAATAAAGCAACAGACAAAAACAAAACAAACAACCAAACAGCAGCTCAAAAAAGTAACAAAGGCGGCCTTATGAAAGGTCTTATGCTTGGTGGTTTAGCTGGATTATTATTCGGCGGTATGCTTTCTGGTATGGGTGCAATGGGTAATATCTTCGGTTTATTAGTAAACATCATCGCAATTCTTGTAGTTGTTATGTTAATCGCTAAAATCGTTTCTATGTTCCGCAACAAACGCAAAAAAGAAGATGAGCAACAAGCATGGAAATAATCATTCCAGAACAAGATGTCATCAACTCAATCTGTCTTTACTATGCACGTGAAAAACACGTCATGCCTGAAGATGTTGAAGTTGAATTATTATTCGATGACGAGCGTGGCTTTGAAGCAGAAGCTCACGTGAACGGTGCAGTCACTCTTTACTCAGTAGGGAATATGACTTCAGCACTTCGCATCTGGGTGGAAGAATACTTAGAGATGGACCCATACGCTACAGGTATTCGCATCGATCTTGATGATGAACAAGGAATCATCGCTTACGTAAACGACTAAAACGATAAAGCTTCAGCCCTCGATTGAGGAGCTGAAGCTTTTTTTGGTTCAATTATATATGTGAAAAAAGGCAAGAAATATATTGGTTATGTAAAAACGAGTCACACATATTAAATGAAAGTAATACCCCAACACAAAAAGTCCTCGACATACGATCTGCCGAGGACTTTCTTCATCTAATTATTGAACAACTGCAACTTCTTGTAGTCGTTTAATCATTTTGCGTACTTTTGATACTTCTTTGAATTGAGAGAATTCCTCTAATACTGCGATTGCAGCTGGAATATCCCCGTTCGCTTCATGACAATCAGCAAGTAAAATTGCGTATTTGTACTGTGAGCCGAACATCGCATTTGATAAAGTGGCGTTTTCAATCGCTTCTTCAATACGATTCAAACCAAGTAAAGCTTCTGTCTTCGTCGCATAAGGGCGATCGAAATTCATATCCATTGAAATTGACTGTTCCGCAAACTGTAGAGACCAACTGAAATGCTTATGAGCAAGTGTTCTTTCAGCCATAACCCAATAATATTCCATTGAATTACGACGTAGATCACCACGTTTGATTGGCGTAATCGTTTTTTTGCCTAAAAATTCTTTCACTGTTGGTCTCAATTGACCTGTTTGTGATAGGAATTTAGGAATACGATGGCCCGCATATGGAATACGAAGCACTTGAGCATTCGGATATGAAGGAAGAATTTGTGAAGCAATATAGTTTTCATCATTCGGATTACGTGGATCATAGATGATCGTAATCTGAGAATTTTCATTTACGGGATGTGGTGAGACGTGTTTGAATGGTTCTCGTACAAGAATATTTGGTGAGCCATATTCCGGATGCGCTGAATTTCTAGGAGCCATCGAAAGTATGCGAACGCCATCAATATTCGAACCATAATAGAGTGAACTATAACCGCCTAGACTCGTACCATAGGCAAATTTATGTTCATATTGCGAGAATATAGCATCTGTCGTGTCACTATATTGTTCTTTCGAAATATCCTGGTGGAAGTTACGTGTATGATTTCGGCGTAAGGATACCAAATCTTTTTTGTTTTTCTTAACTAAATTATAGGCGAACGGAATTAAATCCCATGACTTATCAATCGTATCGAATGTCGCAACAACCTCAGTCGCAGGTTCGATATGTTTATACAATTCAATTCGAGATTTTCCATTATCAAATAATGTGTAAATTCTGTATGAATCGGTAAACAGACTATCATATTTGCCTTTAAATTGCGTATGTATTTTCTCAATTGTCTCAGTCATACGGCTTTCCTTACCTTGCAGTTGACGGAGAACTTCGATGTCATAAAGTAGCTCAGGTGTAGCTTTGATCATGGCAATTTGTGAATATAAATCTTCAGCTAAAGCCCAATCAAATAATTTCATCGCATTTTCAGCGGAAACAACAAGTAATGAATAATTCGATTTATTCTTTTCAAGACCGATTTTCATTAGTTTCGCTGCATTTTCTTCATCATTATTAAGAAGTAAGTATTGCGCACCTTGTCTGAAGAAATGCGTTGTAGGCTTATTCTTCTTACAGATCAATGCTTTCGAATAACGACGAATCATTTTCGTTTGAACATTTTCCTCTTTTAATAAATTCATAATCTTATTACTAAAAGGGAAGTATTGAATTCCTTCTTTTAAGAGAGAAATACGACTTTTGCCATTCAATTCTTTTGCTAACTCGATGTATTGTTCTTCGGTGGGAGTGGGGCGTTGTCCACTGAAGATTTTTTCAAGTTGTAAGTTGTTCACTTTGGAATCCACCTAGGATTCACTCCTCTCGAGTTTATATATACTGTTCAGTATAATTAAATCACAAAATAATGCTGAATTAGAGGACATTTACCAAATGTAATAAAAGGTTATTCGTATGTAACATATAGGTAATATAGAATCAATTTGTAAAGGAATTGTAATGGAGTTTTTTCAAAATATATGAAACTAACTACTGTTTTCGAATAAATAAGTTCATATTTACTATAAGAAATTAAAATAAATAGACCGAAAGTGGTTTTTGAATTGTCTGAATTTGAGAAAGGAGTTCTGCTGTAGGAGGTAGAATATGACGAATAAAAAACGCTTTATTTCAATTCGCACTAGAATTTTACTAGGGTTCTGTTTAATTGTTTGCATTTTAGCGTTGGTGAACACATATATCATCGTGGAACAAAAGAGTAGTTCGGATGAAATTAAACAAATGGTCGAGCAGGATTTATATTTGAATACAAAGGATCAGCAATTGGTCGTGAATTTTTCTCAAAAGTTGGTTTCTGTACAGAACTATTTATTAACGGGCGATGAAGCTGAGAAGGCGACTTTTGAGAAGTTAGAGCAGGAATTCACTACATTACAACAGCAAATTTTAAAGAAATCCAATTCGGCAAAAGCAAAAGAGACACTTTCTAAAATCGAGCAGTGGGATGAAATGATTAAATCACAAGTTTTCCCTAAATTTGAAGGTGATGATCGAAAAGGTGCGGAAAAAATCATCATCGATCAAGGTGAAAATACGAATGCAATCAAAACAACAATCGAACAACTAAGCGATAAAAGACAGAAGGAATTAGAGCAGCGCGCAGATGAAGTTGTGAATACGAATAAATCGATTCAAACGCAGCTCATTTTAACAACGATTATCGTCATTATCCTGGCGATTATTGTGGCATTTTTCACCGCAAATCTCATCGTCAAACCAATCATTCAAGTGACAAAACGCATGAAGAAGATGGCAAAAGGGGAATTGGTGACGGAAAATCTCCCACTCAAAAACAATGATGAAGTCGGTGCATTGACCGAAGCGGGGAACACTTTGAACGCAAAACTCGTAACGATGATGGATTCCATAAGCAAAGTTTCGAGCGAAGTGAAGTCTTCGAGTAAGCATGTGGCGCACTCGGCGGAAGAAGTGAGGGAAGGATCGCAGCAAGTGTCGCTGACAATGTCCGAGTTGGCGGAAGGTGCAGAGACGCAGGCGAGTCATGCGACAGATTTAGTGCAGGTCGTCGAATTATTTACTTCGAAAGTGAATGAAGTGAATGAGGAAGGTAGTGGCATTGCGAAAAGGGCGGCGGAAGTACTCGGTCGCACAGCGGAAGGAACGCAACTCATGCTGGAAACGGTCGATGAAATGAATGAAGTGCAGAATAATGTGAAGGCAACAGTGGATCGTATGGAAATACTCGAAGCGAAATCCGCCGATATTACAAAATTGGTGCGCGTCATCCAAGATATTGCCGAACAAACGAATTTACTCGCATTGAATGCGGCAATTGAAGCAGCGAGAGCGGGAGATGAAGGTAGAGGGTTCGCAGTAGTGGCAGATGAAGTGCGCAAATTAGCAAAACAAGTCGATTTATCCGTAATGGATATCTCGCAAATTGTCACAACGATGCAAAAAGAGACGAAACTCGCTAGCCAATCCCTGCATGAAACGTATGAGCAAATGCAATTAGGGACAAATCAAATGACCAAAACGAATGAAAACTTCAAATTAATCTCTCATTCTATAGAAGATGTCGACAGTTCCATTCATCAAATGTCGCAGCAACTTGGGGAAGTCTTAAATGAAACGACGAAAATTAACGAAGCGATCGACCAAATCGCATCCGTGTCCCAACAATCTGCGGCTGGTGTGGAAGAAACAACTGCAACGATCGAAGAAACGACTAGTTCTATGGAAGAAATCTCGCATTCGACAAATCATCTCGCTTCAAATGCTGAAAAACTGCATGAAGAGATGAGCTTTTTCAAAATTCATAAGTAGATCTGAAGCGGCTATCCATCAAATATGGGTAGCTTTTTCTGTATAAGCTAAACTTTTTACTAATATTTAACAATCACATGGTGAAATTTGTTATAATTGTACAATAATGAATTCATTAGAAGAATATCATTATTTGAGTTTCTTCTATTAATAGTAATTTTTTCGTATTCCGTCGAAATTAGCAGGTCGCACATTATTCGTCATATGTGGTCTGAATTCTATTTATCTTGCTGGAATGATCGAAATAAATGGAAATTAAATTATAGGTAATCAATACTCTTTTGCAATTGGATTTATTTTGAAATTATCTGAATTTTATTGAAGTCGATATTATATAATGCTTTCTTATTACAAATTCTATTTCAAAAACCTGGGACAATCGATAAAAAACGATGGTTTTTGGAACTGTTCTATTTGCACCATATGCAGAAAAATGGAGAATTATGTCGAAAAGTGTCTAGTGCATTTTACTTATGCGTGATTTTTTATGTGAAATGACATTTTCACACTATGGAACATCCATATTATTACGCAATAATAGTTAAATATAACTACAAAATGTCGAATGGTAAAAAAATGATATTTTACATCTTTTTATAGTAAGAAAATGCTTCTTTATAAATATTTGATAAAAAAGCTGCAAAATAAACGTTTAATATTAACAAATTGATATTATGACGTAAAAAAATAGGTATAATAAATTATTATTGTTAATTTTAATAAAAAAATAAGAAAAAGAGTAAAAAAATTTCAATTTATATGATATAGTAGTCTTCAAGTAATACGTTCGGGACAAAAGTAGGGTATTGTTTAGTAATATTCACACTGTCTTGTGTGTTACGAATGATATATTAATAATAAGGGAGTTTTTAAACATGACAATGAAACTTGTAAAAACAGCAACAGCTTTAGCTCTTGGTGCTTCATTAATCTCAACAGCGGTAGTATCTACTGACGCTTCAGCAGCAAGCAAATACAAAATCTCTAAAGGTAAATTAGTAATCGCAAAAACTGGTAAAGTAGCTAAAGGTTTTGTAACTTACAAATCTCTAGTTTATAAAGACGGTAAAAAACTTACTGGCTTAAAAGGTAAAACTTATTACAAAGCTGGTAAAAAAGCAACAGGAACATACAAAGGTGCTTACTACTACAAAGGCGCTAAAAAAGTAACAACTGGAACTTACAAAGGCGCTTACTACGTTAAAGGCGTTAAAAAAGTAACAACTGGTCTTTACAACAACCGTTACTACAAATCAGGCGTTAAAGCTACTGGAACTTACAAAGGTGCTTACTACGTTAAAGGCGTTAAGAAAGTAACAACTGGTTACTATGCTGGTGCTTACTATGTTAAAGGATACAAAAAAGTAACAACTGGTTTCTACAACGACGTTCTTTACATCAAAGGTAAAGAAAACAAAGAATTAGCAATCTTCAAAGATAGCCTATTCGACGGTTCTAAATTAAACGAAGGCGTAGTTTTATTCGATGAGAAATTATTCGATGGCTACAAATTAAACAAAGGCTACAAACTTTATAAAGAAGATCTTTACAACAACGAAAAATTAAACGAAGGTCAAGCAATCTTCGGTGATAAATTATATGTTGGATCTAAACTTAGCGAAGGTCTAGTTACATTCGTTGGCGAAGATAAAAAAGAAGTAGTATACAACAACGGCGAATTAGCTAACGGTACTTTCGAAGTTGAAGGTAAAGAAGTAGCTTACGAAGACGGTAAAGAAGTAGCTGCTAAAGTTGCATCAGTTGAAGCAATTAACGCTACAACTGTTGAAGTTAAATTCAATAAAACAGTTGATAAAGACGCAGCAGAAACAGCTGGTATTGTTGCTATTGATGGCGTAACTTTCGAGGGTTCTAAAGGGAAGTTAGCAGAAGATGGACGTACTTTAACTCTATCAACTACAGCTGATACTACAGTAAATGTAAAATCTGCTAAAGTAACAGTTAAACCTGTTCTATTAAAAGGAAGCAAAGATGTAAAAACAGCTGAATACAACTCTTTATTAACTTATGAAGATACTGTAGCACCTACTGCTGTAGATGCAACTGCAAAATTAGTTGATAAGAATGAATTCGTTGAAACAGTTTCTGTTAAATTCTCAGAAAAAGTTAAAGCTGAAGGCGTATTTTATGTAAACGGTAAAACAGTAACAGTAAAAACAACTAATAGCTCTGATGTACTTGAACTAAATGTTGCAGATTTAAAATTAAAAGTTGGAGAAAATGTAGAAATTAAAATGTTAAATGTTAAAGATTTAGCAAACAACAACATTACTCCAAACCCTGTAACTATTTCTACTAAAGTACAAGCAGCAGACGCTCCTGATACAGTAGCACCAGTTGTAGAATCAGTTACAACTGTAGCAACTAAAGCTGAAAACAAAGTAGTTGTAACATTTAGCAAAGAGTTAGATAAAACTAAAACTGAAGCTATTAAAACAGCTTATCTATCAAAAAATGGTCAAACTCTAGGTACGTTAAAAACTGTATCAGTAGATAAAAATAAAGTAACTTACACATTTGATGGTGTAACTTTAACTGATAATCTTGCTACAGCAACACTTTATATTCCTAAAGACTCAGTAGTAGACACTAAAGGACTTGTTTTTGCAGCAGATTACTCTACTTCTGTAAGCTTCTCACAAGATCTTGTAGCTCCAACACTTGTTTCTTCTGAAATTGTTGAAAATAAATTAGTACTTAATTTCTCAGAAGAAGTTAAACTTGACGCTACTAAATTAGCAACTGATTTCAAATTAGCTGCAACGAATTTAGTGACTGGTAAAACTGAAAGCCCAGTAGCATTCCCATTAGTAACTGAAGCAGGTGTAACTCAAAACACTACAGTTTCTAAAGATGGTAAAGTAGTTACTATTGACTTATCTTCTAAATCAAATGCTGAAAAAGAATTAACTTATATTGCTTCATACACTACAGATTTATTTAAAGATTTAGCAGACAATAATGCAAAAGAGTTCTCAAAAACAATCACACTTTCTAAATCAACAGTTACAGCTCCAGAAGCGGACACTAAAGCGCCTGTAGTAACACTTGTGGATGGTTTCATTAAATTAGATGGTGAGACACCAAAAGCAACAGATTCTGAGTACAAAATTGTATACACAATTTCAGATGATAAAGCACTTGATTTTGCATCAATTCGTGACCTAGGAAACTACACAATTGCAGGTAAATCATTACCAACAGGATCTACGATTACTACAGATGCAGCTTCAACTGATTCAAAAGAAAACGTTAAAGTAACAATTACTATTCCTAAAAAATCAGTAACATCTACTTTAACAGGTGTATTCGCAGTTAAAGGTGTTAAAGATATTGCTGGTAATACTATTGAAGGCGTTCTTACAACTTCAACTAAAAACTTCTTAACATTAGCAGAAGGTATTGCACCAACACTTAAATCAGCAGTAGCATACAAAGCTGATAATAAAGTTATTATCGAATTATCAGAAGCATTAAAAACTGAAGTTGCTGGAGACTTCTTAGTTTCAGTTAACGGAACTGAATTTGTAGCTGCAACAGGAATTAAATTAGCAACAGGTGCAGATGCTGGTCTTGGAAAATACGAATTAACATTAGCAACTGATGCTTTAGCTACAGCAACAAAAGTTGAAGTTAAAACTATTGAAACTCCAACTTCAAAAGATTCATCTGAAAATGTTCTTGAAGCAGTTAAAACAGCTATTTTAGCAACATTAAAATAATCACTAACGATTAGTAATAACCCACAAATCAATTAATGATTATAAAAGCCCGATCCTATACAGGATTGGGCTTTTAACTTTAATTAATACATACTTACAAGTAATATAGCTGCTTTCTTGAATAAAATTGCAGGAAATAGGCAAATAGTGAGGGAAAATACGTAATTGAAAACATGTTTAAGAAGAAAATCATAATAAATGAGTAACTGTAACCTGATAAGAGATATAAACCCAGAAAAAACAGATAAGATCGTTAAAAATAGGACTCAAAAACCAATTTATACAGCCAAATAAGAGAAATTGACCTGAAAATATAGCTAAAATGCTGAGAAAAGGCACATTATATGTCCCAACAAATAAGAAACTAAATAAAATAATACATAACAGAGCTAGAGATACTCAAAAGCCTGTTCAAAACCCAATGAATGCAGCGGTATAAGAGAATTAACCCTGAAAACATAGAAAAAAGCCTGAAAAGAGAACAAAAAACCTTAAAACTAAATAAAATAAATACATAATAATGCTAGAGATACTCAAAAAGCCCGTTCAAAACCCAATAAATGCAGCCGTGTAAGAGAGTTAACCCCGAAAACAGAACGAAAAACCTTAAACCTAAATAAAAAAATACATAACACTGGGGAGAGTTACTCAAAAGCCCGTTCAAAACCCAATAAATGCAGCCAAGTAAGAGAGTTAACCCTGAAAAAAGAGATGAAATCTTCAGAAGAGTACTAAAAAGTCCTAAATAAAATAAATTAATAAAAATTAGTTCATATATGAAGTTGAAATCACTCAAAAACCGATTACAAATCAGTAAATATAACGAAAGAACAGAGATTATTCCAAAAAATATAGAAGAAAATATGAAAATGCACTCAAAATCAACGAGTATAACTAGAATTAATACATAATAACCAAAGGGGTATAAGTAGAGAACATAAGGGTTCACTGCTATAAGCTTGTGAGTTAAATTAAATAAATACATACGTACAGAAGTTATACCTAGTTATTCCAAACAAAAACCCCCACCTCGCGTCTGCGGAGTGGGGGAAAGTAAGAATACTACATATAATTTGTAAAGGATCTCATTGAATCAATTACTTGGTTTAGCAACACTTTGTAAAGCACGTAGTAGATGGCGAATAGAGAAGCAATCATAATCAGGAAACGCACGAAACGGTCTAATTTATGATCAGATTCAAATGCTACAATTGCCACGTACAATGGAATTAGCAAGGCGATGAACAGACTTGCAATACTCAATAGCGAGCTTGAGAATGCGAAGAAGTTCATGAATAGAGGAATGAAAGTAAATAGTAGTAAGACAATCACCCAGTTATTATATGTGCCGACAATCGACACAATTTGTTTCCAAGAGCGATACTTGCCCATCTTCGTCGCAAGTAGTGAAAGAACAGCTACAATACAAGCGTATAAGACGAATAAAGTAACAATCGTACGAATTAAAATACTAATATCAACAGATGGATCACCAACGCTTGTGCCGAACCAACTCGCCGTATATGTTAGAACACGTTGTAATGCGACAAATGGAAGCACTGCCCATAGGAACACTGTAATGGCAATCGAGATTAAGCCGAAGTTGAATGGGGCATCCTGAGCTTGTTTAGAAGGCTTTTTGAAACTGTTTAAGAAGTATGCCCAATAATCCGAAATAGCTGAACTCGTCGCTGCTGGTGGTACTGGTTGTGGTTGTGGTGTTGGAGGAACGGGTGGGATATGATTCGTCGGTTCTTCCTTTGCCAGTTTGATTGGTTCTTCTTGTTCAATCTTAGGTTCTACAAGTGTTTCCTCGGTTTTTTCAGGTAGAATAGCGCCGCATTGGCCACAGAATTTTCCTTCTGCCTGTTCGTTCTTACAATTTGGACAAATCATTTATTGTACACGCTCCTTAGTCATAGTCGTAGTCGTCTTCTTCTGTTTTATAACGTTTTTCGTTAATTTTCTCACTATCAATTTTACTTACTTTGTAGCTGTCGCCGCTTGTCACAATCGTATATTGTTTTTTGAAGAAATATTCGACGGTTTCATTTTCATGGCTGAAGAAAGTGTAGTTTTCTTCTGTAGAGAAGGTGTAAGTAGTATCATTCACGGCTTTTAAATTTGACATATAGTTCGAGTGATTCGAAATTTCATCGCCATCTTTAAAGTCTTTGAAATAACCTTTATATGTTTTCTCCAATTCTGTTCCTGGCACGACATAGTAGGATACGGCATCATAGCGATGGTTATTGACATCTGATGCATGTGCTTGGCGGAATCGTTGGTAGAAATCATCAATTTTACTCTCGTTGTTCATCACTAAATTATCAAGCGCTTCAAATTTTTCATCTGCGGCAATTTGGTCTTCGATGTATTTGAAGTTCAATACAGTGCGATCACCTTTTACAGCAGCTTCATTTGATTTCTGCGTTTTGCCATTTACTAAAACTTCCGCATGGATTTTTGCCTAACCGTCAAATGGAATTGGCCCAAGTGGATTTAGTTCATCAATAGTTTTCTTCGTGCTTTCGCCATTTACGAATAAAGTCGCATCCATATTATTCGACATCACTTCTGTTTCTGTCGGTGTATAGTCAAGTTTGTAAGTGAATTTATTGTTGTTGGCATCTTCAGAAATATACATTTTTCCTTCTTTTTTCAATGAACCGAAGTCGCTTTTTTGAACAAGTGACCATTCGTAATTTCCTGGTAGGAACTGGCCAAATGTTGTAGCGGATTCATCGTTCAGGTCAATGGTTTTCTTGCCATGTGTAAATTGAATATCATTATATTCGCTTTCGATTTCTACGCGGATTGGCACAATTTCAAAAGTCGCCTTTTTATAAAGTCCGCCTAAAAATGGTTTTTCCACGATGCGAATCATATCATTACCATTCATATCTACAACAGGGTCAAACATTTCTTTTTGCTTGAATTTACGTACATTATTTACTAATTTCTCGCGCACGCTTGACCATGTTTCATTTTGAATATAGGCATAGTAACCTTCAGAATCCGTGTATGTGCCTTTTTCCACGTCAAAGTTTTTCAAGAAATGTTTTGCATCTTTACTTTGGAAATCATCATTCATTTTTGAGATTTGTTTCTCTGGATCGATCAAAGTCTTAATCGTAAAATGAGCTGCAATAAGAATAATAATAAGTGCAATTAACGCAATTAACCCTTTTTTCCTTTTCTTCTTAGGTGTAATTGCAGTACGTGTTTCGACTTCTCTCTCTTTGATCACTTCTTCACCCAGTTTATGTCCACAATTATTACAAAACTGCATATTATCAGCGCATTCAGCTTTGCAATTATTACAAATCAACATAGTATCACTTCCATTTCTACATATTTTTAACAAACATCTATATAGTATAACAATATTTAAGTCATTATAGGAGTTTATAATACAATTTAACCAAATTAATACATATTTAAGTGGATCGTTGAAAAAGGGCTAGAATTTCGTATTTTCATACAAAAAAAGACCAAACTATAAGCGTTTGGTCTTAGCAAATTAGACTGAGGTTTGTGCTGCGAATTTCAGTAATTGGTAAGCAATTAGGAACATGACACAGCCGATGAAAAAGTCTAAAATGCGCCATGCGGATGGTTTTTTGAAGAAGGGAATGAGCCATCTTGAGCCATATCCAAGTGCGAAAAACCAGATGAATGAAGCGAGCAATGTCCCGATTAAAAACTGTAGTTTTGCATCCCATGCAAGCGTACCTGCCACGCCACCAATGACTACAAGTGTATCTAAATAGACATGCGGGTTGAGCAATGTAATCGCAAGTGTAACGGCAATCGTTTTGTAAATCGGTGTTTTCTTTGAATCACTTTGAATCTCAAGCGAACTTGTTGCGAGCCAAGAGCTTCTGAAAGATTTGAAACCATAGAATAGTAAAAATAATCCGCCTGCTACTGCGAGGATGACGGTTGCGATCTCATTACTACTAATGATCGAACCGACGCCGAGAATTCCGAGAGTCATCAAGATGAAATCGCATAGAAAACAAGTGAGGGCAACCCAGAAAATATTATTCTTCAATAAACCCTGTTTCAGAACGAATACATTTTGAGCGCCAATTGCCACGATTAAACTACCCGATATTAATGCACCTCTAACTATTTCATTCAATACTAATTCCTACTTTCAAAGTATGTAATATAGTATAATTATACATTTTTTGAGTAAGGATTAATAACCCTATTTCTGACGTTTTGATTTTTTTACTTCGCGTAAGAAAAGCGGGATTTTTAACATACGTTTTGCACGAGTTGGTTGCGTAATTAAACGGTGGAACCATTCTAAATTCAGTTTGATGAAAATTTTTGGTGCGCGATTTACTTGGCCGGATAATACGTCAAAGCTACCGCCAACGCCCATCATTAAAGTATGCGAGAAACGATGTGCATGTTCGGCAATCCATTCTTCTTGCTTCGGTGCGCCTAATGCGACGAAAATATGATGTGGTTGCAGCGCTTCGATTTTTTGCGCAACCGTGTCACCATCTCCATCACCGCCGTAACCATCCGAACAGCCGACGATCTTCGCTTGTGGATATAATTCCATCGCTTTTTTTGCGGCTTCCGCAGCTATACCGGGCTTACCTCCGTAAAAGTAAAATGTGTCATGACCGGGTGCAGCATTTTCTAAAAAGCCATGTACAAGTTCATAACCTGGAATTCTTTCTTGTAAAGGTGTATCGAGCATTTTTGCGCCGATTACAACGCCGATGCCATCTGCAACGACATGATCCGACTCAAGTAGAAGCTGTTCATAACGCGGATTTTCCTTTGCCAGCATAATAATTTCAGGATTTGCTGTCACGACTTTGATCGGTGTGTCATTCGTTTGGATATTTGACACTATTTCTTCAATAAATTGGTGTTTCGTTGTGTTGGAAATGGGAATATTTAAAATGGGTACTTTTTTCACTACATACTCAGTCCTTGTTAGATTAATACTTTCATTATATAAGATTTTATTGTAAAAGAGGTATGATAACTAGTAAAAGCATTTTCAATGAATAAAAACCTACTAAAATAGGGAGAATTGACGTAAAATTACCTGTTGTTAATTTTTGGTGAATAGTGTAAATTTAACTGTTGACAGCATAAAATATAATGTTCATTAATTTGTGGAATTCCTGTGTAGGAACATCTTATATAAATGAATAGATATGTTATGATAGGATTTGTTCCAACTTAATTAATAGAGAAAAATGAAACTTTTTTCCTTTTCATCCGTTAATTAAAGAGAAGAGAATATAGGGATAGGAAGTGGATGTTATGAGTGAGAACAAACGTTTCAAACTGAAGAAAGCATCCGTCAAGCGTTTAGCGATTGCTTTCATCCTCATTGTTGCTGTAGCAGCAGGTATTTATACGATATTAACAAAAGCTGATGATCAAGCAACTGAGAAGGAAAATATTCGAGTTCATAATGAAGAGAAGCAGGAAAAACCAAAGTCAAAGCCAACCTCTGAAGAATCAAAAGAACCGGAAAAAGGCACAGTTACAAACGAAACGCCTAAAAAAGATAAAGATGACGGTATCACAAGCGAAGAAGGTACGACGAATAAGAACGAAACAGATGTCGTCATGCCAACAATTAATAAAGATGCGATTATTGCCAATGCGAAAACACAGATTTACACAGTGTATACGGATTTACAACAAGGATCAGGCTTCCTCATTAATAGTAGCGGTGACATTTTAACAAATGCCCACGTTGCCAAAAATGCAGGATATGTTGTTGTAAAAAACCAACATGGTCAAGAATTCCAAGGGAAAGTCATTGGGATTTCTAAAAAGACGGATGTCGCATTAATTCGAGTGCCAGATTTAGCAGGGAAGAATCCATTAGTATTGGATGCGACAACAGCTAAGGTCGGCACAAAAGTTGTAGCGATTGGTAGTCCGAAAGATCAATATGGTACGACAACAGAAGGAATCGTGAAAAGCGTAGGTGCAGAATTCTTTGATGACTATACATACAGTCATTTATATGAAATCACAGCTCGCTTAAGTAGAGGTTCAAGTGGTGGCCCACTAATCAATGCGGAGTCAGGGAATGTCATCGGTATTAACTCAATCATTTTAGAAGATCACCCGGAAATCGGCTATGCCATTCCGCTAAGTGCTGTGATGGGACTAGTAAATGACTGGGTAGTAAAAGCACCGGAAGTTAATTTTGATGATGAAAATGAAGAAGGTTACAATCACGCAGACGAAGCGTATTTCGATGAAGAACTTTTATCTGAAAATATGAAGAGTTTCTACGTATTAGTAATCGAATCATTAACAGATGGCAAGCATAATTACTATGACGCTTATATCTCACCGAAGAGCGAAGCATTAAAAACTGCGAGAGCATTCATTGGGAATTATAATTCAGATGGTAAGAAATTCAAATCATTACAATATAATGTTACAGGGGTAACGATTGGCGACAAGAGTTCAAATGTAACAATGTCTACGATTACGACTTATATGGATCGTAATAACAAGAAACAAACAATCAAAGAAAATATTACATTCAAAATCATCATTGATGATATTGGTGAGTATATGATTCAAACAATTACAGTGAACAGTTCAGTAGATTCAGGTAAATTGGCACCACCAGTGGAAAAACCTCAAGTTGATCCAAACACAGGTAATAAACCAGATGAAGGTACGAACACTGATACAGATACAGATAGTAACGAAGGTTCATCTGATCCAAACGGCACTGAAAAGCCAAAAGATGAAGGTGAATTAGAAGAGGTGGAGACAGATGGTGTAGAAACACCAAAAACACCACCAGTTGAAGAACCGAAAACACAAGAACAATAGTCCCACAACCATAAACAATGAAGGTTCTACAATAAATAACGTTGGTGAAGAAAAAAGCACCGATCTCTAATCAGATCGGTGCGGAAACTTCATGAACGTTATTTTTATTCAAAAAAATAGAAAACAAGTGAGTTTCCCTATAGAATAAA
>NZ_QFVS01000013.1 GCF_003143955.1 Kurthia zopfii | reverse complement strand
AGCTAAAAGAAAAAGGCGATAAGACCTTTATATCAGTTTTCGAGTTACCAACGGTAACCCTCAAACTGAACGGTATTCATCCCCCACTTATAGAAGATGGGGGAATTCTACCGAACAGATGTTAAAACAGTTATTCTTCTCATTTAAATACTCCTCTATTTTGTGGTTTTCACATGTAAATACAATGCCGCAACGATCGCAGGAATTGTACAAATAAACATCGCAAAGTAGGCAGAACTTGGCTCGATTTCATAGAAATGACCACTTAGAATTGTCAATATCGCGGTTCCCCAACTAAGGGCAAATGCCGAATAAATTCCCTGCGCTTTCGTAATTTGCGTGTTTTTCATTTTCTGTGTTAAATACATCATAAACGCAAAATGCGCTGTTGCAAAAGAAAGTGCATGTAAAGTTTGAGAAAATGCGAAAATCCAAGCGTTTGACAACGCAAATGCAGTAAACCACCGTAATGCTGCCCCACTCGCTGCGAGTACTAATAGTTTGGCAGGAGTCCATTTAGAAAACCATTTATCTGCGACTGAAAATAGTAGAATTTCAAAAACAACACCGATATTAATAACAATGCCAATCAAATATTTCGGAACTTCTAAATGTTCTAAATAGAGGTAACCATAATTATAATAGGCGGCGTGAGAGCCTTGAATCAATGTTACGATGAATAAAATGACAAGGAAGTTTTTCGTTTTAATAACCGATTTGAAACTACTAAATGAAGCTTTTCCATTAGGCTTCATTTTTAAAATTTCAGGTGCTTGCATGAAGCTAAGTAAAATTAAAATTATTAAGTAAGAAATTAAAAGCCAAAGCATCGATTGATCGCCAAATTTCGCAGATACAACACTGACAATCGCGACTGATACGACGAAACCGATTGAGCCGTATGAACGACTTTTTCCGTAATGAATTTTATATTCTTGCACGAGTAGCCCTGCTGTACTATCTAATCCCGGCATAATTGCGGGGAGGAAAAAGCTTAATAAACAAGTTAATAAAAATAATGTTGCTTCATTCGTATCGAGTAGGAACAGTATACTTGTGAAAAATGCGCCTAAAATAAAGATGGTTAAGACCGTTTTTTGACTCCATTTCCCCGTCATCGCTGGGAAAATGAACATAGTCGATATTCCTCTTAACACAAGGCCAGCACTCATCATCATACTTGCTAATTCAATCGAAACATTTTTCTCATGTACGAGAAATCCTGTCCAATACGGAAGGAAAATTCCCCATGCCATGAAAAAAACGAAATATTGCTGGGACATCCAACGCTGTTGTTTCATTTCCGTCACTCCAATTCTATTTGAAGTTTAGCATTGAATTCTTTACAATAATATGAGATATCTCACATTTTAGAGGAAGGAGTTGACTAAATTGAAAAAATTGCATTCTTCAACTGTTCAAACCTATATTGACGAACATCCGATCCATCAATTATTCTCATTCGACATTATGCCATTCCTTGAAATTCATCAATTTAAACAAGGTGAATTCATTTTTCAAGAATTGAGTAAACCTGATTTTTTGTACTATGTCATTGATGGACGGGCAAAAGTATATATGACGCAGGAAAATGGCAAAGTCGCATTAATTAACTTCATCGGCGAAGGTGCTTTTATTGGCGAATTAGAGTTACTTCAAAACTCGTTTTTCTCAAAAGGAGTCCAAACGACAACTGAACTGACTTGTTTCGCAATACCGGTACATGCAATTCATGAAAGCGTTCGAGCTGATGCCCATTTTCTACGATTGCTGTGCGCCTATTTGAGTCATAAAGCATCCATGCACTCTTCCCGCTTCGCACAAGGACTCTCCTTTCCACTCGAAAATCGTTTAGCTGAATTCATTTTATTATCATCGAATGAAGGTGTTTATAATGAAAAACATACGGAAGTTTGTGAATTTCTCGGCGTCACCTACCGCCATCTATTATTCGTACTAGCGCAGTTCGTGGATGATGGATTATTGACAAAAGACGGCCGAAAATACATCATTCATGATGAAAGCGAATTATCTAAAATGGCTACAACGACGCAGCGATTGGACTTCACCTTGCTTGATTTACTTGAGGTTGAACATTGAAAAAGCTTGGATGAATTACATCATCCAAGCTTTTGTTTAGCGTTTCCAAATGGCGTACAATTTCGTATTTTTCACAAGTTTTAATTTCTTACCTGGTGCGTAAGCCGCTTCACCTTTTTTCGCAGAAGGTTTTGTTGACCAACCCGAGAATTTATAGCCTTTCCGCTTTAATTTCCCTTGGGATTTGATTGTCACTGAACCGTTCGGAACTACGTTTTTCTGTGTTGGGATTGTCCCTGTTGTTTTTCCATTATTAAAGTATTTGAGCGAGTATGTTTTCTTTTTCCATACTGCGTATAATACTGTTTGATCATCCACCATCACTTTTTTTCCTGTGTTGTATTTAACTTTCGCAAATTTATCTGTTTTTTCGTCCGTCCAACCGATGAATTCATAATTCGCTTTTGTGGGTTTCAATACTTTCTTACCGTCAATTATTGTGAATGCTACATCAGGTGCGCCAACTTTTGCATATTGATCAGCGTTTGCGCCCTCATAATACGTTTTCCCATCATATTTAGTCAGTTCAGGTAGACTGAAATTCCCACCGTTTGAATCATATACGATAGAAGAAATTTCAACTGCACCGATATCGGGTTTACCTTTTCTCGTATGACCACGTTGATCCACTTTTGTTCCTTTTCCACCTGTCATATTTGCCGTTCCAACTGTACCATTTAATCTTGGTGCAATCATGATTGTCGGAATTACTGTAGCGTCCTCTTTACTACCTGCTTTCACCGTACTTCCATTTTCAGCAAGCACTACAGGATATTTACCATATGCTTGTGCTACTGTATCTTTTGTTTCTGTACCATTGTCAAAACCTAATGAATTAGATTCCTTAAATTTTGTAGACGGTAAATATATATTTGAGAATAGTTTTGAAGGATTTTCGTTGTTTTCTACATTATTTCCTACTAATAAATCATTCATAAATTCATGCTTCATGAAGTTACCTTTCATACCAATAGCCCCGCCTTTTACGTCTTCTGGAATTTCAAGCATGCTATCTCTAATGATTTTATTATCGAAAATGGTGTTATTTTTAGAATTCAACTTATTTGTTGTTATACTTTCTTCTTCAGATTCATTTGCATTATAAACTAGGATTGCCCCGCCATTTGCTAAATCAAAGTCTGACCTAGATGAATTTTTGAAAAAAGTATTATTCTCCAATTCCATGTTTGCTGCAGCAGGCTCTGATTCATGGATTACGATTGCTCCTCCTCCACCAGAACCTTTATTTTGTGAAAAAGTTGTCCCTGAAATTGCGAGAGAATCTTTTTCTAATTTATTCCCAACAAATAGATTCTTGATTAGACTGTTCTCAAAAATATTATTCTCAAACCCAATTGCTCCACCCTTAATTTCTGTAACAGCCTTTTTAACAACCGAATTATCTAAAAATGTATTGTTCCAAGATGCAAAATTTACACCATCTAACTCTCCATATTGGTCATCATCATAAATGTGAGTCGATATTGCGCCACTCGCATTTCTTATTCCTTCTCCAAAATTATTTTTATAAAATGTACTATTTTCTACTTTTGCATGTACATTTATACTATCTTCATAAACTGCAATTGCTCCACCACCTAAATCACCTTCATTACTCTTGAAAGTTGTACCTGAAACTTCTAAAAAATTTCCCGAATTATACGTATAAAAACTAATTGCACCAGAACTTGGCATATCTCTTTACCCCGAAAAATCTGCTTTATTATTTTCAAAAAGTGATTTTTTAACAATTTTTATGAGTTTCCCTCTGCACTCATAAAAATTGCCCCTACTCCATTAAAATATACCCCCAAAACTTCCAATTCTTTGTTTGCAAGGGAGCCATCAATCATTATATTTTAAATAGTTAGATCGCCACTACCATAATCAGAAATCCCAACACCAGAATAGTTCGGCACATTTTTACCATCTATTGATAAATCAAAATATGATGTGTATTCCTTTGTCTTTAGTATTAAAATCCGAATTCAATATTGCCTTTGTATTCTCAGTCAAATCCTTTGTAACTTCATACAACTCTTACCCACTTTTACAATAGTCACTTTAGCTTCTGCATTTGTGAATACATAAATCCAAAAATCAAAAGAGATGTAAATAAAATAATCTAATAATTCAGTAATTTAATAATAATCACTCCTTATATTAATTAGTTTGTATTCACTTACCCTAAATAACTCTTTATATTCAGTATGTACACTCAATTTAAGTCATTGAAGTAAAAAAAAAGAACCCCGAAGGATTCACATTTTCCCACCACTATAATGGAGTTCATATATTATTTTATTGCCAATTCGAATATATTCTCTTCCGTTAAAACGTTCCACATCTCCTGAAAATTCATTGAAATAAAACATTTGGGCTTGTTGATAGAAGCTTGGGCCTCTTAAGGTATTTCTGCGTTCTTCTGCCATTAGAGATTGATGTAGAAAACGATAGATTTCAGCCGATTCATAGGCATCCGTTAAAATGCCACCTGAATATGACATCGTCCATACTGGCTTTTCCTCTAGAAAAATAACTTCTTGACCCGAATAATATTGATCGCCGATTTTGCGATCCTCAAATCGATAAAAGCCATCTCTAAATGAATGATATTTCATGCCATCTTTCTCATAAAAATCGCCGTCTTTTGCATACGTGGATTTTTTTGCTTTCCAAATAAATTTTTCAATGTCTTTCAAAAGGAACGCCTCATTTCGCAATAATTTTTTCAGCTGAAAGTCTACTATTACTTAATCTAATTATATCAAAATGAGCGGAATTTGTATTATAAAAACAGTCCACCGAGAATTAAACCGGCTACGATGCATAGGATCGGGCTGATTTTTACGTATTCCATTAAGGTAAAAGCGATTGCTATACAGATTACACTTAGCATTGCACCATTGTCCAATATCGCCGTTTCTGTGAATCCAAATGCCAATTGAGCCATCAAAACCGCAATTGTAGGTAGAACGAATGTCGATAATCGTTTTACGCGTGGCGAGTCTTTGAATTTATTCAAAATGCTTAATAGAACCATCATTAATACCAGTGATGGCATAATTGTCGCAAAAACACTAATAAACGAGCCAAGAATACCCGCTTCGGAATAACCGATATACCCTGCCATTTTCGTCGCAATCGGGCCTGGCAATGCATTCGATAAGCCTAAAACATGACTAAATTCTTCCGTCGACATCCACTGTTGATTTTTAACGACCTCTTTTTCAATTAAGGGAATTGTCGCGGGGCCTCCACCGTAGCCCAATAAATTCGTATAGAAAAAAACATAGAATAATTTTAAGTAAATCAATTATTCCACCTCTTTTCGAATAGGTAAAATAAACGCTGTAATTAATAAACCCGCAATTAAAATTCCTGGATGAATATTTAGGACAAATAGCGCGAGTAAACTCAAAACTAATATTGTCGAGCCAATTTTCCAACCTAATTTGGCTTGAGATTTTTTTAAGAATTCGAGCATCATACTGAACATCATCGCTGCTACGACAATGATGACACCTTTCGTCATTCCTTGCACGAAGGCATAGTCTTGGAATTTTTGTAGACCACCTACAAGTATGATGACCGCAACTACTGTTGGTAGAACCGTTGCTAATAAAGCATTGATACAGCCGATCCACCCGCCGTATTTATAGCCGATATACCCTGCCATTTTCGTCGCGATTGGACCGGGCAGTGTATTTGCAATTGCTAATGTATTCGCGAAATCATCCGAGTCCATTAATTTATATTTTTTGACGATTTCATTTTCAACGAGTGGAATTACTGCTGGACCTCCACCGAAGCCGAGAAGATTTGATCTGAAAAAAGAAAGAAATAAAATCCATTGTCTATTCACAATACCACCTCTAATAAGTCTGTAATTCTATTATACGACTTTTCTGAGTAATAAATTATGGATTTTTCTATAAATAGTGGTAATATTATAAAACAACAAATACTTTTTTGCCTAATTCTGGTTTTAAATTACATTATATTGTAAATTTATATTCTTAATAGCGGATATTCATTCAGTAAAATCTACCCACGCATTAAAGTTTATAGATTGGATTATTTCTTCTAATAACACTAGACGAACCATGCGTACATGCCAATCTAGAACATAGTATTCTGGCTGAAAGAATAAACTCCGATCTAAATATATTTTGGTTGTCGAAGTAGAATTAAATATTTCTTCAATTACTTCAAAATCTCCAATTATTTCAAAATCTCCATCCAATTTCTCACATTTACTCAAACTAATAATTTTGTCTAACGGGACAATAATCAATAGTATTTCTGAATTAAATGTACAAGTAACAGCTTTTAATATTTTTCCGATGGGGATGTGCATTTCTTTTTCTAATTCAATATTTGTATGTATATGTGCTGGTATTTCTAAAGATGATCTCTCCACTTTCATCTACTAATCCCCCAAAAATAATGTGCAACCCACAGTTATTATTACGAATCACCTACTCTATTTTCACTTATTTTCAATCGGTTTAGCAATAATCAAAAATACATGAATGTCTAATTTTTCGACACACAAGGAGAATCAAATTAAATATGAAACCGTCAAGAACAAAAATCCTCTTATGGGAGTGTTTATGCAATTTAATATTCAGTAAGAAAATTGAATTTTCAAACCTCACAATCAATGATATTTGTACAGAAGCTACCGTTCACCGTTCCACTTTTTACAATCATTTCACCGATAAATATGACTTATTCTCATTCGGCTATATTTTAAGTTTGGAAAGAAAAAAGAAATACAGTCTAGAAAACCAGTTCAAAACACCATTTAAGATTTCTGAAGAAATTTCTCATGAAATGAACACACCACTTTTTTTCTCAAACCACGATGAATCTTTAGAAGAACTAATCCAAGACATTCAAAAAAAAGAAACAACTAATTTATTCCAAACCCTTTCAAATAAAGGTTATTTTTTCGAATTACCAGATTCTTTTTTAATTGATTTTTTCCTTTCTACTAAAAATTTAATATTGAAACATATTATTTCGGGTAATATTACCGTCGATGAAGGTGATTTAATTTTACAAAAGGTGATCTTCACACCGCTTTTCAAAGCAGAATAAACTTTGCCTTGTTCTACAATAAATAGGCATAATCCACTCCTATACGAATGGATTATGCCTATTTTTTTATAATGATTTCAAGAAATGGTCAATATCATGAATGATTTGCGTCGTTTGTTTTTCATTTAATCCACCAACAGCGAAAAAGCCGTGAATCGTATTTTCTTCCGTTTTTCTCAAAACTTTTACGCCCGCATTCTCTAATTTATGTTCATATAAAATCGCTTCATCTCGTAGTGGATCAAACTCTGCTTTCATAATAAACGTTGGACAATGATTTGAAAAATCCAATCCATGCAGCGGAGCGATTGTCGCATTCGGCTCACGATGCTCTGTCATCTGTGTGTAAAAGGCTTGTAACCACTCGGTTTCTAGTAAAAACCCTTCACCGTAAGCACGTTTTGAATCCGTTAATAAAAATGGATCAACCGCTGGGTAAAATAAGCAAATTGCTTTAATAAAATCATGCGTATGTTGAATTTGCTGTTCGATGGAAGCGACTAATGAAGCGCCGAAACCATCGCCACAAACGACCATTTCATCTGGTAGTGAATGGAATAATTCCGCATTCGTATGCGCCCATTCAATCGCATCAATACAGTCATTTAAAGGTGTCGGGAACGGTTCCATACGATAGGAAACTGCAATAACAGTCATATTACACGTAATGGCAGTTTCCCTTAATTTATTTTCGATATGCTCATAATTACTCGTTAAAAATAGACTACCTGTAAACCATAGAAGTGTCGGCCGCTTTGTTTCTGCGTTCGGATAAATAATCGTCGCATTCAACATATGGCCATCTCTAGCTGGTATTTGAATATCTTCTTTATAATCGATATGTGCGTCATTCGTCGTGCCAGTATGTTGTAAGAACCAGATCTCTTTTTCTTCTTTCGTCAATGATTGAAAAGGTTCTCTTCTTCTCTCTTTTTCAATGAACTCTTTCGTTTTAGTTGATAAGTTGCCCATTTGAAAACCTCCTTAAAAATAGCTACATTTATTATCATTTCCCTTTTTCATACAAATAAAAACCTTTCTTCTGAAAGAAAGGTCATTCGTCCTAAGTTGCTGCTTCTATTTGATCAATAACATGTCTCACATCATTTTTTGTGATTTCGCCACCTTCACCAGAACCAATCAATGTTGAAACGTCAATTTTGTATTTTTGCGCCATTTTTTTAGCAATCGGTGTAATAAGTTGAAATTGATGAGGAGCGATTTCAATATAATATTCTTCTGCCGTATCCATCTGAACAGGTTTGTCATCAAGTTCTACAATAACTGATTGAACAGGCGTTACTTCATCCATATTCACCATCGTACAGACGTATCCATCAAAATTAGAAACAATTTCACAAAAGTGAGTACCGTTTGTGACAAGGCAGATTGTTTCCCCTGACTCAACATATTCACCAATCGATTTATACCACTCTGCCACTTTTCCCTCTTTCATAAAAAGTCCCAATCGAGGCATTTTTATTTGAAAAGTCATAAGCTCCCTCCTTCAGACAATTTTATTTCTTTTTGGCTGATCCACACTGATTGAAGGAATCATTTGATGAAAATCCTCAATCGTCCCTTCAGACTGAATCAATTTCACAAGTTTCGTCATGATTTCATTGGCGTTTTCCCCAATAATGACTGCGCCAAGTATTTCTCCAAATTCTTGATCTATTAAAATTTTGACCATGCTTTTACACCATTCAAATGACACTTCTTCCGAAAGCATTTCAACTGTCCCTTTGAAAACATCTACTTGTTCATGCAGTTCATTTTCATTCATTCCAACCGTTAAAATTGGTGGTGTTGAGTGAATTCGCATCACTTCAATTTGAGGTTTATAGGGAATAGTTGTTTGTAAAATGTGATGAATAACTTTTTTAGCCGCTGATTGACTCGACTTTGTCACACTGCCAATTGCATAAATATTATCTTCAGTCGTTTGATTATTTTGATTTACTTTTATATACGTATTTGCGATTTCGACTTGTAAATCACGTGCAATTTCGAAATTCCCCACTGTTCCACATGCAATTAGTAAATGTTCATGATGAATCGGAATGTCATCGAGCATAACTTTGCCATTAGTTGCGCGCATATTTTTTTGATTCGGAAGCATCGTAACATTTAATGCCGCTAACTGTTTTTTCATCATATAACGCACTTCCGCATCTTCTTGCAACATGAGATCTTTATCATTTTCGAGAATTGTCACAATTGTTCCCAATGGCGCTAGACTCAACGCGGTTTCGGCTGCAGTCAATCCTCCTCCAATAATCGTCACCTCATGGGGTAGCTCATTTAGTTCATATAGTTGGTCGATTGTTAGAAAATCCTTTTTTGATAAGCCATCAAGATCAGGGATTTTCTCTTTAGAACCAGTAGCAAGTATAATATTTTCTGCGCGCATGGCCTGATTTTCAATACGAATAATTTGATTCACATCAACACTAGCTTCGCCCGCGTAGCAATCGACGCCTGCGGTGATCAACTCCGAATAAATGCGACTTGCATGCTTCATCGCGTTCGAAAACATCTTGTTTTGAAGTCGAGAATAATCTACTTCAAAGGATGAAATATCAAATCCGCTCGAACTCGCTTCACGTAGACTTAATGCAACATTTGCACATTTTTGCAGTTGTTTTGCTTTAAACAGCCCCGCATGTACTTTTCTTCCGCCCCAACGGAATTTTTCAATAATTGCAACTTTCATGCCCAGCGAACGCGCATAAAGTGCCGCTTCCACACCGCTACTTCCGCCCCCAATAATGACTACTTCATATTTAAGCAACTTCTCGACCTCCTCCAATAATTTGTTTATATTTCTATAGATACCCAATTTAAGCATATATTTAACATATGTTTTTCGAATTGGTAAACAATTTATGTAATTAAAAAGTACTTTAATTATTGTCACATAATTAAAGTACTTCCTTTTAATATTCTGTATTCAAATCCATCGAATAAATCGCTTCATCCCAAGGAACTGTTACTTTCTTCCCTTTGACACAGAATACCGAATTTGAACTATATTTCGGATCCGCAGCTTTACGATAGCCACGCTGTTCGACGACTTCCTTCGAGTTGTGGCAAGGCATATAGCCCGAAACGACAAGTTGTAAACTACCACGACCACTCGTATATGCCGCAAATTTCGCTGGATAATCCAGCATTGTTGAAACCGGCACTATTCCACTTAGAATCGCAAATTCAGCCTCTGTTTCAGGCACATCAATCGTAGCCTGCATCTGTTGTAAATCCGTCATCATCTTACCTAGTAAATCAATACCCGCCTTCATTTTGAAACGATAAACAGGCTCCAGTAAAATATTTTCAGCCTGCTCTAAACCTTGACGTAAAGCGCGCAAAGTCGCTTCTCTAAAATCGCCACCAGCCGTATGTTTTTGATGCGCACTGCCATTAATTATATCAATTGATAAATCCGTTATTTCAGAACCTGTCAAAATGCCATGATGTCCGCCTTCTATCAAATACTGTTCAATTAAATTTTGCAAACTTGGTGTCAAAACATTCGGATGGCATGTTTTATTCACTTTGATGCCTTTCCCTAATTCATTCGGCATAATCTTTAGATGGACTTCTGCATAATGGTGAAGCGGATCGAAATGGCCGAAACCAATCACTTGATCAGAGATTGTTTCCTTGTAAATAATCGTCGGATTTTCAAATTCAACTTCTTCTCCAAATCGATCGTATACAACTTGAGCCAATACTTCTAATTGAATTTTGCCCATTATATTTACAGTCATTTCTTGCATTTCTTCTTGCCAATCCAATGATAGCGCTGGATCTTCTGCCTCTAAAAGTCTAAAGTTCTCAAGTATTTCCTTTGGATGACGTGACGATTTACTATTCACTTTTGCGCGCATCGTCGGAATCATTTGAGCAGCATAATCATACGCATTATTCAGATTCATGCCGACACGAGCATTTTTCAATCCGACAATTGCCACAACTTCCCCTGCTTTTGCCGATTGCTGCTCCGTGAATTTCAAACCATTATATTGACGAATTTGCGTAATTTTGAAAATCTCGTCATCTAGTTCAATCTGTTGTCGAATTTTGATTTCACCCGCATGAATTTTCACAAATGCGATTCGCTGATTTTGTTCGATATGTCGAATTTTATAAATGGAAGCATTTAAAGGGGCTTTTTCGTCAAATAGAGGATTTAGCAATACATCCAATTGATCTAGGAAATGTTGGATCCCTCCCCCTTTCAACGCCGCTCCATAAAACACCGGGTACAATTGTCGATTCATGAACGCTTCCGACAAATCATTCAGCCACTCATCTTCCGTTGTTGCATCATCAAAAAACCTCTCTAAACGCTCCTCATCCAACGATGCAAAAAGCTCAATTGCTTCACTTCTAGTTGAAAAAGGGCATACATTTTGAGAAAGGCGACTTTGAAGCTGCTGCAAAATCCAACTTTCATCTGCACCTTGTAAATCCATTTTGTTCGAAAATAGAATCGTCGGCACTTTATGTTTTTCAAGCAAAGCCCAGATTGTTTCGGTATGACCTTGAACACCATCTGTGCCATCTAATAAAAGGATGGCGGCATCAAGTGCGAGAATCGAGCGTTCCATTTCAGCCGAAAAATCGACATGCCCTGGTGTATCAATCATCGTATACGTATGACCATTTAATGCAAAAGTCGCTTGATCCGCATAAATCGTAATACCTCGCTGCTGTTCAATTTCATTCGTGTCGAGGTGGGAATTTTGATGATCCACTCGCCCCATCTCTCGAATACTTTTCGTATAATAGAGCAATTGCTCCGAAAAGGTTGTTTTCCCCGCATCAACATGGGCAAATATACCGATAGTTTTGTTCATAATAGCCTCATTTCTCCATTTTACGAGCGATTATTTGATCATCGCCTTGATTGCGTTCCCTTAAACCATTTGCGACATTTTGATTGCGCTGGTCGGGATGGTGCTGATTTAGTTTTTCGATTGCTTCAATTTTATTTATTTCAATTTGAAACCCAACAATGCCTTTCAATTGTGCATTAATATAGGATTCGCTGACATTTTCAATTGAATAGTTGCCATTTGGGTTAGTATATTTCTTCGTTAGCGAAATAACTGCCTTTTTCAAATCTTCTTTACTTAAAGGTTGCACAATTCCATGAATATGTACGGCTTCATAATTCCAAGTTGGCACAGCTTCCGAAGTTTCATACCAATCGGGCGTAATAAAAGCATGCGGACCATTGAAAATCGCCAGTGCCTTCACACCATTTAACATGCGACTTTGTGGATTCGCTTTCGCAATATGTCCAATTAGAAATTTCTCATCTTCTGATAAGAACAATGGCGTATGGGTTGCCATTAAGTCATCCGATTGAGAAGTGATGAAATTTACAAATCCATGCTGTTGGACGAATTCTCGGATGGATTGCTTCATTGTAAATTGTTTTGGTACATACATGTGAACGCCTCCCTTTTCTTCTATTATATACAAAAGTACAAATGATTTCGAAATAAAAAACCCACCTCGAGTGAGATGAGTTTCGTACTCTACTTACTTTTGTGCGTTGTTCTCCATGGATCATTTTTAGGCGATACAATTGTTCCGTCTTTTGCTCTCACTGTGTTTTGTTCTGACTTTGCAAATAACTTTAATTTCTGCTCTTTCGAAAAATTTCGTAGCATGCTCAACTCTCCTTTAATAGCACAATATTTTATTCCCACTCATACGGAGTTTCTTGGTAAACATAGTAATTCAGCCAGTTTGAGAATAGTAAATGTGTATGCGAACGCCAGCGATTTAACGGCTTTTTCGTCGGATCATCATTCGGGAAGTAATTTTTCGGCACTTCTGGATCCAAGCCTTTCGCAACATCACGGTCATATTCTTGCTTCAATGTGTCCGCATCATACTCTAAATGCCCTGTAATCATAATTTGCTTATGATCTTTTGACACGATGATGAATGCGCCCGCTTCTTCCGATTCAGAAATTAATTCTAGTTCGGGATGTGCCTCAATTTCCTCAACCGAAACAGAGGTATTACGCGAATGTGGTGCGATATACACATCATTAAATCCGCGAATTAAATTAACTGTACTATCACGAACGATATGATCGAAAATGCCTGAACATTTTTCTGGAAGTGGGTATTTGCCAATGCCGTAATGGTGGAACAATGCGGCCTGCGCTCCCCAACAAATATTCAAAACAGATGTGACATTTGTTTTCGTCCAGTTCATAATTTCAACAAGTTCTTGCCAAAAATCAACTTCATGGAATTCAAAAAGTTCGATTGGCGCGCCCGTAATGATCATGCCATCATATTTCTTCGACTTAATATGCTCGAAAGTTGTATAAAAAGTATCCAAATGGTTTTTACTAACATTTTTTGATTCATGCGTAGCTGTATCTAAAAAAGTCACATCTACTTGCAATGGCGTATTCCCCAATAATCGAAGCAATTGTAGCTCTGTTTTTTCTTTTTCAGGCATTAAGTTTAAAATTAGTATTTTGATTGGTCGTATATTTTGGCTTGTCGATCTCTCTTCATCCATAATAAAAATCTTCTCTTTTTCTAAAATCTCCGTAGCTGGTAGTCCATTCGGAAAATTGATTGGCATATGTAGCTCCCCCTTAAAATATAAAAACCTCATTCTAATAAGAATGAGGTTTGAGTAATCGAACGTCATCTTATCGCTCAGAAGTAACACTTCCGTAGGATTTAGCACCTTCCTGTAAACAGAGGTTGCTGAAGCGTCGACGGGCCATATCCCTCTGCTTCTCTTGATAAGAAATATTTAATTCCCATTATCATAACAGAAGGCTTAATCATTAGCAATGATTTCTGACAATTCAAACAAATATTCACAGTTATTTACTATACCGAAATACTTTATACAGTTCATTTAAAAGGTTGTATTTTCAGAAAATTCTAATTATTAATCTGTTTTATAACAGTTTTTATATGTTGTATAAATGCAGGTATAATAATAAACGTTATGAATATTAGGTTGTTGATATTTAAGTAAAATTTTCAATTTTCTAATTAATGTTTCAACGTCCTATTTCATATTACTGTTATATAGCAAAAATATATGGTAGAATATGAGATATATTTCAGATACATAAATTTTATTCAAAGGAGTGCATAAACTATGACAATTGAAAGATCGACATTAATGACGAAATTCCCGAAAGCTATCTTCGGTGATTTAAAACGAGCAGCTCGTAAAAAAGCTTCAGAAGGTGTTGCATTAGTTGATTTAAGTTTAGGTAGTCCCGATTTACCACCAGCTGAACTTGTGCGCAATGAGTTATCGAAACAAGCCGCACTAGCTGATTCATATGGCTACACTTTAGGTGGTACTGACAAATTCAATGAAGCGGTTGCGAATTATTACAAGCGTCGCAGTCACGTCACTTTAGATCCTCAAACGGAAATCATTCAGACAATGGGTTCGCAGGAAGGTTTAGTCCACTTACCGATGGCGCTTTGCAATAAGGGCGATGTTGTTTTAACGACGGATCCTGGATATGTTGCATATGAAGCCGGCATAAATATGGCGCAGGCCGAAGCATATTATATGGCATTAACGCCTGAAAATGATTTTTTACCAGACTTCAATGCGATTCCTGAAGATATTTGCAAACGTGCAAAACTGCTGATTTTAAATTTACCAGGTAACCCTGTTCCAGCAATGCCAAGTATTTCATTCTTTGATAAAGCCATTCAATTCGCTAAAAAGCATGATATTATTATTTTACATGATGCGGCTTATTCAGAATTCTATTTCGAAGGCGATCGCCCAATCAGTTTTTTAGAAGCAGATGGCGCAATGGATCTAGGCATCGAAATTAACTCCCTTTCTAAAAGTTTCAGCCTAGCTGGCGCACGAATTGCCTATATCGCTGGAAATGCGGAACTTGTGCAAATTATTGGCGAGCTGAAATCTAATTTAGATTACGGTACATTTAGACCGATTCAAGATGCCGCTTGTGTCGCACTCGACAATGCAGAAGAAATTACTGAATCATTACGTGAAGTGTTCTCGAAAAGACATCATTTATTGTCAAACGGCTTAAAAGAAATCGGTTGGGATGTCGTACCTTCTTCTGGTGGCATGTTCGTTTACGCGAAATACCCTCAACAACAGTTCAATGATATCGATTTTGTCTATCATGTCATTGAAAAAACGGGTGTTGTCATGGTTCCGGGTTCAATTTTCGGACAATCAGGCAAAAATTACGTGCGAATTGCGTTAGTTCAACCTGAAGAATTAATTCAAGAAGCTTTAAATCGATTAGCAACATTATAAAACATCGGAGAATCTCTATTTTGAGGTTCTCTTTTTAATTGCAATTTTTTGATTTTTCATATAAAATAATGTCATTCCTTACTTTTGCGACTGACGTAACATGGAATGAACCATGGTGAAGCAAAAAGTAATTATGTCGAACGTCTGGGCGAGTATTTTTTTAGCGGAATGCTATTAAAATGCTTTTTATTTTGGATATTTTCATCAAATTAGGAAGGCTTATGTGAGCCGTTCAGATTTATTACAGGGGTGCAAAATGAATAACTACTATCAATTGACGGTTGGAAATCTTACGAGAGATTTGCCAATCATAGAATTGCCAAATGGTATCAAAATCGCGAGTTTCGTCCTTTTAGGAGATGCGGAACTTGTGCGTGAAGTAACACCACTTTTACAAAAGAAACTACCGGAATTCGATGTCATCGTCACTGCTGAAGCAAAGGGAATCCCAATTGCACAAAGCCTTGCGGACGCATTGTATCACCGTAAATTCTATGTAGCACGTAAAAGTCAAAAATCTTATATGGTCGATCCGCTCTCGATTGAAGTGAATTCAATCACGACCGAGCAAACGCAAATGCTCTATTTCGACGGTATTGATGCACAGGAAATCGCAGGTAAAAGAGTCGCGATTATCGATGATGTCATTAGTACGGGCGAATCGATTAAATCACTGGAATCACTCGTTGAAAAAGCCGGCGGAAATGTCGTCTGCCGTGCTGCAATTTTGGCTGAAGGCGATGCCAAAAATCGTGATGACCTTATTTATTTAGAACATTTGCCACTATTATAAGATTTAAAAAAGAATCCATGAAGAAGCTTGGTGTATTACCAATAACTTCGACATGGATTCTTTTATTTTTGAACGGTTAAGAAAAAGTTCACGATTACGAGAATGACCGAAATCACATAAACAATGGAACTGCCAATAATGTGTAATTTCACATTTTTCACAAATCCCTGTTCTTTCCGCGTTACATAGAAAATCGTAATAATTAAAAATGACGTAACAAGTTGATTAAATGTAAACAATGTATCATTAAATTCTCGTCCCAAAACTACGACAATGCTAAAGCAATAATTAAGAATGAGCAAGCTTTTCACGACGAAATGAGTGAGGTAGTTCGGGACAATTTTCGCCATAATTAACAAGGAAGTAATAATCAATATGCAGTGTAAGATGAGCAATGTGAGCCATAATATGTGAATCACTGTTTACATGAGATCCTTTTTATAAACTACTTTGCCATTTACAACCGTCATTTCGACAATTGCATCGCGTACATCACCACTACTTAAATCTCGATCAAATATTGTGAAATCTGCATCGTACCCTACTTTGACCATACCTCTCGTACTTTCATGGCCAATAATTTTAGCTGCTTCAGTTGTATACATTTTGACCGCTTCATAAGTTGACACTTGCTCCGCTACAACAAATTCACGTTCATTTACCAGACGATTCGTCGCCGCATAAATTCCTTCTAGTGGATCCACGCTTTCGACAGGGCCATCACTTCCACCTGCACAAGTAATGCCTGCTTGCATAAGCGATTTGATTGCATAAGCATAATTTGCGCGATCCGCACCAATTTTTTGCTCAATCCAAGGCCCATCAGAAGTAATAAAGGTTGGTTGAATATCGACAGCAATCGGCAATTTCTTCATGCGTTCGATTAACTCTTCATTTACGATTGATGCATGTATGATGCGGTGAGGGAGAGGTTGTTCAAAATCGAATTTCTCTAATAATGAAATAATCTGCTCCAATGCTGCATCGCCAATCGTATGGATTGCCACTGGTCGATTGTATGCGTTTGCCAATTCAAATAGTTGGCGCATCTGCTCATCCGAGTGGATTAACATCCCTTTCCACCCCGGTTTAGATGTATAATTCTCCTGCAACGCCGCCGTTTCCCCACCAAGTGAGCCATCCGCAAAAATCTTCATCGCACCTAATTCCATAAACTGTTCGTCAAAAGTGAATTTCTCCGACATCATTGCTTCAAAAACTTCATGATGAATGAGTAAATTACATTTGAAATCTTGTCGCTCTGATGTCACTTTTTTATACACTGCATACGTATCTTGATAAGGGCCATAATAATTCATATCTTCTGTATGGCCACCAGTTAATCCTTTTGATTGAAGCTCGTCAATCGACAAATTCAATGCATTTTGCAATTCTTTCAAGTGATTTTCTCCAGTTGCGATTGAAGCATTGCGCAATTGTTCTGCTGCCGCTTCATAAACGATACCGTTCAATTCACCTGCAGCATTTCTGCCAACTCGCCCTTTTGCATGATCTGCATAACTTACTAAATCGGCTGCTTCTAAGGCGGCACTATTGCCCATATAAATATGGCGACAAACGCGACTAATAATGACAGGCTTTTGTCGTATTTCATCTAAATCCCACTTTGTTGGAAGAATCGGTTGTTTAAAATTATTTTCATCTAACCCATCTCCAATTAACCAAGCGGATTCACGACAATTTTCACTCGCTTCCTTCATTTTTTCAATGAGCTGCTCAATTGAAATAATATTTGATAAATCTACGCGAATTAATTGTTGACCAACACCAATCATATGAAGATGACTATCCACGAATCCCGGGTAGACGACTTTTCCTTGAAGGTCGATTTTGATGTCCGCGCTTCTAAATAATTCCTTATATGTACCCGATTGAATAATTGAACCTTTTGAGGTAAGTACCGCTTCTACAGTAGTTTCTTCATCTTCCATTGTATGAATGATTCCGTTATACCATAGTTTTTTATTTTCCTCATTGTATTTCAAGTGTTTCAAATTAGCTGTTTTAGTAGTAATTAATAGTTGTTCTTCAAATAATTTTTGAATTGTCGCCAATATGAAGTTTGAATCCATCGATATTTTAGATTTATATAATACATGAGCGATCAACTCATCTTTTAAAATGACTTTTTCATGAAATCCAAGAATTTCCCCTGCCATTAAAATCTCATTTTCCACTTCTTGCAAACTCGTCGTTTTAATAAGATTATTTTCAGAATAACGTAAATAATCTCCGCTTTCTAGCAGGTTATTCCATTCGCTTCTTAATGATAAACTACAATCATCTTTGATTGAGTAGCTACTATTCTTATAAAAGTGTTCAATATACTTTGTAGGAACATCTTTTAAATCATCAAAATAGAGCATTCGATTCTCATCTTCTTTTATTTGATCGATATAGACAAACTCTAAAGTTTTCTCCACTTTTTGCATGTAATCATTTAGAAAGCGTAGCGCAATCTGATCTTTGATCGAAGGCGTCATCCAAAGTAAAAATCGTACATTCTCTTCTGCAATTATTCGTAATTCCTTATAGCCTTCTAATTTTACTTTATTAAAATGATTCGAATAATTTTGAAGCCACTTAGTTCTTTTTTTAATGCCACTAATTGTGTCGATTTGATCCAATGGCCCATATGCTAAATTATCATGAATACTAATGACGTCAATACCTGCCCCAAATACTGATTTTAACGTTTTTTCAAATTCTTTAGAAAATGAAATATGTACAGTTTTTTTCCCTACCATTAATCTCCCACCTTTCAAAATAATTATCGCTTAATATTTCGGTTTTAGAAAGAAATTAATATTCTAAAAAAGTGCCAGTAATAAAACTGACACTCATTTGCCATAATTAACCAATCTCTTTTTGTACTTTTTTTGTGAGTTTATTAAATACGAGCTGACGTGCTTGTGCCAATAAATTTTCCGCAAATTCATTTGATTCATCAATTGAATAATAAATCGAAATCCAATGTGTTTTATTCATATAATAACCAGGCACAATTTCCTCATACTGCTCTCTCAATTCCTCCGCCTTGGCAGGATCGCATTTGAGTGTGAAAATTGGTACACCTTTTGCATCCGTTCCGAACATCGCAAACATCTTCCCGCCAATATGGTATCGCTGCGCTCCCCACTCTTGTTGGAAATCGGTCGTCACGCCTTTTAATGATTTACAAAAACCTTCTAAAACTTCTTTTTCCATACAATCACCCCTTTTCCTCTATTATACTCGATGACTACAGATTTCTTTTAGTAATTAGAAGCTCTTGAAATTCTTTTTCTAATGCTTCAGTCGGCTCAATACTTAATTTACTTAATACTTCCGTTATTTTTAATTCAATAATCATCTTCTCTTGCTCGCTACCTTTTGGTTTTGCCACTTTTTCAGCTGAAAATTGTTCATAATTCCCTTTGAATAATGCGAGTTGCTGATTTTTTATGGACATGATTTGTGTTGCGACATTTTCAACAAACCGGCGATCATGCGAAACGAATAGGATTGTACCTTCATAATTTACTAATAAGGATTCAAATGCTTCCATCGCTTCAATATCCAAGTAATTCGTAGGTTCGTCTAAAATGAGCGTATTGACATCCGATAGGAAAAGCTTACTCAACGCTACTTTGACACGCTCCCCACCGCTCAATACTTTTACTTCCTTATGGACATCCTCTTTCGTGAAATGCATACGCGCAAGCACCGTACGGATCATCGTTTCATCTTGTGATGAGGTAAGTTGAACGTTTTCAAGAATTGTTTTCTCTATATCAAGGATATCTAGATTTTGGCTGAAATAACCGATTTTTGCTGCGGGCGTGAACGTTACACCTGCTTCATTATTCATGAGTTTCTTCAAAAATGTCGTCTTTCCAACACCGTTTTCGCCAATAATCGCTACTTTTTCTCCTGCATTTACTTGTAATGTTGCCTCATTCCATAAAGCTCTCGATTTTACGTTACCCTTTAACTTCTCAATTCGTAAAATGACACGGTTTTTTATTTGTTCTGCATTCACTAAAGACATTTTAATGGGCGCTAATTCGCGCGATTTCTCTACAACTTCTAAACGGTTCATACGACTTTCTAATGCTTTCGCAGTCTTTCTCAACTTCTTTTGCTTATTTGCGTAGTATGGGGCTGATGCACTTGCTCTCGCTTCAGAAGACGTACGGTTTTTCGGTGTTTTCGCCGCACGCTCGGCACGTTCTTCTTTCGTTTTCATTGCTTTTTCCAATTGTTTTTTCTCTGAAATATATTGCTCATATGCCGCTTCTTCTTGGTGTTTCTCCAGTTTTTTTGCTTCCGCATATTGACTGTAATTTCCCTTATAAACGGAAATTCCACCGGCTTTCAGCTCCCAAATTGTCGTACAAACCGCATCTAAAAACGCACGGTCATGCGATACGACGATGAATGCTCCTTGCCAATTTTTCATATCATTTTCAAGCAATTCAATATGTTGCTGATCCAAGTTCGTCGTCGGTTCATCCGCTAATAGCAGTTCTGGATTGTCTTTCAACACTTGTTGGATATAGATTTGCGTTACTTCGCCACCGCTTTTATGGCCAATCGCCTTTTTCAGTTGCGGAATGAGTTGGCAATTCGTAAAATGGGTCACCAATCCTTCTTCTGGTACATTATTTTTACTTAAAATATTCAATAATGTCGACTTGCCACTTCCATTTTCACCAACTAATCCAATCTTCTCATTTTTGTAAATATGCAATTGTTCTATATTCAATAATTCGCGCTCTTTTGCAAATTGTTTTATATTTGATGCTTCTAATAGTATCCTCATACACTCATCTCCCTTAGTTTTCGGGAACAAAAAAGCCCCCATTCTGCCATCAGAATAGGGGTTTGAATAGAGGTGTACGCGAAAAGAGAGAGAAACCTCCCAATTGCCCACAACTACACAATCAACATCCTACTCTGAAGCATTTTCTAATTGAAGGCATCACAAAAAAAGATCGTATTGTGGCTAAAAACTTCAATTAGTTGCTTGCAAAAATAGGATTAGTAAATCATGTAATTGGGTCACCCTTCCGTTCGATTAATTAACATAAACATATACAATTTGATGTCGAATGTCAAATACTTAAATGACGAAAAATGCGATATTCGCGATTAAAAACCATGTGACACCCCAAATGACTAGCTGCTTCGTACTCGTCATTCCTTCATCGTATTTAAGAAGGAATAGCGCTAGACATAGCATTAGGACTGTTCGTAGGAATACGAGAAAACTATGTTCTGGATTTAAAAACAGTGCGACGACCGTCAGTACAATCATGACGATGAAGACCGTTTTAATAATGCGAATGACAATTTTATTGCGTAATGCCCCATCAAACATAAAAATAATGCCGACAACGAGTACGTAAACAATACTTAATTGAAAAATAGTTTCATTCAATTAGACTTTCCTCGTTTCTTAAAAATAAATAATGCTTCAGGTGTGGATTGAGGGGGAATACTTCGGGTCATCAATTGACAAAACGCAATAACTTGCGCGCCGTCTACTAAAGAAGAACCATATTTTTTCGTTTTCGGGTGTATATTCATCATGAGTTGATCATCGATTAAATGATTTTTCTCGTGATACTCCCCGTGAAAAACGCCATAGAATGAATCTTTTTCGTTTACTGCGAGTAAATGCTGTCCATTGTATGAATATTCGTGGAAATAATAGCCCTTTTTCAAATTACTCACTTGCATCGACTTGCCTGTCGAACTATGCAAAATTTCTGTTGTAAGTGGCAGGTGATAGATGCAAGCAGTTGTTTGAAGTAATATATAGTCTTTCGCTACGGCGATTTGATTGATGACACCTTCGCGCAATTTGATTTGATTCATGGAATTCCTCCTAAAAAAATTATCTATGTATCGTATGAACGACGATTTCCCCATTTTGTTCCCATTATACATGATTTTTCCGAATGAAAAAAATGTAAACAAAAAAACCTCATCACAATGAGGTTTTTCCGTGTGTTTCCTAAGTGATTTGGTCCCTGTTCCGCCTCACTTACAAAACACTTTGTTATTTAAGAGGTATGTTTTGTGAATGGTGATTCGCTGAACACATTAATTCACAAAACTAGTTCAATACTTTTGCTAAAATAGTTACCGCTTCATCGATTTCTGCATTAGTTACATTCAAAGGTGGTAGTAAGCGAAGTGTCGTTTCCCCTGCGCCAACTACGAGCAACCCTTGCTTTTCACATGCATCTACAACTTGCGCAAGTGGCTGATCAACTGAAATTCCGAGTAGCAATCCCCAACCTTTTACGTCACTTTTCAGCAAATGAAGTGCCAATTGTTTTTGGAAATAGGCGGATTTTTCATTCACATTTTTTAAAAATGCTTCATTAAAAGTGAGATCGATGACCGTCTGGGCAACCGCGACTGCTAATGGATTACCGCCAAATGTCGAACCATGAGTCCCTGGCCCAAACGCTTCAAATAACTCGGCAGTTCCAAGCATCGCGCCAATCGGAAATCCGCCACCAAGACCTTTTGCCAAAGTAACAATATGCGGTTTTAGTACGGTCTGTTCAAAAGCGTATTTCGTGCCAGTGCGAGCAATCCCTGTTTGCACTTCGTCAATGATGAGCAGTATCCCTTTTTCATCACAGATTGACTGAATCATTTCAGCAAATTCGTCCGTAATCGCGTTAACTCCGCCTTCACCTTGAATCATTTCAAGCATAATTGCGCCCGTTTCATCGTCGATTGCATGTTGTAAAATTTGGGGTTCGTTAAATGGCAAGTATTCAAATGTATCTACGATTGGTCCGAAATCGCTATGTACTTTCTCTTGCCCCGTCGCACTCATCGCGCCGAAAGTTCGCCCATGAAATGAATTATTAAATGTAATCATCTTATGTTTTTTCGTATATTTACGCGCAAGTTTGATCGCTGCTTCATTCGCTTCCGTACCTGAATTACAGAAAAATGCATGACTCAAATGCGTTTCTTCCACTAAATCGGCAGCTAATTGTTCCTGCTCCGTACTCGTAAATAAATTGGATGTATGCCAAAGTTTTTCACTTTGCGCTTGGATGGTCTGGACAAGTTTTGGGTGACAGTGACCAAGTGCCAAAACGGCAATTCCACTTGTGAAATCTAAAAACCGATCTCCTCGGTCATCCCATACATAGGAACCGCTCCCTTTGACAAAATGGACGGGTCTTCTACCGTAGTTTTGGAATAATGCACTCATATCGAAACCTTCTCTCTCACAATTGTCGTTCCCGTCAAACTGCTTCCGACTATTCTCACGATTGGAATACCCAGCTTCACGCAGTTAGTAGCTGCTGTCACTTTCGGAATCATCCCGCCGTAAATATAACCTTGTTCAATCCAATATTCGATTTCACCTTGATCTGTTTCCGTAATCTTTTCATGTTGAATTTGAATTCCTTCAATATCCGTGACGAAAAGTAATTCATCCGCATGCAGTTCTTTCGCAATGACCGCTGCGACATCATCACCGTTTATATTGAGTAGTTGGTTGTCGTCTGTCATGCCGGTACACGCTACTACAGGTAGTAACTTAACTTCACATAAATCATGCAACATAGCAGTATTCACCTGCGTTACTTTACCAACAAAACCATATTGCGCTTGATCTAAATAATCACTTTTCAGCAAATGCCCATCTGCCCCATTTAAACCAATTGCTTGTATGCCAAAACTTTGAAATTCTCCTACTAAATATGGATTCACTTGGCCAATTAAAGTCGATGCAATCAAATCAATCGATTGTTCAGGCGTGACACGGATGCCATTGATTTTTTCAAAAGTTTGACCACTATTCGCTAATGCTTCATTAATTGCTGGCCCACCGCCATGAACGATGACGATGTGGCTTTGCTGCTGCATTTTTTCAAGTTGCCGAAAAAACACCTCGGACAAATTATTGATCATACTGCCACCTAATTTGATGACAATGGATTTTTTATGAGCGGTAGGTTGCGTTGATTTGGACATAGTCATACGTTAAGTCACATCCCCATGCTTGACCTGAACCAGTTCCTTGATGCAGATCAGCGTATATTTTCACTTCATGATTTTTCAAATATTCCGTAAGTGCTTCTTCTGAAAATGGAATCGGTTCCCCTTTTTCGACAACTGTAATATCGCCAATTTTAATGAGAATATTCGTTGGATCAATCGTGCATCCACTATATCCGATTGCACAGATGACTCTGCCCCAGTTGGCATCGCAACCGAATACAGCCGTTTTCACAAGTGGTGAGCCGACAACTGTTTTTGCGATTTTACGTGCTTCTTCATCCGTCAAACCGCCGTCCACTGTTACTTCAATTAGTTTCGTCGCTCCTTCGCCATCTTTCGCAATCATTTTCGCTAAATCCTGTGCGACTTGCGCAAACACTTCAGCAAATTGCTGCCAATCTGGGTGAGTCGGCGTTAAGACATCATTTTGGGCTAATCCATTCGCAAGTACGAGAACCGTATCATTCGTAGAAGTGTCACCGTCGACCGTAATGGCGTTGAAAGTCACATCTGTCGTCGATTTTAATAAAGCTTGCAATTCTTTTTGTTCGATATGGGCATCTGTCGTAATAAAACTTAGCATTGTCGCCATATTCGGCTCGATCATCCCTGAACCTTTTGCAACGCCGGCAATAATGACTTCCTTGCCATCGATTTCTAAACTGTACGCTGTATTTTTCATTACTGTATCCGTCGTTAAAATCGCTTGTGCAAAATCAATCGCATTTTCTAATTTATTGCCTGCTTCAATTTTCGCAATTCCCGCTTCTACTTGATCCATCTGTAACTGTTCACCTATGACACCTGTTGAGGATACACCGACTAGATTTGGCGAAATTTCAAGCTTTTGAGCTGTTAGCAATTGCATTTTCTTGGCATCTTCTAAACCTTGCTGACCTGTACAAGCGTTGGCATTGCCAGAGTTAATAATGATCGCTTGCATTTTGTCATTTGCGTACACTGTTTCCTTCGTCAAAATTAGTGGCGCTGCTTTAATAGCATTCGTCGTGAATACACCTGCGACACTTGCTGGCACTTCGCTGACGATGATACCTAAATCCTTTTTCTTATGTTTCAAACCGCAATGAATCCCTGCCGCACTAAACCCCTTTGGTGCGACGATGCTCTCACTCACTAATCTTTTTGCTTTTTCAAATAGTTGTGTCATATCCATTTCTCCCCTTTTATATGAACATAGGTACTTGTTCTAATCCTTCGCGTTCGTCAAATCCTAAAATAATATTCATATTTTGAATGGCCTGTCCTGCTGCCCCTTTTACTAAATTGTCGATGACCGAAACGACCGTCACGCGATTCGTTCGCGGATCTAATCGACAAGTAATATCACAGAAGTTTGTTCCCTTTACTTGATTCGTGCTTAATTTCGAACCATTCGGAATAACGCGCACGAATGGATCATCGGCATACTCTTTGACTAATAATGCGTCTAAATCTTCCTGCGTAACCCCTTCATTTGCTTGTAAATAGGATGTTGCGATAATCCCTCGAATCATCGGCACTAAATGTGTGGAAAAAGTAATTGGTTCTACATGATTTGTAAAATGCGCAATTGCTTGTTCGATTTCTGGAATATGTTGATGTTCATTAATTTTATAAATGGTTGTACATTCCGTCGTTTCTGTAAAATGCGTCATTTGAGTTGGCTTATTCCCAGAACCTGAAACGCCACTTTTCGCATCGATTATAATGTGTTGATGTGAAACGAGCTTACCTTTTAATAAAGGAAGAATGGATAATAATACAGCGGTTGGATAACAGCCTGGATTGGCAATTAATTTACTTTGCTGAATTTCTGCGTTATTCCAGCTGCATAATCCATAAATACTCTTTTGTAAAAACTGCTCTGGAGCGGGTTCTTTTTTATACCAATCGACATAATGATCACTGTTTTTCAATCTTAAATCGCCTGATAAATCAATAAAAACCGTCTGCTCATTCCAAATTTGTGGAATTAATTGCCCCGATACTCCTGATGGTGTCCCTATGAAAACCACGTCCAACCCTTTAATAGCATGAGCGGTGATGGCTTCAAGTGGCGAATCGATTATATTTTGTAAATGAGTATATTTCGATGAAAATGCAATTCCTTCTTCCGACGATGTAAAGAGCTTTAATTGTTCAACTTCTCCATGCGATTGCAATAGTCGGATCAGTTCTAACCCTCCATAACCCGTCGCACCAATAATTCCTACCTTCATCTACTCACCTCATTTATTTGATAATGTTAATTATAGTTATGTATATTTATAATGTCAAATGTATTTTTATTAATTGTTTCTATTTTCTAATAATTAGAGTTAGAATGCGCCAATATGCAGAAAAAAAGCACTCTATTGCATCCATCAATACGAAATAACTGTATTGACCTGCATAGAGTGCTATAGATTATTCATCTTTTTTAGGTTCTTCGTCGTCTTTCCATTCGGTTACTTCATAACGGTGATGCTTCGTTTGAAACTTGTTATAACGTTTTTTGAATAAATTCCATAAATGAGATACGAGTACTTTTAATACTGCATATCCAGGAATCCCTAGTACAACACCCGGTACTCCGAATAGCGAACCAGCTGTTAATAAGACGAAAATAATTGTAATTGGATGTACATGTAGCGATTTACCCATTACTTGAGGTGAGATGAACTTCCCTTCAATTAACTGTACAACTGTCCAAACTGCTGCTAATTTCAGTAGCATAACTGGTGCTGTAACAACCGCAATAATTGCGGCTGGCGTAATCGCGATGATCGGTCCTAAATACGGTACAACGGATGTAATCATTGCTAAGAAACCAAGTGGCACTGCATAATCCAATCCGATGATTAAAAATCCGATTGTTACCATGACACCGATACAGAATGACACGATAATTTGACCTTGAATATAACTACTAATTTGGTGATCTGCATTTTTTAGTAAATGAGCTGTATCCGGACGCATTGCTGGAGGTAATAATTTGATAAATGCGGCTGGAAGTTTCTCGCCATCTTTTAATAAGTAGAATAAAATGAATGGCACTGTTACTAATGCAAGAACAATTCCTGTTAGCGTTGTCACAAAGCCGGTAATGCTTGAGGCTAATCCTTTGCCAAGATTACCTGCTGCATCTTTTACATAGTTTGTTAAATCAGTCCCGATTTGGCTGATGGCTGCATTGAGATCAATGTCATACTTATCAAGCATTGATGTGAATTTTGAATCCTCAACAAGTACTTGGAATCCGTTGATAAACTTCATAAAGTACTGCGGGAACTCCGTTATTAGGTTCATGAATTGTTCTTTTAAAAACGGTACAACTAATGTCACTAATAAAGTTAGCAAACCAATGACCGCTAAATAAATGATGACAATACCCCAAACGCGAGGGATTCTCCATTTAATTAATAGCTTGAGTACTGGTCGTAATAAGTAAAAGGCGATGACCGCCAAAATTACTGGTAGTACAACTGTATGAACGAAAACGAGGATCGGTTTAAAAATAAATGAAACTTTACTATATAGAAGGAACACAATTCCTAATAACACGAGTGTTACTAATCCATAAAGTAAATTTTTGCCGCCTAAAAATCGAATAAATCGTGTACTAAAAAAGTCCTTTTTTCCAGGCTCCATGAACATTCCTCCGTTCTATATCTGTCTGCTGTTCATCGTATAGCCCTATTATACACGCTATATTACTTTTCAAAAACTAAGAAGTCATTTAAAGCCTTCAAGTTTTTCTCTAAGTCGATTTGAATGACTGAACCTGATTCTGGGTCACGAATGAATGAGTACGAGTTTTCAACTGGAATCGTTAATTTCTCAATTGAAACGCCCCCACCTTTCACCGCTCCTAGCAACATTTTCAGCTGATCATCCTTATTAATATCAGACTGTACAGAACCTTGTAAAGTTCCCAATAATTTCGGATAATTTTTCACATTACTTGGTTTAATAACTTCTTTTTTCAATGCTTCAAGTGCTTGTTGTTGGCGTTTTACACGACCGAAGTCCCCTTCTGCATCGTAGCGGAATCGAGAAAATCCAAGTAATTCCTTACCATTTAACTTTTGAGTACCTTTTTTCAAGTGAACGCCAATGTTTTTTGACATATCATGAGGTACTGTTACTTCAACACCATTTGGAGCTGCCACATCAACGATTTTCTCGAAATTATTAAAATCGACTACCGCTACATGGTTGATTTCGACATCAAACATATTTTTCAAAGTGGCTTTTAATAAATCAGCACCATCTAAATAATAGGCCGTATTTAGTTTATATTGTTTATATCCTGGAATGTCCGCAAAAATATCGCGCATAAATGAGACCATTTTTATATCGTTCGTATCTTTATTCCAAGATACAAGCATCATCGTATCAGAACGTGATTGCTTCTCACCTCTTGAATCGACACCTACTAATAGAATGTTTTCTATATCTTTATTCGATTGGGGATCCCCGTCGAATTTCAAAGTTGGTTTAGCCGGCGCATCTGCCTCAGCCATTTTAATTCCTGATTTGTATTCCGTATAAACATATCCTGCTCCTGCAATGAGTGCTATTAGAATTAAAAGGAAAAATATTCTACCTTTTCTTAACTTCTTCTTTTTCTTGCGTTGTCTAGTATTCTCCACTTAAATTCTCCTTTCATGATTTCCAATAGTTCTTTATAATAGTAACATGGAAAGTGCTAATTATTGTTATTTATTCGTACAATTCATACATTCTTTCAATATAATTTTGGAGGCGATCCGTTTATGAAAAATGAATTACATAAAGCGACATTTGCTGGAGGTTGTTTTTGGTGTATGGTCAAGCCATTTGCTGAATATGACGGCATTGAATCCATCAAATCAGGCTATATGGGTGGTACTGTTGAGAATCCAACATACGACCAAGTGAAAACTGGTGAAACTGGTCATACCGAAGTAGTTGAAATAATTTTTCAACCAGCCGTTTTCCCATATGAGAAATTACTTGAACTGTATTGGCAGCAAGTCGATCCAACCGACGATGATGGACAATTCCAAGATCGTGGTTCCAACTATCGCGCGATGATTTTTTATCATAATGATGAGCAGAAAATCCTTGCTGAACAGTCGAAACAAGTATTAATCGATTCTGGGCGCTTCACAAAACCTGTCATTACACCGATTATTCCCGCAGAAACATTTTATATTGCAGAAGAATATCACCAAGATTTTTATAAAAAGAATACTACTGAGTACGAAACTGATCGCGCTCAATCGGGTCGAGATGAATTTATTCAAGACCATTGGAAATGAGCCGATTCAAAGTGAAGGACGAACATCATTGAAAAAGGGTTCACTGCCCTTTTTCCGTTTTTACCCTTTATCCCCTTAAATAAACTATTTTCCCAACTATAGAAGGAAGTGATTATATGGATTTATTCCTAGTCATACTGCCCGTTCTACTCGTTTTCCTAACTGGATTCATCGGTCAAAAGCTACTTCATTTCGATATAAAAAACATCTCAACTTTGACGCTTTATGTCATGTCGCCCGTCCTTGCATTTAGAACTTTCTACACGACGCCACTGACAATTGATTATATGTATATTTTCACTTTTGCTATTTTACTATGCTTTTTCTTATTTATTATTACATATATCGCCACGAAAATTATGTGCGCGGATCGTTCGGAATCATCTGCCATGATGCTCGGCGCAGTCTTTATGAATAGCGGCAATTACGGCGCACCTGTCGCATTATTCGCCTTTGGTGACCAAGGTTTCCATATCGCAGTCATCATTATGGTCATTCACTCACTCTTTATGAATACATTGGGCATATTTTTCGCATCGATCGGCAGTGATGATGGGGCAAATTTAAAAGATGCATTGTCAAAAGTGTATAAAATGCCCGTCCTGTGGGGTGCAATTATCGGTTTAGCACTTCAACTTGTTCATATGCCGGTCCACTCTTCTATTATGAATGGGGTCGACCTAATTGCGGACGCATCTATTCCCGTTGTCATGCTGATTTTAGGTATGCAACTGGCAGTTATTTCACGTAAAAAAGTAAACTATACGGCGATGGGTATTACGACAGCCATTCGAATGATTGCTTCACCGCTTATTGCCGCATTTATTTTATATTTCATGCCCTTACCAACCATCGTAAAATCCGTCTTAATTTTGCAAGCAGCCATGCCAGCCGCAGCAAATACGACAATGCTCGCATTACAGTTTAATACGAAGCCTGATTTAGTATCATTTACGACATTGATCACAACCATAATTAGTATAATTACTATTCCTATTGTACTTTTCTTCTTAGGTGTTTAATAAAAAAGGGGCTAATTATCCTCTTTTTTTTAAAACTTTTTTGACGTATAATTCGTCTAATCATTAGTTCTTATAAACTAATCGATTCGATAAATACGATTTTTATATTATATTTAGATTTTTAGGTCATTTTTCTACCATTCCGTGTTTATGAATTACTTTTATTGGAAATGTACTAATAGATGGCGATTCGCTATTATACATACTATTTTTCAGGGTCGCATACTAAGGAGGGGCAAAAATGAAAAACTATCAAAAAAATTCAGTTAAATTACTTACGATTATGGCGCTAAGCTTATCGACATTCGCATTTACTTCTATTAATAGTAGTGCGGCAACAAAGAAAGTTACGTACAAATCTACTTCATTAAAATATTTCCGTGAAATCAAACCCGGACTAAATACGATCGTTTATAGCAAACCATCTTTGAAATCAGAAAAAATGTCGAAAATCCCTGCGAATAGCGGCGTTGTCGTTACTGGCCAAACGTCAAAAGGATTCTCTAAAATCCGCTTTCAATTTGGCTATGCCTATGTAAAAACAGCTAATTTAATGACTACAACTAAAAATACGGGTACAAAATATGCGCGTAATATTCATCAAAAATATCACTATGACCTACCACTTAACGCTGGATCAGGGTTTGCCCGTACATTCTATGCAAAATATACAACGACGTATAAACATATTCCTGCTGTAAAAGATTTTTGGCATCTAACTTCTTCACCCGACCAATCAAGTGAAGCTGAATATGATACGAAAAAAGGGTTATATGTTGGGGATATGGAAGATGGCTACTTATCTTTAGCACTTAAATATCCTGTAAGTACGAAGAATTCATGGGTTGGACCTTATGGCAACAAAACAAAAGTCATTTCTAAAAAGAATACGGTGAAAACAACTGCTGGTACATTTAAAAATGTCGTATCTGTTAAAAACGGCAAAACAGTATCATACTTTGCACCGAATAAAGGCTTAATTCAAGTAAAAGAGAATAATAAAACTGTCTTAAAATTGATCAAATAATCCCCCCTCCCCTGAAAATCCCGTATGATTCAGGGGAGGGTTTTCGTAAATTTTTGTACTCGACTAAGTCCCTGCTGATCTTTCTTTCCAAGTGACTTAATACAGTGCTATAATAATACCCTATGGACAATGAAAGGCGATGAAATAATGAATTTAAAGAATTTACCGAAAAAATTAACACAATATGAACAAATCCATCTTTTAACACATACAGATTTAGACGGCATTGGCCCTTCGATCGTTTTAGATGCATTTGGCATTAATCATAATCCTTACTATGTAGAAACTCGAAAAATCGATGATGTTGTAATGGAGAAGATTGCTGAACAAAATGATCAGGAGCTAATCATCATTACTGATCTATCAGTAAATGAAGAAACTGCTGCGGCAATCGAACTTGTCAATAATCACCCAAATGGCAAATACATTATTTTGATTGATCACCATGCTTCTGCAATCTACTTAAATGACTTCAATTGGGCGGAAGTAAAACCCGAAGTAAATGGCATTAAAATGAGTGCTACTACTTTAATTTTCAAAAGCCTTTTAGATGCTTCATTTGAAGTGTCACCACTACAAAGAACGACGAACGAAGACGATGAAGTAGTCATTATCCAACCGGAATATTCGGCGAAAGAAAAGAATGAAATGTTAACGCGTTTAACTCATTTTGTCGAAAACATTCGCCTTTACGATACTTGGGATTGGCATGCATTATCGATTCAAGAAGCAGCTGATTTGAATACTGTCTTTTATTCGCGCCGTCGCCATGAATTTGCGAAGGATCGCATGAATTATATTTTGAATGGTGAATTATTTACGGAAGAAGACGCAAATTATTTACACTTTTCAAAAGAAGAACTTCGTAAATTACTGAAAAAGAAATCAAAACAAATGAATATTATTGAGAACTATCAATTATTAGGTCATGATACACCTGTCAACATCGGTGTTGTTGAAACCGATTCATTTTTCAGTGAGCTTGGTAATCACTTAGCAGAAAAATTTGCGGAAGAAATCGATTGTGTCTTCATTATTTCATTAGTGAAGAATAAAGTTTCATTACGTTCAATCGGTTCAACAGTCGATTTATCTAAAATCGCGAAAAATTATAATGGTGGAGGTCACCCTAACGCATCTGGATGTGATCTATCTGCATTAGGTCCAGATTTCATTCAAGCCATTTTTAATGCCCAAAAATAACAACATTACGTCATATAAAGCATAATTTTCCGTTAAACGAGAATTGTGCTTTATTTTTTTGATAAACATATTTTTGACGTATCTATTTTCAAATATTATTCTTAACTATCTATTACACTGGAGTTAAGCGGTTATACCCTGCTTTATTCAAGGTCAAAAAATTAACATTTTCGCCTATTTTATTATTGATAAAATAAATAAATAAAATTTTTAGAAGAAAAGACTAGATTAATTCAGCTAATTTGTGTAAGAATATAGTTAGAAATCGAAACCAAATTCTATTTCAATTTGTTAAGTGTGTTTCTATCTGACTTTTCTGTAATAGTACAGAATTGATTGATGTAACATACTTACCTAAAACAAAGTACTATTATTGAACGTCATGTACCTATTTTGTAAACCGCTTACATTACAAATAAGAGGCATGATCATACTTTTAGGGGGAATTAAGAATGGAAGCAACAATTGAAAAACGTTTAGGTTTAAAAGAATTAGCAAGTAAAGTAATGTCGGCTGATGAGGCTGCAAAATTAATCTCTGACGGCGACGTAGTTGGTATGTCAGGATTCACTCGTGCTGGTGACGCGAAAGTTGTACCAATGGCTTTAGCTGACCGCGCAAAAAATGAAGATATTAAAATTGATGTTTACACAGGGGCTTCATTAGGTCCAGAAGTAGACAACTACCTAGCAGCTGCTGGTGGTATTCGTAAACGTGGTCCTTTCATCGGTGACCGTGGAATCCGTACTCTAATTAACTCAGGCGACGTTTTATATGCAGATATGCACTTATCTCACAACGCTGAGCAATACCGTCAAGGAATTTTCGGTAAAGTTAATTACGCAATTATTGAAGCAGTAGCAATCACTGAAGATGGTCTATTAATTCCTACAACTTCAGTTGGTAACTCTCCAATCATTTGTGAAACAGCTGAAAACATTATTATCGAGTTAAACATCACTCACCCAGAGAGCTTAATCGGCATTCACGATATTTACGTACCTGGTGAACAAGGTCAACGTGAACCAATTCCAATGACTGATGCTACACAACGTCTTGGCTCAATCGGTATTAAAATCGATCCTTCAAAAGTAAAAGCAATCGTTATTTCTGAAGAGCCAGATGCGCCATCTCTAATCGTTCCTCCAGATGAAGAAACGCAAACAATGGCGAACTACCTACTTGATTTCTTCCGTGATGAAATCAAAGCTGGTCGTCTTACAAATGAATTAATGCCACTACAATCTGGTGTTGGTTCTGTAGCAAACGCTGTATTAGATGGCTTTGCTGATGCAGAATTCGAAAACCTAGTAGTTGCTTCTGAAGTATTACAAGATGCAGTGTTCAACTTAATTGACGCTGGTAAAGTTCGCTTTGCTGCTGCAACTTCAATCACTTTAACTGAAGAATTACAAGAGCGCGTTTACAGCAATCTTGAAAAATATGCTGACAAGATCACACTTCGTCCGCAAGAAATCTCTAACCACCCTGAATTAATCCGTCGTTTGGGTCTAATCTCAATCAACACGGCACTTGAAGCTGATATTTACGGAAACGTAAACTCAACTCACGTTTCAGGTTCTAAAATGATGAACGGTATCGGCGGTTCTGGTGACTTCGCACGTAATGCTCGTCTAGGCATCTTCGTAACGAAATCATACGCTAAAGGCGGCGCAGTATCATCAATCGTTCCTATGGTAACGCATGTTGACCATACTGAGCATGATGTTGATGTAATCGTAACTGAGCAAGGTGTAGCTGACTTACGTGGTCTTGCACCGAAAGAACGTGTTCCACTAATCATTGAAAACTGTGTACACCCAGATTTCAAAGAGCAATTATGGGAATACTACAACGCTGCTGTTGAAAAATACGGTAACGTTCAAACACCACATATCTTAAGCCGTGCATTCGAAATGTACGAAAACCTTGAGAAAACTGGTTCAATGAAAAAACAATAATCTTTTCAAGGCTTAAATCGATTCGTTCGGTTTAAGTCTTTTTTTCATTCCACTCTCCCCTATTTCTGCCTAAATAACGGATTATGCTAAATAAAATAATATCTTTCTCTTTACTTCAAACGATTCTATAGTCGTGAACCACTTTACATGATATAATGTAAACATTGTGAAAAAGGAGGTACTTACATGATTCAAGTAAGTAATGTAGCTCTTCGTTTCGGCGATCGTAAGCTATTTGAAGACGTTAATATTAAATTTACACCTGGTAACTGTTACGGCCTAATTGGCGCAAACGGTGCTGGTAAATCAACATTTCTAAAAATTCTTTCTGGTGAAATTGAAGCACAAGAAGGTCACGTATCTATGGGTACTGGCGAACGTCTTGCAGTTTTAAAACAAAATCACTTCGAATTTGAAGAAGTTCAAGTTCTTGAAACCGTTATGATGGGTCATAAAGAACTTTATAAAGTAATGAACGAAAAGAACTCAATCTATGCGAAAGACCCATTCACAGATGAAGATGGTATTCGTGCCGCTGAACTTGAAGGTGAATTCGCAGATATGAATGGTTGGGAAGCTGAGTCAGATGCTGCGATCCTTTTACAAGGTTTAGGTATTCCTGATTCAATGCACTACATGACTATGGCTGAACTAACTGGTTCTGAAAAAGTAAAAGTATTACTTGCTCAAGCTTTATTCGGTAAACCAGATGTACTATTACTAGATGAGCCTACCAACCACCTTGATTTAAAAGCGATTCAATGGCTTGAAGAATTCTTAATCAACTTTGAAAACACAGTTATTGTCGTATCACATGACCGTCACTTCTTAAACAAAGTTTGTACGCATATTGCGGATTTAGATTTCTCTAAAATCCAAGTTTACGTTGGTAACTATGATTTCTGGTACGAGTCTAGTAAACTAGCTCAACGTATGTTATCAGATCAAAACAAGAAAAAAGAAGAAAAAATCAAAGAATTACAAGCATTCGTTGCGCGATTCTCTGCTAACGCTTCTAAATCTAAACAAGCAACTTCTCGTAAGAAAACTTTAGATAAAATCGAATTGGATGACATCCGCCCTTCAAGCCGTAAATACCCATTCATCAACTTCTCAGTTGAACGTGAAATTGGTAATGACGTATTAACAGTTGAAGAACTTTCTAAATCAGTTGATGGCGAAGTTCAATTCAAAGATATGCGTTTCTCTATGAACCGTGAAGACAAAATCATCCTTCTAGGTAATCCAATTGCCAAATCAGCATTACTTAAAATTATTGCTGGTGAAGATGAAGCATTCGATGGTTCATTCAAATGGGGCGTAACAACTTCTCAAAGCTACTTACCATTAGATAACGAAGAATACTTCGCAGGTTCTGAAAAAACTTTAGTTGATTGGTTACGCCAATTCTCTCCTGAAGACGAAACAGAAACATTCCTACGTGGATTCTTAGGTCGTATGTTATTCTCTGGTGAAGAAGTTAAGAAATCACCTGCAGTATTATCTGGGGGAGAAAAAGTTCGTTGTATGTTATCACGTATGATGTTATCACATTCAAACGTATTACTATTAGACGAACCAACTAACCACCTTGACCTTGAGTCGATTCAAGCACTAAACGAAGGCTTAACTGCTTTCAAAGGCGCTATGATCTTCACTTCTCATGACCATCAGTTCATCCAAACAATTGCAAACCGCGTAATTGAAATCCGTGAAGACGGTTCAATTCTTGACAAGCAATTAACTTACGATGAATACCTAGAGTGGAAAGCTGCAAATAAATTAGACTAGTCTAATTGAAAATATTAGGACTTCGTTCACATTATATGTGTCGAAGTCCTTTTTATATTTTTAAAAATAGTTTCTTCTATTATATATGGGTAAAATTTAAAACTCTGCTTTCATATTTTTAGGAATTAAAAGGTTGAATAAACAATAAAATGGATGCACTTTGTAATATTCGAGAGGTTTAAGGCTCGTAATAAGGGGTATTATCCCCGTTTTTATAGAGAAAACAAAGAATTTCAAAGAAAATTAAGCGACGAAAATTCGATTTCAGCTGTTTTTATGGGAAATTTAGCCTCCCATTATAGCCCGTTATAGAGGTTTCTCTGTTTTTTGTTCGAAATAAATCGCTCATTTTAGAAGGATTTACCACCCTCTTGTAATACTGCTGTAACATTCGGGCAATCATTTTGTCATTGGAGTGAAATTTGACCTTGGTATAGTTGTGTCAGTTAGAAAAACCGAGGAGGAAATTCAAATTATGAAAAACCAACTAATCGCAATTACAGGTGCAGTCGCACTTTCAACAGTCGCATTCGCAGGTTCAGCTTCAGCTAAAGAAGTGAAAATCCAATCAGGTGATACTCTTTCAAAATTAGCAGCAACACACGGTACAACAGTATCAAACTTAAAACAACTAAACGGTCTATCAACAGACTTAATATATGCAGGTGAATTATTAGAAGTAGGCGGAAATGGCGTAGCACCAGTGCAACAAAAGCCAGTATACCAAGCGCCTGTGAAGCAAGTTCAAACACAAACAACTTATAAAGCACCCGCTCCAGTACAACAAAAACAAGCAGCTCCAGTTCAAAAAGCAGCACCAGTTCAACAAGCTCCAACCTATAAAGCGCCGGTAAAACAAGCGCCTGTGAAACAACAACCGGTCTATAAAGCACCAGTGAAAAAAGCTTCAACATCATCAAATTACCAAGGTTCTTCATCTTCAGCGAAAAGCTGGATCGCACACAAAGAATCTACGAATAACTACAACGCACGTAGCGCAACAGGTAAATATGTCGGGAAATATCAATTAGACCGTTCATATTTAAAAGGTGATTATTCACCAGCAAACCAAGAACGTGTAGCTGACAAGTATGTTAAAGATCGTTACGGTTCATGGAATAATGCAAAAGCAGCTTGGCAACAAAAAGGCTGGTACTAAGCTTAAATAGTTATATTTTCAAGACGGGGATTAATCCTCGTCTTTTTTTGCATTTAAAAAGTACATTTCTACGTAGAAATGTACTTAATCTTGCTTTGGTTTTTTAGTGTAAAAAGGTTTTTCCTCATAATTAGAAACGTCATATTTGCCAATTGAATGATATTTTTCAGAATCAACAGCACTATTCTTAGTTTGAATATGAGGTGTATATGTTAAAGCATCAGAAATAATCTTAAGTAAATGACTAACATCTGGCGCTTCTTGTACAGCAGCTAATACGAGTGAATTTCTTAAAAATCCAGTATGAAGAGAAAGTAAAACCGCATTAAATTTGAGATGATTCTGTTCAGCAAAAAGTTTCATGAAAACAGAAATAGTTCGCGTATTACCTTCTCGAAAAGGATGTATTCTCCAAATATCAACCATAAAATTCGTGAAAATCAATGGAAGTTGTGGGTTACTATGAGACCAATCTAAATTTTGGACACTTAAAAAAAATATTACTTAAATTTTTTGAATATTTGAATGATGACTATAATTAATAGATAGACCATTTAACACTTTTTCATTTTTATAAATATTAATAGTCCTAAATTCGCCAGCCCATGAATATAATTCTCCAAATAAATACTTATAGATTATTGAAATACTTTTAAAATCCAAGAAGTCGACATCGTGTAAATTTCGGTCGATATCAATTATTCCAGCAATCAATAACTGTGCTTCAATATTGATTAGATCTTGTTCATCCGAAATATTTAATTTATTGATTAATACTTTAGTATGTGGATCAATGTATGGATCCATTATTTAGACTTCCTAAAATACTTTTGTAAAATGGCTTGTTTCAGCTCTTTTGAGGTAACTTCGCCTTTTTCGTATTCGCATAAAAGTTCCTTTGTAAAAGAAGTAGGCTTTCCACCATCAAGTGCTGCCAAACCAACTGCAAAATCAATTTGCTTTTGACGTTCTAAGCGTGTAGAAACATTCATTAGAATCACTCCTTCAATTTTTTCTTTCATTTAGTATATCATAAATGAATTTTATCCAAGTAATTTCAACAGATATTGTCAAACCATCTGTAACAATTCAGTGGAATCGTAATTGTTTTTCGCTGTATTTGAATGCTTTTAAAGGAAAATGAAAAAAAAATCGATGAAATGTCTATTCGAATCAATGCTATTTTCATTCGTTACTTACATATATTTGCTTATATAATAGCTGGTATGAAAACAATCACATTAGTAATAAAAAAATCAAATTCATAAATTGTTAATTATATCCACCCCCTGTTACTTTCCTGTAACATTCGGGCAATCATTTTGTCATTGGAGTGAAATTTGGCCTTGGTATAGTTGTGTCAGTTAGAAAAACCGAGGAGGAAATTCAAATTATGAAAAACCAACTAATCGCAATCACAGGTGCAGTCGCACTTTCAACAGTCGCATTCGCAGGTTCAGCTTCAGCTAAAGAAGTGAAAATCCAATCAGGTGATACTCTTTCAAAATTAGCAGCAACACACGGTACAACAGTTTCAAACTTAAAACAACTAAATGGTCTATCAACAGACTTAATATATGCAGGTGAATTATTAGAAGTAGGCGGAAATGGCGTAGCACCAGTGCAACAAAAGCCAGTATACCAAGCGCCTGTGAAGCAAGTTCAAACACAAACAACTTATAAAGCACCCGCTCCAGTTCAAAAGGCAGCTCCAGTTCAAAAAGCAGTTCCAGTTCAACAAGCTCCAACATATAAAGCGCCAGTAAAACAAGCGCCTGTGAAGCAACAACCAGTTTACAAAGCGCCTGTGAAAAAAGCTTCAACATCATCAAATTATCAAGGTTCTTCATCTTCAGCAAAAAGCTGGATCGCGCACAAAGAATCTACGAATAACTACAACGCACGTAGCGCAACAGGTAAATATGTCGGGAAATATCAATTAGACCGTTCATATTTAAAAGGTGATTATTCACCAGCAAACCAAGAGCGCGTAGCTGACAAATACGTTAAAGATCGTTACGGTTCATGGAATAATGCAAAAGCAGCTTGGCAACAAAAAGGCTGGTACTAAGCTTAAATAGGTAGACATTCAAGACGGGGATTAGTCCTCGTCTTTTTTCTTTTTTAGAAATAATAAGCTTTCAATTTGCATAATTTTTACATAAAAAAAGCTACGCTTATTTCTAAACGTAGCTCCTCATCCAATAATTAATAATTTGTAAATCTAGCACTCGTTTGGAATGGTACAGGATCCAAACCAAGCTCTGCTCGTAAGCTTTCACTTAATTTTTGAAGATCTTGCTGATTCGCTACAAAATATGAAACGCCATTAACTTTCGTATCAAAGCCCTTCACTTCTGTTGAACCCATCTTCAATTTTTTCATATTCAAATATTGACTTTGAATCGCAAATAAATCACCAATGGAAAGGCTTGTTTTAACGTTTTCACCGAAAATCTTCGTTAATTCCCCTACTTTTAATAATGTACCTGCTGATTTAGTTTGGGCAACAGTTGCTTCAATCATTTGATTTTGGCGCTCTTCCCTCGGATAAATATTATTCACTTCACGCTTTCTCATTCGGACAAATGCAAGTGCTTCCTCACCTGTTAAATGAGCATGACCTTGCGCAAAATCAATGCGTTTTTTCGTATAAATATTGTCTTCCCAGAAAGGTTGCTTAATATCGATGTCTATTCCACCAAGAGCATCAATTACATCGCGGAAGCCATCAAAGTTCACTGTTACAAAAGCGTCAATCGGAATATTTAGTAATTTTTCTGTCGTTTCCAATTGGAGCTTTTCGCCACCATATTGATTCAATTCGCCGTATGTCATCGCGGCATTAATTTTATGAATTCCAGTATATTCGCTCGCGTTGTCAATTTGTACGCGCGTATCTCTCGGAATCGTCACTAAAGTGATTTTATGTTTTTTGGGGTTAAATGTCATAACAATCTGCGTGTCTGCTCTACCAGTTTCTTTCTTTGTAGCATATTCTTCAATGCCTAACAATAAAATTGAAAAAGGTTCTTCGCTGTATGAAACAGGTTTTTCTCTTAGTTCAGATTTATTGTCTTCTCGCTGCAATTGAACTTTCGACTGATCCAAAGCTCCTTTTACAGAAAAAACGGAGTATGTTAAATAACTACTAATTGTAGCAAAACAAAGACAGAAAACAATTAATAGATTTCTAATCCACTTTCGCTTACGCCTTTTAGCCATACGGGTTTTAGCCATATTATACCTCCATGTTACTTATGTACTAAAGATTATTGTATCACAAATATACAATTTTTTGTCATTATCTGAATAGTTTTTCAAAAAAAAATCGCATGTTAGTTACGACTCATTTTTTAACATGGGCGTCTTACTACAAGCTGCGAAATCAAATTTGCACAAATCCTCTAAAAAAACTGTATAGAAAAGGAAGTAGCAATTGCTACCTCCTGAAAAATTGTAAATTAAAGTTTTACAACGTTTTCTGCTTGTGGTCCGCGGTTACCTTCAGTAACTTCGAATTCCACTGCTTGACCTTCATCTAAAGTTTTGAATCCTTCGCCTTGGATTGCTGAGAAATGTACGAATACATCGTTTTCTCCTTCGATTTCGATAAAGCCAAACCCTTTTTCTGCGTTAAACCATTTTACTGTACCTTGTTTCATGTGTAAAACCTCCAAAAATAAAAGTAAACAATATGAACCTAAAAAACCATACAAAAATTCACATATTACAATAAGTACCGAAGACCGATCACTTTTTGTAATATGTGAATGGATGTAACGGTAATACAGTTTCATTTGTTAAGAATATTATAACATAATGACGTTATTAGTCAATTGAAATTTCAAATTTTTTCTAAAATTCACTTAATATACTCGCACTTTATTCTACTTCTTGCCAAATCAATCCGTGATATATTTGTAAATCATCCGCACAATTGTCGCAATAGACTGCTTCATTTTCAGACCAAAATGCCCAGAAACGATCTTTTTTCTGTTGTTTTTTACAATATTTCAATGAAAAGTCATGTAATAAGTTTTTAAGGAATTGCTCTGCTTGTAAACGGTCCTCGAATTCAGTTTCTGAAACGACAAACTCTTGCCAACCCTCGAATTCCCACCATGGTTCATAGTCTGCTTTCATATAGATTATTTTATACATTTGGAACAATCCCCCTTCTAACTTTCAAAAATTATCCAACCAAATAAACCTTTTTAACTACAAAAAAATCTAAATATATGCTAATATTACTAAAAAGACTTTGGAGGTTTATTCATGCTATCTTCTATTCGACCTAAACTTAATATGGAGCAACTTTTAGAAAGAGGGACAGATATTCAAACTGCTGACCGTTTTCAAGATACGCTTGCTTTTAATCATTTTTCATACGAAGATGAAAATAACTTGCAATACATATACAAAAAATTGGAAAAATCCACTCCCACTATGCAACAAATTTTCACAGAGTATTTGAGTGAACTATCTGCGGATCGAAAAAATCCTATTTCTGAACATTTGGTTTCGAATTATTTAACTACTTTCTTTACTTGCACGCGTGATGAAAACTACGTCAAAGAAGTTTTTAAATTTTTCGACCAAATTCGTAAATATAAGTTCGAGCCAGGTAGAACGATTGTTATTTTTAACCAGTTCGCATTTTATGTGACTACCCACCTATTGTACAACTTTGGTCTGAAGCCTGCAAAAGCATTCGACTTAATGCGCTCATTCCAATCTGCCGTTAATATCGACCAAGAGCTGTTATTTGAGTCGTTCACTGAGCGGACATTAGAAAATTCAATCACTGAAATCACTCAGTTAATCGATACAAATTCTCAAATTATGTACATGAAAGACTTAATTTATAGCCTGGATCGTCAAACCGATGAAATCCAATCATCAACTGCTGCTACGGAAGAAATCACCGCTTCGATTGCAGAGATTGCACGTACCTCTACCCTTATTTCTGAAAAGACAAACCAATCCGTTGAATATGCACTGAATTCACAAAATGAAATTGGCAGTGCTTTGAACGAAATTATGAAAACTGGCGAAACTTTTTCTTCGATTGTCGACTCTTTTAGTGAATTGCAAAAACGTGTTGGCGATATCGAAAACGTTGTCACATTGATCAACCAAATTGCCGATCAAACGAATTTACTTGCTTTGAATGCATCGATTGAAGCTGCAAGAGCTGGTGAACATGGTAAAGGATTTGCCGTAGTCGCGCAAGAAGTTCGCAAACTTGCTGAAAATACAGTTTCGGCATTAACGGAAGTATCAACGAATGTGAAACATTTAAAATCTTATTCTAACAGTGTACAAGACTCGATTACGGAAACGACGACAATTATTAAAGAAGCGACTGTCGATGCGAAATCTTCATTACCTTTATTAAGTCAAATTGTTGTAGAAATTGCTGAAATCAATGATTCTGTGAAAATGACTGCTTCGATTTCAGAAGAACAATCATCTGCCATAGATGAAGTATCGAATCGTATGGTCCAAATTACAGATTTACAGCAGGATATCCGCGCATTAGGTCAATCAACTTCTAACGGCATTCACCGCCTGAGCCAAGAAATTGATGCATTCCGCGTGAATATTGTGGATGATTCCAATGCCCAATTATCGAGTTATGCCCTACTTCAACTATCGAAAGCGGATCATATTTTATGGAAATGGAAGATTTACAATATGTTCTTAGGACTTGAAAATATCAATCCTGAAACGATTTCATCTCATACGGATTGTCGTTTAGGCACTTGGTACACTTCAGCGAAAACAATTGCCCGCTTTAAAAACGAAGCTGCATATAATCAGCTAGATCAATCTCACGCAGAAGTTCATCAATTTGCAAAAGATGCTGCGCGTGCTTACAACGCTGGGATGATGACTGAAGCAGAAGATTACTTAGGAAAACTTGAAGCTGCTTCTTCAAAAGTATTAGTTTATATCGACGAATTAATTCGCACGATCGAAAATCAACGAAATAGCTAAATGCGACTTTTATAGTTTGCATCATAAACAGGAATCGCGACGAAAAACGCCATTCCTGTTTTTTTTCATAAAAAATACTTATTTTTGAGTACTTCAGATTTATTATAAGTAAAGTTGAAACCTTCTTGATTTTCAATCGTATATTATGAATATAGGATAAGGAGGGAAAATCATGCTACATGCTGGACATTCAATTTTGCGAGTACTTTTCGCATTCATCACAATTCCTGTAACAATTGCCATCTCAATGTTTGCTTTTGCTCAGGGGTTCTTCATCAGTTTAGCAATTTCTGCCGTAGTATTTATCGTTAGTTACTTTATTGTTCAAGCTTATCAACGATTCAATAAACGTAAAAAATTCGGATTATCAAAATCTGAATATAATCATATAGAAGCTCAACTATTAGAAGCGAACGAATCATTAAGACAATTCAATCGCCTTTACTCAAGTGTTCGCTCCATTTCAGGATTTAAACAACTTTATGAAATGAGTCGATTAGCAAAACGTATTATTTCAATCGTCAAATCAAATCCTGCAAAATTTTATAATGCTGAAATATTTTTCTATTCGCACCTGCCGTCAGCTGCTGAATTAACAGAAAAATACTCCTATTTATCAAAACAACCGATTAAAGATACTGAAGTCCATATCGCTCTTCAAAGAACGCGTGATACTTTGGCTGACTTACTAGAATCGATGGAAAAAGACCTTAGACAACTTTTAGCTGCCGATATTGAAGATCTTAAAGTTGAATTAGATTTCGTCAAAAAAACCGCGAGAAGAAGCGATCGTAAAGTCGAGGAGGAAATTTAAATGGTAGAAAATAAACCGAATCAATCGATGGATGACTTATTAGCCAATCCATTCACAATAGAGCCACTTCCTCAAAAAGAGGTCGTGCAGCAGCGTGAAGCCACTGCGCCAGTTCGTCAATTAGACCGACTAAGTGAAGAAGATCAAGAAAAAGCGCGTCAATTAGCTTCGCAGATTCCAACAGGAAGTTACGAAGCAATCCTTACTTATGGTGCTAATGCACAAACTGCCCTTTCTGCCTTTTCAAACAAAATGTTGGATCATGTGCAATCGAAGGATATCGGCCCAGTCGGTGATATTTTAAAAGATTTGATGACGAAATTAAATGAACTTGACCCAGAAGATTTACAGCAGGAAAAACCAAAAGGTCTGCGTAAATTATTCGGTAAAGTTCAAAAATCAATTCAAGAAATGATGTCAAAATATACAAAACTAAGTACACAAATCGATCGTATCGGTGTTCAGCTAGAGCATTCAAAACGCGGTTTAGTGGATGATGTTAAGATGTTAGATGAGCTATATGAACAGAATAAAACGTATTTCGAAGCTTTAAATGTGTATATTGCCGCAGCTGAAATCAAACGTGATGAAATCATGAATGAGTTACTGCCAAAAATGCGTGCAGAAGCTGAAAAATCAGATGATCAAATGGTTGTGCAAGAAGTGAATGATATGGCACAATTCGTCGATCGCCTTGAAAAACGTATTTATGACTTACAACTTTCTCGTCAAATTACGATTCAATCTGCCCCTCAAATTCGTATGATTCAACAGACGAACCAAACGCTTGCTGAGAAGATTCAATCGTCGATTATGACTGCAATTCCACTATGGCGTAATCAGATTGCCATTGCCCTTACATTGAATAATCAACGTCGTGCAGTGGAAGCGCAAAAACAAGTAACTTCTACGACGAATGAATTACTACTTAAAAACTCTGAAATGTTAAAAGTGAATACAATTGAGACAGCGCGTGAAAATGAGCGTGGTATTGTCGAAATTGAAACGCTGAAAATAACGCAGGAGAACTTAATTTCTACAATCGAAGAAACATTGCAAATTCAACATGAAGGTCGCGAAAAACGTCGCCTAGCAGAAGTTGAAATTGGTCGTATGGAAGAAGATTTAAAACAACGTCTTCTAGCTATTCAAAATAAACAATAAAAATAAGGTCATCTACAAGTTGAAATGTAGATGACCTTTTATATTGCGTTACATACCTTGTACGACATGCGATAATACTTTTCGTAAAGTGCGCAATGTAATGTCTGAAAACTGCTCAACTTGATCCGCAACAATCGATTGTTTGCCAAAAACCGTCGCAAATAGTTTGAGTTGTTCATCTGAAGGTTTTTCGGTATTTAAAAACAGATGCAGTACAGTGATCCCCTGCTTCTCCGCTTCGATTACTGCTTCTGCACTATCCAAAATACCATTTTGCGCGTATTCAAAGGCAGAAGGTTCACCATCCGAAAACATGAGTAGGAAGCGGTGTTTCTCTTCCCTTTTCTTCAAACGATCAGTCATCCAACGAATCGCAAAGCCATCTCGATTATCTTCATGTGCATCCATTGACGCAATCTCTTTGATCGCATCATGCTTGCCATCTTCAAAACTATGCAACCATTCAAAAGTATTCGGCTGCGCTTCTTTGGACGCTTCGTACGCATCTTCATAAAATACGACAAGTTCATGAATGATGTCTAATTCACGCAGTACGTCATGGAATAATAACACCGCTTGCTTCGTCTCATCCATTTTATCGATCATTGATGCCGATCCGTCGATTAATAGCCCAAATACAGCATCCAGCGGCTTAGAAGGTGCATCTTTTTTGTAAAATGGTTTCGGTCTCGTCTCCGTCATGAAATCTAACACTTGTTTTGCATTAAATCGACCATATGACAAATTCGTTCTTTTGGACGTTTTCTTCTGAACCATTCTCTTTCTTAACTCTGTCGCTAACGCTTTCACTTGAGGTTGTTGATCGACACGCCATTGTTCGAGTATACGAATTTGTTCTAAATCATCAGAAACGGCCGTTTTCTTCTCTTCATAGATGACATTTTCATGTTCCTTGCCAAAATTCTTGCCTGATTTCGTATACTTACGCTTTAATGCTTTTGTCGCCACGCTATCCGTTTTCTTCGGCTTCGCTTCGGCATTTTGATCGCCTCCAGCACCTTCTTCCGTCGGTTGCTGATCATCTCTACCTTCTACCGCTTCATTCGACAAGCTCTTCCCTTCATTGCCACGCTCCAATTCAAAGCGCATATGTGTACCTGAATCCTCTTCTGATTCACGATGCCATGAACGAAATGTCTCTTCAATAGTCTCTTTCGCCTCTCCGGAATTTCCTTCTTCTACACCGCAAACCCCTTTATGCTCATGGTCTACAATGAGTTCATTTGAAATTTGATCGAGTAAAGCATAGAAATTATGGAAAAGCTCTTTTTGAATGATTTCTTCAATTTGAGGAGCAAGCCTTAAAATGATTGTCGCGGTATCTCTTGTAGAACGACTATCAAATACATTTTGCCATAAGTATAATAACGGCTGAAATTCATCAAAAATACCACCTGAAGGTAACTTTTGCTGCCCTTCATGAATGGCGATGTAGAAATAATTCATAAGCGACTCTGCGAAAAGCCCTTTTTGCTGATTTACGCGAATTTGATGGTGGTAAGTTGTTAAATAGGCCTCTCTACGTACTGAAAATGCCTTTTTCGTACCCGGTCTACTTTTTTGGACGTATTCCATTAATCGAAACTCTTCGCCTAATAAAACGAGTTGTGAGAGTAATTTTGGAAATCTGAAATCTTCAAGATCTTCTAGAAATATTCGCCATTCAGATAAGGAAAAATGACGCCAAAATCCTTCCGACAATAGGTATATATCCGAAAGTCTGCCTAAATGAATTTTCTCTTCATCACGATGTCGCCAAAAGACGGACATTGAAGCGATCTGCTCCTGTGGATTCAACTCCATCAATTGTCTTTCCGTCAATTGTAGTTCACGGCTATTCGCCAATGCTCTCGTTAAATTTTCATAGGAAATCATCTGTCTCGCATCAATTTGTTCATTGTTAAACTGAATAAAGCGACTCATTGAAGCCATATTCTTCACCTACCCAATCCAAGTTTTTGCTAATTCAATGACTAAGTTTTTCTCGGTTTGGTCTTCTAATTTTTCGGCGATGGCATATTGAATCGCTCGTATTGTATCAATATGTTCTGCTAACTCAATTGCATCAAATAAACTTCGGATGGATGCCGCTTCATCGCTTAATAAGCCATTTTTCACTTGTTGGCGTAAATCATTTGAAAGTGACAGCATTTGATTTTTCAATTGTGATTGAATGGCTGGGAATCGCTCATCGATTAACAGTTCTAACTGCTCCCCTGAAATATATGGGATTGAAAATGAGATGAAACGGTTTTTCAAAGCTTCATTCATTGGTGTCGTCCCCACATAACCTTCATTGATCGCTGCAATCACGCCGAAATCAGGATGTGCGTGAATCACTTCATTTGTAAATGGATTCGTCAGCATTCTGCGATAATCTAAAACACTGTGCAAAATCGGTAAAGTTTCAGCTTTTGCCATATTAATTTCATCAATATATAGGAAATGTCCTTGTCGCATCGCTTGTACGACAGGTCCTTCGACAAATTCAATAAACGTCTGTCCGTCCTTTTGTACGACTGTTTTGAATCCTAGAAGACTTTCTGCATCAAGGTCGACCGAACAGTTAATACTATGTACCGGTTGTTGGAACTGATTGGCGATCGTTTCCGCAAGCTTCGTCTTCCCTGAACCAGATGGGCCTTTAAGTAACACAGGCTTTTGCAAAACGACACTCACTAACACATCCTCATATAAATGCGCATCAGGTGATTTATAGCCACCTTCTGGAATTAATGATTGATCCTCTTCTGCATAAGTTCTTTGTGATCTTTGAGAAATTTGTTCTTCGATGATTTTTAACATGACGAATCCTCCCTTTCAAATAAAAAAACTCCCCAATCTCACCTGCGTGAGCTGGAGAGTAATTACTCTAGCAAATTATGCGAAATACTCTTTGTAAAAGCCACCTACGTGACCAGTGTTATCGACTACGAAAATGAACTCTTCAGTTTCATTTTTCACTTCATACGTTTTACCAACAGTAAGAACATTTGATACTAAATATTTTTTTGCATCTGTTTGCGTACAAGTAACCGTTTTGATTGTCGGCGCTTCTTTCCAATTTAAATGAATCATATTTAACAACCTCTCTACATACATTTACTACTTATTCTACCTTTCATTTTAACGTATTTCCATTGAAATGTGTGGATTTTTTTCCTACTTTCTATAAATATGCTATGCTTTAATTATTAAGTTGAACGGAGGATTCATATGCTATTGTTCGGAAGTACGCCTACATGGTTTTTCATTATTGCTTTTGCAGTCATTATTTTATTCGTTATTTTTTCAGAATTTTTAACGCGTAAATAATTCCAATGTTTACACAATTTTAATATGTGGAAAAGATACCTATCACTTTACTAGTTGAAAGGGTTGAATCTCCACATTGAAAATCACATATGCTGGCAAACAGTTTATTCAAAAAGCTACATCCAATGACGAAACGCTAAAGCTAAGGTTTTACGGCGTTCGTAGTCAGCGAGGCATGATCATCGGTGCGGATATCGATACACTCATCGAATCAGATCATGTAATCGAATTCGAAGGTTTTCAAATCGGAATCTCGCCAGAAGTTCTAGAAAATCTCCAACGTGCAACGATCCACGCGGAACTGCACCCTAAACAAGAAGGAATTATCCTACTAAATTGCAAATAACTTACGAGGTAAATTACACGGCTCTCATTTTATTGAGAAAACGGTAGTTTACCTCTTTTTTTGAGTTCTATTTTATATATTTAATTTTCAGAAATAACGAATGCTTTCCGCCGACAAGTGCCATCAATTTATTAATACCTAAAAAGCTAAATAAAACATAATAAGTTTCACATTGTTCGCTGGACCTGATCCTCTATTAGTTAAACAAATGTATAATGCGACATTTGATTCTGTAAATTAGTAATTTACCTCTTTTTTTAATTTAATATTCTATCTTTTAAGATTCCTGTTGTTTTTCTATGACAAAATACATACAATTGAACAGAATGGAGGTCATAATTTATGATTAAAGGTTATTTAGCGAATGGCTTATTCGGTCTCGGCGATCGATTAGTTAATGAGCTAGTGGCAAAAGCAGTGAGGCAAACGATTCCTGGCGTAGTTCTTTATGTTCCACAGGAAAACGGTGCGATCAATGATAAAACTGCCTTTGCAAACAGTGAGCAAATTGCTGCTGCAGATTTAGATGCACTCAAAAATAGTGATTTTTTAATTGCTGTCATTGATGGCGTTGAAATTGATAGTGGCGTTGCTGCAGAAATCGGCGCATATTCAATGTTGAATCGCCCAATTTTCGCATTATTTACAGATTCACGCCAACAAGGTCGTGATCACGAGAAAAAAATCAACGCATTAATTCAAGACGCAGTTGAAAATCAATTCGTCTACCGTAATCTTTTTGTCGTTGGACTTATTAAACAAAACGGTGTTGTAACATCATCAATCGAACAACTTACTGAAGCATTAACAACCCACTTCTCTCCTTAGTTCTTTCTGAATACTTCAGAAAAAAACTAATTGTATAACAGAAGGAGATTTTATTTTTATGTGGTTTTTATATGCGATGTTAACGTGGGTATGTTGGGGTGCGGCGAACTTATTCTATAAGAAAAGTTCAAATCCGACTGACAAAAATAGTCACGCGAAAATTACAATTATGGTCGGGGTTGTTATGGGACTCCATGCAACTGTATATATGTTCATTAAAGGTCTAGACTTCCATTTCGAGGACATGATTACTTATTTACCTGTATCAGCGTTGTATATTTCATCAATGATTTTCGGTTATGTAGGTTTACGTTATTTAGAACTTTCGATTGTAGCGCCTTTACAAAATTCATCAGGTGCCATCACAGTAGTTCTTTTATATATTTTCTATCCAAGTGATAACAACTGGTTGCACTATACTAGTGTTGCAATCATCTGTATCGGTATTATTTTAATCGCTGTATATGAAAAGCAGCAGGACGATTTATTACGTAGACAATCTGGAATTACGGTTGAACGAAAATACCAATTCGGTTTCTTCGCACTATTATTCCCATTATTGTACGCGGTTTTAGATGGTTTAGGTACATTCGCAGATGGTGTCGTTTTAGATAAAACGAAAATTCTATCTGAAGATGCGGCATTAATCGCTTATGAGTATACATTTTTCACTGTAGCCGTTATTTACTGGTTATATTTATTAATTTTCAAAGAAGTGAAAGTGAATATTTTCAAACAAAAGGATCAAACGATTGCTGCAGTTTTAGAAACAGCTGGTCAGTTCTTCTATGTTTATGCCATTGCTGCATACGCTGTAGGTGCTGCTCCACTAATCGCTTCATTCTGCGTATTCTCAATCATTTTATCTCGTATTTTCTTAAAAGAAAAATTAAGTACAAAACAATATGTTGTCGTCGGAATTATTATGATCGGTATTATTTTACTCGGTCTTGCTGACGAATTGTAATAACAAATCCCAAAGCGGTCGGCTGATTGCTTTGGGATTTTTTCCACTAAAAAAGCACGAGTCAATAGTTGAACTCCTCTCCCCCCAAGAAAAGATGTTCTTCTACTTCACCCGCGCTACTTATTAAGCTCGCAATTTGAGCATATGAGCAAATTGTGATTCTGTATATGCTTTAATATCATATTGTTGTACTTCAAGGTTTTGCGAAACTTTTGCAATCGCAATTTCAGCATTTCTCGAAAGCGATACAAATTGATTTCGCTTGCCAGAACCCTTTCGAATTGTGACAACGATAAATTTCTTTAAGCCAAAATAACGGTGAAAACGACGTGAAATAAGTGATTTCATAGATACTCCTCCCAAATACGAACAAATGTTCACACTCTGTTTCTCTATTATCGCATAAGATTTCAACATTGCCAACATGACTTCCTACCCCAATTTTGTGATGATATATATTTTTGCCCAATTTAAGACTTTTCCAAACCTAAATTTTTCAAATTGATGAAATATTTATAACTTTTTACATTCACATCATTTATTAATGAAGAATATTCTTTTCTATCGTATAATACTTACAGGAGTTGATCGTATGCATAATTTTAAAAACAGAATTATCATTATTATAATTACAGGCATTTTAGCCACTATTGCCACAAAGATTTATTATTGGAATTCATTAGAGATGAGTCGTGTTTGGTTTATCTTCAGTTTATTCATTTTAATTCTTTCAACATACGGCCTAGTCGTTTCATATATTATTGATAAACTAGCGAGTTATTTTGATCTGCAAATTATCAAAATTCTAATCCGTATTTTATTATTCCTCGTTGCAGGGATTCTGCCATTCATTGGTTCTAGCTATATTATTTTAACAATTATTACGGCTATTATTTATGTATTAGTAGATGCGCTTTATCCGCAGCCAAAAAAAGAAAGACACGCTTAATACTTTTAGAAAAAGATCTTATATTGCCCAATACGACGGGTTTTATAAGATCTTTTTTGATTCGATTATTTAAAATATTTGTCATTTCCAATGAGAAGCTTCTCGCGACAAAAAAAATCCTCCACCATTAGAAATGAGTAGAGGGAAAATTGTATAAGGTAATTAGATGAATTTCGTTTAAAGCAAGAGGAGTTGGCTTTAAACGAAATGGCATCTTACTACATTAGCCTGTTAATCTATATATACCACCTTCCGAAATTTTAAAACCTAAATTGTCTAAAAACAACGGAATCCTTAGTCAAGGTTATGTTTTCAGTAAATTGGGTATTTACTTTATAAAGGATGGTGACTTTTATGGAATTATTTCTAAATACGCAACATAAATTGGATTTTGAATATTTATTGAACTGCCACAGCAGATATGCAAATGAGATTCCATTGAATGAATGGTCCTCTACTTCTTATATTATTGCAGGCATGAATTTGAATGATGCTTTTCTATCGGTGCTGCAACCCGATCTAACGATTGATACGCGTAAACTACAACTATTTTCTTCACTTTTGAATTCTAAAGAACAGTTATTTTTATTATATGCATTACAACAAAGCTATCATTTCGCATTTCAAAACATTCAATTGGATGCTGTACTAAAAAATAGTACAACAGACGAATTGCATTTATTGATCAATGCATGTGATACAAATTATTTTCAAAAATCTTAACTATTCAGGAATCCTCGTGATTTGAATAGTTTTTTTTTGTATAATGAAGGATGACAATAAATTTTGAGGAGTTTTCAAATGAATAAACGATTTAAAATTACGAAATTGGATGAGCAACAAAATCCAACGCTTACATTAGAGCAATGTAAAGAATACTTTGGTACAATGCCTGACTTTACATATGAGGATGCTTTCATCTCGAAAAATAAAGAAGGTGTCACAATGACGATTAAAGGTGATTTTTTCATGTGGCAAATTCAAGATGTATCATTCCCATTTCGATTTTTCGATGGTGAGATTTATGTCGCTGTATCCCATCCGATTATTATGGAAAAAGTTCAAGAGATCGCGGGCGATTTACAAGCTGAATTTATTGAAGGTTAATGACAAAAAGCAGGATTGTGTTCTAAGACACAACCCTGTTTTTATTTTTCCAATCAATCTGTAGAAAAGATTGGTTTTTTCTCAATTGGTGATTTATTTCTTTCGTTGTGATCAAGCAGCGGCTCTTTACTCGCCTTAATCTTGTCGATTTCCTTTTTCAGCATGCGGTATTCATGCCCTGTTATTTCATAAAAAAGAATGGCATCGTCAAAATAAGGTCTGCATATGAACCGGTCATTTTTCTCATCATCCCATAAATAGTAATTCGAAATCACCATATTCTGTCGTTCATTTCTAAATTGCATATATTGAGTTGATAAATGATTCACCTGATCTTTTTCCAAGAAAATATTTCTCATACTTCCTAACAGCTTTTCACTATTTTCGAAGATGGAATCACTTTTAATTGTTTTTGTAATAACAATATTTCCATTTTGATCAATTTTACCATATTGAATGGAATGCATCGTCCCCTTATTACAAGCGGTCAGCATAAAGACTATGATCAGAAAAAGAAGGAAAACAATGCCACGCCTCATAATAACCACCTCAACCATTTTTATACTACTATACCCAAAAAGTAGCATTTCATAACGAGGAGGTTACGCTCTAAAGAATATTATAGACACTTCGAGCATGTGATAATGCTTTGAATCCATGAATGCCGTGGAAGCTGCCAATACCAGAGTTATTCACGCCACCAAATGGTAGTCCAGGATGAACATTATGCATAATGATGCCGTTAATTGTCACACCACCTGAAGATGTTTCATTCAAAATCTTGTTTTGGAATTGCTCATCCTTACTGAAAATATAAAGCGCTAACGGTTTAGGACGCGCTTGAATGTACTGGATTGCCTCCTCAACGTCTTTATACGTATGGATGAATGTAATCGGCCCGAACACTTCTTCTTCCGTAATGCGCATATCGTCCGTCATATTCCCTAAAACGGTCGGTTCAATTAGACGCAATTCATCGTTGAAAGTCCCACCACATAACACTTTCGCACCTTTTTGTATGGCATCATCAAACAGCCCTTTCAAGCGATTATAATGATTTTCATTGACGATTGTCGTACGCTCCGACTCACGGATTTTGCCATCTTCTCCGTAAAGCATATATTTTGTCACACCTTCATAATTGGCTGTGAAATTCGGCACATCATCTTCGTGAACAAATAAATAGTCTGGGCAAATACACAATTGGCCACCCATCAAAATTTTCCCGAATACGAGTTGCTGAGCGGCTTGTTGCATATCAGCACCCGGTGCAATGATGACAGGTGATTTGCCACCTAACTCTAGCGTAATGCTCGCTAAATGCTTCGCAGCACCCGCCATGACTAACTTCCCAACGCGTGGACTACCCGTGAAGAAGAAATGATTGAATGGATATTCTAACAGTTCATTCGCTACAGTCGCATCACCTAGTACAACTGCTACTTCCCGCTCGTCAAAAACAGTTTTCATAATTTTTTGAATAATTAAGCTATAATTCGGCGTCATTTCTGAAGGTTTAATCACGACACAGTTTCCCGCTGCAAACGCTTCCACTAAAGGGTGTACACAAGTCGATAATGGTGAATTCCAAGTCCCCATTACACATACAACGCCACGCGCCTCATACATAATCTGAACTTTCGACTGCTCATCACTCGGTAATACTTCTGGCTTCATCCACTCCGCCAAATTTTCCGAAGTATGTTTAATGACACCAATGACTGCATCGATCTGCCCCTGCTCCTCGGATGCCGGACGATCATAATCACTTATTGCCGCTTCAATAATTTCAGGGGTAAACTTCACTAACGCATCACTCAGTTGCTGTAATTTGTCAATTCTCTCTTGCGCACTCGTCTTTTTCAAAACCCATTGATGCTTGACCTGCTTTTCAAAGATTGATTTAATTTCTGAAGTAATTGTCTGTTCCACCTAAAATTCCTCCTCTGTGATCAATTGAGACTATCATAATCGAAACCTATTCAAGAAATCAATCACAAACTTAGAAAAAAATGTATTTATTTAGAAAATATCACCTCTAATCCCTTAGTAATAGGCTTTTCCTCTGTTGTTCACTTTATTTGTTTATGCTAAAGTATTGAAGGAGGTTTTTTATGAAACAGAAATTTATTTACGCAATTGCAATACTTTTCCTTGCCGTTGTAGCGATTGTCTTTTTACAAGACGAAGAACCTACGTCACAGCAGGAAGCAAAACAAGACACTTCAGTCAATAGTCAATCATTGAAAAAGTCTGAAGAAGTGAAAATACATATTATTGATATTGGTCAAGGTGACGCCATTCTCGTTCAATCAAAAGAGGATGCCTACTTAATTGATGGCGGGAATAAAGGCAAAGGTGACGACGTGTTAGACTATCTTCATGAGCAAAACGTCGACCATTTAACAGCTGTCATCTCAACGCACCCAGATGCCGACCATATCGGTGGTTTAGCGGAAGTTATACGGGGAATTGAAGTACAATCTGTATATGCCCCAAAAGTTTCGCATACGACGGAAGCTTTCAAACAATTCCTCCTAGCAGTAAAGGAAAAATCCTTGAAAATCAAATCTGTCACTAGTGGGGGCTCCATCTCGACGAACACATCTAATCTAACATTGGATTTTTTAGGGCCAACAAAGGATTATAGTAAATCTGATTTGAATGATTGGAGTGCGGTTCTACAAGTGACTCATGGCGACAAAAAATTCCTTCTTACAGGAGATGCTGAAACACCAGCCGAAAGAGATATGCTGACAGCAGGTTTACTTGGCCCAGTCGATGTCTTAAAAGTGAGTCATCACGGTGCAGCAGAAGCAACGAATAAAGCTTTCCTCGATGTTGTAAAACCTCACCTCGCAGCAATTAGTGTTGGTGAAGGCAATCGCTATAAGCATCCGACAAAAGACACTTTGAATCGATTAAAAGATGCGAATGCAAAAATATATCGTACAGATCAGCACGGCAGTATTATTTTCGTTTCCAATGGGAAAAATATAATCGTAAAGGTGGAGCGATAGATGGTAAAAGGAATTATTGATCGTTTTGAAGGTGATTTCGTCATTATTGAAATGAGCGACAGTGGCTTGACGAAGGATTTTCCAATTGCCAATCTGCAAAGTGATTTACAAGTCGGCGATGTTGTCGAAATTGATGAAGCGCTTTTTATTAAAAAAGACGAGCTTTCTACGATACAAAAAAAGGCTGAAATTGAGCAATTAATGGATGACCTTTTTGAAGATTAATAGAACAAAAAAGAGAGTAGTTTTCGCATTTTTCTGCGATGTCTACTCTCTTTTCTTATTTGAAAATTTGGGCTGCCATGACAGCTTTTTTCCAACCTTCATAATTTGATTTTCTCGTCACTTCAGCCATTTCTGGTTCAAATTGATGATCGAGCTTCCAATAGGCTGCGATTTCTTCTTTTGATTGCCAAAAACCGACCGCTAATCCTGCTAAATACGCCGCACCAAGGGCTGTCGTCTCATTGATGACCGGGCGATCCACTGGGACATTTAATAAATCAGACTGGAACTGCATTAAGAAATTATTCGCAACAGCACCGCCGTCGACACGTAAGGTTTTGAATGGAATCCCGGAATCCGCTTCCATCGCACCTAATACATCATTCGTTTGGTAGCATAGCGATTCCAGTGTCGCACGAATGAAATGTTCCTTCGTCGTACCGCGCGTCAATCCGAATACTGCCCCTCGCACTTCGGAATCCCAATAAGGCGTCCCTAAACCAACGAATGCTGGCACTACATAAACTCCCTCAGTCGAATCCACTCGACTTGCGTACAGTTCAGAATCCGCCGAGTCTTTAATCATACGCATACCATCTCGCAACCATTGAATTGCCGAACCTGCGACGAAGATCGAACCTTCTAATGCATACGTAACTTTGCCGTCAATTCCCCATGCTAACGTCGTCAATAAGCCGTTTTTCGACTTGACCGCTTTACTGCCCGTGTTCATTAACATGAAGCAACCTGTGCCATATGTGTTTTTGACCATACCTTCTTCAAAACAAGTTTGACCGAATAATGCGGCCTGCTGATCCCCTGCTGCACCTGCGATTGGCACTTCTCCACCGAAGAAACAAGTCGGATCTGTATGGCCATAAAGTTCCGATGAGCCTTTTACTTCTGGCAGCATCGATTTTGGTACGTTTAGGATGTCCAGAAGTTCGGCATCCCATTGTAAATCATAAATATTGTACATGAGCGTGCGTGACGCATTGGAATAGTCCGTCACATGTACTTTGCCGTTTGTAAGTTTCCAAATAAGCCAAGTATCAATCGTGCCGAATAATAGGTCACCGTTGTCCGCTTTCTCACGCGCACCAGCAACATTGTCTAAGATCCACTTCACTTTCGTTCCTGAGAAATAAGCATCGATCAGTAGTCCGGTTTTATCTCTGAAAAGGTCATTATAGCCATTCGTTTTCAACTCTTCACAAATGTCGGCTGTTTGTCTTGATTGCCAAACGATCGCATTGTAAATCGGCTTACCTGTATTCTTATCCCAGATCACTGTCGTTTCACGCTGATTTGTAATGCCGATTCCCGCAATTTGCGACGCATCAATATGTTTATCCGCTAATACTGTTGCGATACATGATAAAATGGAAGACCAAATTTGCTCAGCATCATGTTCCACCCACCCTGTTTCAGGAAAATATTGTGGGAATTCTTGTTGATATGAATAATGGATTTCTCCAGCTTGATTAAAAAGTATCGCTCTTGAACTTGTTGTTCCTTGATCCAAAGCAAGGATGAATTTTTCTGTCATACGCAACCTCCTACTGACTAAATGAATTGCTAAAGTTTATATGTCATGAATCTATTATAAATTGTTTTTGCTTATAGGAATAGCTTTTATATTTTCTGTCATCTTTATTTAATACAGATAGGAAAACAATCTGTTTGGTAATCACTACCCCAAAACGTACTATTATAATAGGAAGAAACTCCAAAAAAAAGTATAAAAAAACCGGTAGATATTTAGAATATCTACCGATTTAGTATGGGTCGGGACGGAATCGAACCGCCGACACTTAGAGCTTCAATCTAATGCTCTACCAACTGAGCTACCGACCCTAAAAATGGAGGAGATAGAGGGATTCGAACCCCCGCGCGATTTGACTCGCCTGTTGGTTTTCAAGACCAATCCCTTCAGCCGGACTTGGGTATATCTCCATTTTGGAGCGGAAGACGAGGTTCGAACTCGCGACCCCCACCTTGGCAAGGTGATGTTCTACCACTGAACTACTTCCGCATCAGTTATCTTAACGATAAGTATTATACTATCATAATTAAATGAAGTTGACAACCCTTTTTAAGAAAAAAATTAAAACACTTTCCAAATCGATGAAATGAAAAGTGTTTTAATGACTCATTTATTAAACTGGCGCATTTTCTTTCTTCATGATTTTCTGGATTAATCCTTCGATCAAGGTTGGCATTTCTTCAAATGCACTCTTCACATGAAGACGTTCAGAAATCTGATGTGCATCCTTGCCGAATGGCCCGACATTCAATACAGGCGCATCGAATTTCGCGATTTCTTCGAAAGGAATACTGTACGTACTACCCCATACAGGTGTATTCTCCTCATAACTTTTCCAACCATCATCAAGGACGAATTGGCAGTAGCTCAAGTCACAAATACCATTGAAGAAGTGAATTTGCTCCAACGGAATATCGTATGGAGTCGCCGCTTCTAATAGATGTGCAATCGCCTCTTTAATGAATGGATGTTCTGACGAGTTAGCTGGTGGATAATAAGGTGGCGCAAACATAATAACCGTTGCTGGCGCAAGCTCCTTACAATGAATCATCAACTGCTCTGCTACTTTAATCGATTTCGCACGATCATCAAATGCATCATTTTCAAAAATCGCATTTTCAATTTTCGCGAGCTTTTCAGCACCTAATTTCTTCAATGCATATTGTTTCAAATCATTGTAGCGAATTGTTTTAATCTCGCCAACTGGATTAACATTTTTTTGCGCACAAATTTCCTTGTATCGCGTATTGCATTTTTCCATTGCTTCCTGTGTGATTTGTTCGAATATATCGAATATTTCACTCGCACTGCGTTTCAATAAGAAAACATTGTATAAAGCAGCTGATCGATATGGCGTTTGCGTCGAATATTGATCTTTTAAATCACGTAATTGAAGCGATACAGGTAATGGCGTAGTCTCACCATACACCGTTTCTTCAAAACGATCATTAAACTCCATCTCAGCAGTTAAGTAAGCACTCATAAATGGCGCTGTAATCCCTTTTAGCGGTTCACCTACATGTGTTTCCTTACCGTAGAATAAAGCTGCTGGCATAATTTTGCCGATTGTACCTGAGTAAATATATTCTTTAATATCATCAGGACCTTGTGAAAACGACGGTTCACTATTTAAAAATAATTGTAAGGCTAGACCTTTTTCGTCACGCATTTCCGAAATATGCTCCACCGCTTTTCGCATACCTGCAGAGTTCACTTCTTCATCTGGGACTGTAATTAGAAGTAGGTTGATTGGCCACTGCTCAGCAATCGCCTTCTCGATTAATTGCATATGTAGACATAAACCCATCTTCATATCCATTACACCACGACCAAATAAATAATCGCCCTTCGCTAAATCAATCTGAGCTGCTTCATTTAGAAAATCAGGTTGTTCAATCAAGCGCTTCGTCAACTCTTCAGGGTGAGTTGCCAAATGTTGAAGTTCGCCGTACTCTTCCGTTTGCACCGTATCAAAGTGGCTGATCAGTACAACTGTATCCTTCACTTGCTTCGAATCATAAAATGCAGAAACGACTTGTCGGCCATAATCTACATCGACTAAATTTAGTTGTTCAGGGAATTTTTGAAAATAAGGAAGCTCCATCATTTTCTTTTGAAGATTGCGCGAGAATTCCTTCTCACCTTCAGTAAATGTTTCACTACCCCAGCTCACTACTTCACATAAAAGTTCGCGTAATCTCTCAGGTGTTTGCCAATTCATGTAACCATACCTCCAATAAACTGTTATGTCACAATTTTACACGTAAATGCACAAATATTCTACATTAATTATTGATATTTCTAGTAGGAATTTATTGTAATTACTATACTTTCAATTTTTACTTGTTTTTAAGAAGTAGAAAATATTCAAATGATCCTCATTAAGAAATAAATCATATTTTAAATTACGTTTTGAAATGACATTCGCACTAAAAATGACTTAAATTTTATATAAAAACATTTTTACTATATATTTCCTAATAATTGGCTATAATTGAAATAAAAACTGGAGTGATTACTATTAAATTTAATAAATTCTTTATTTATTCAAGCACTTGTTTACTTGCATTATCACTTTCTTCTCAAGCAGCCGCTGCTAAAACTTCTGATCATCAAAAACCTGTTGTTTCCGGGGTTAATGATAAAACAATCTACATAGGTCAAGAATTTAATCCAATGTCAAAAGTAAAGGCTATTGATTCGAACGATGGGAATATTACTAATAGGATAACTATCACAGGCAAATACAATTTAAAAAAGCCTGGAAAATATAAATTGCTTTATACAGTTAGCGATAAAGCAAAAAATAAAAGTGTCTTAAAACGTGTATTAACTGTCAAAAAAGATACTATTAAACCTAAAATTTCTGGTACAAGTAATAAAAACATTTCAGTGGGAACTTCATTTAACCCATTAAAAGGGATTATAGTAACCGATAATATTGATAAAAACCTGATTAAGAACCTTGAAATTTCTGGAAAAGTAATTACTAAATCTCCTGGGAAATACAAACTATATTATTCAGTGAAGGATTCTTCCGGTAATAACTTAACGAAATTAAGAATTATTAATGTTAAAGACATTTCTAAACCTGTAATAAAAGGGGTAACAAACGAAACAATAGAAGTCGGAACAACTTTCGATGATTTAGCAAATATTTCTGCTATTGATGACATTGATGGTGATCTTATAAAGCAATTAAAAGTTACGGGAGTTGTTAATACCACAAAACCCGGAAGATATACTTTGGTATATTCTGTTGCTGATAAATCAGGAAATGTGACTTCAATAAATCGTACAATTCGAGTTGTAGATAAAACTCCCCCTGCTTTAAAAGGAACTGATGATGTGAAAATTGAATATGGATCAAAATTCGATCCTTTTTCAAATGTAACAGCACTGGATAACATTGATGGTGATATTACAGATTCTATAGAGATTAAAGGTTCAATTGATACTTCTAAAGAAGGTACTCAGACACTTACTTATACTGTTTCTGATAGTAGTGGAAACTCCACAACACAAAAAAGAACGATTCTAGTCAATGAAGCACCTCTTAATTTTCTTAATACTAATGAAGATTATGTGTCACCAGATAATCAATTAACTGTCAATATGTCTAGTATCATTCGAAATGATGAAGGAGGATATTACTCTTATACAATTGATTATTCAATTACAAACTTCACAAAAGATGCAATTGATGAAGCATCTTTTAAGATTTTCTTTGACGATGGAACTTCTACACCACAATTTGGGTTCTTCAACAAGTTGTATCCAGGAGATTCGACAAAACGAACTTATTCTTTTAAAGTCTTAAAATCACAAAATGTTAAATGTATTGAATATGGTTCTGACATTTTCTTTAACCAAAAGCCAAAAGCCTATTCACTAAAATGGAAATAATTAGATTAGTATTCGAAATGACAGAATAATTTATTTAGCTATTGCAAAGTAATATAGCAATTAGTATCAAAAGCCAACTACCTAGGTAATTATTGAAGGTAGTTGGCTTTTTTCATATTCTTACGTCTTTGATCATAGTCGCAAAGCTCTATGGCTCTTTGTCAAATAACGTTGGTGAGAGTTTTCAATTGAATAAAAATCGATTGGTTTGAGCGAGATCACTTTTCATTTATGAAGCGTGGCTCGCTCTTTTTAATGCGAAGTGTAAATAGATTCGGT
>NZ_QFVS01000012.1 GCF_003143955.1 Kurthia zopfii | reverse complement strand
CCGAATCTATTTACACTTCGCATTAAAAAGAGCGAGCCACGCTTCATAAATGAAAAGTGATCTCGCTCAAACCAATCGATTTTTATTCAATTGAAAACTCTCACCAACGTTATTTGACAAAGAGCCACAATGAAAGGCTTCAGCATTTGCTGAAGCCTTTTTCTTAAAGAAAAGTGAAAAACGAAAAGCGGAGGTGGCTTGTTTATCTCGAGAGCACTGCAGAAAACGAAGGAAAAGTAAAAGCGAAAAGTGAAAAATGCTCGATCATATACGAGGGTACTGCAAGGTTTGAAACGAAAGTAAACTCGAAAAGCGTTTCCACTCGGGACTCTCGAGAGCACTGGAGGAAACGAAGGAAAAGTAAACGCACCATCACTTTTCCCCGAGTTTTCGAAGTGACTCAAAGAGAGTAGTGGAACAAGCTGGACACCAAAACCTGAGAAGGACTCGAAAACCTGAAGTATCCCAAAGTATATAGCATTTGTAACTAGACACTAAAACCCGAGAAGAAAGCCTTTCGAAGTGACTAAACCTGAGAAGGACTCGAAAACCTGAAGTATCCCAAAGTATATAGCATTTGTAACTAGACACTAAAACCCGAGAAGAAAGCCCTTCTCGCAAATAACCCACACAAAAAGCTGAAATCATTTGATTTCAGCTTTTTTCCTTGCCCTTATCTTTTATTCCTACATTCAGAAATAACGAATTGCCACCACTTGTTTTTCAATAGGAGACCTCGTTATTTCCTTCGATATTGATTAGTGTGGAGAGAGGGGAAGAACATTGATTTCTTTAGACGCAAAATGTTGTTGTGTGTGGAAGTAGTGATACCAGCATATGAGATTGGCTCTAAAAAAGGGCCAATAAAAAACAGCCCAGACCGAAGTCTAAGCTGTAATAAACAAATTTAGTTGAAGATTGTTGAAAAGTAATTCGGTCTTAGTAGCGACCGTAACCTACTTCGTAACGATCCCAGTAAGTGTACATTGATTGGTAATGTACTTTAGAACCTGCTGCGTGTAATACTTGACCATTACCAGCGTAAAGAGCTACGTGTGTAATACGGCTAGATCCTACTGAGTAGAAAATTAAATCGCCGACTTGTAATTGGCTACGAGAAATCTTTTTAGAAGCTGCATATTGAGCGCCACTTGTACGTGGAAGAGTTTTACCAGTTACGTTTTTGTAAACATAGCCAGTGAAACCTGAACAGTCGAACCCACGAGGAGTTGTACCGCCCCATACGTAAGGAACGCCTTGGAATCTAGCGCCGTAAGAAATTAATGCAGAACCGTTAGCATTTGAAGTCTTTTTAACTTTTTTGCTTGAAAGGTATTTCGCGTTCATCCAACCAGATTGACCTTTAACTGTACCGTAAACCCAAGTAGTACCGTTTTTAACTTGTTTTTTAGAAGTAGATACTTTTGCGTTGTTTTTAACAGTTACAACTAATTTAGAGCTAGCTGACGCAGATGCACGAACGTTTAATGAACCGTCGTATGAAGATACGTACTTAGTTGTGTTGTAGTTCGTTGCAGTAGCAGCTGAAGCCTCTGTAGTTGTACCGAATACTGATGATAATGCGATTGCACCTGTAGCGATTGCTGAGATTACTAATTTCTTTAACATGAATTAATTCCTCCAATAAATTTGTTTTTTTATGATAAGTTTTTTTAAGTTCGATATGTAATGTTTAACTAAGTACTACTTTATAAAAAATTGGCAATTAGAACAAGGCGTTTTCAGTTACAGTTACATTACAGTTATATTACACAGAACGGTTATTAAGACATAAGTTGTATAAAATAATCAGCCGATTGGAGAATTATCCACAGAAATAGCCAGAAAATACCGATAAATAGTGAAAAAACTACTTTTTGATTATGACAGTTTGTAAAAGAGCGAAAAAAAGAACCAATTCATTATTTCGAATTGGCTCATAAAAACACTTTATTTAATTAAAATCTTCCGTAACTTGAAAAATGATTTTTCCAATAACCTTGATTTAAGCTAGAAATTTCTACGCCATCATTTCCTGCGTGGATGAATTGTCCGTTGCCCAAGTAAATTCCTAAGTGGCTAATACCTGTTGTATAAGTTCCTGCGAAGAATACAATATCGCCAGGACTAGGGTTATTGATTTTCGTCGCAAGTGCATGGTAGCCTTTCGCGTTTACACGGGGAATAGACTTGCCAGACATATTGAATGTGTAATAGATGTAACCAGAGCAGTCGAAGCCGTTTGGATTAGATCCAGCCCATGCATATGGTACACCGATGAATTTCTTCGCATTGCCAATCAGACTGCCGGCATTGGCTGATGGTTTACCAACTTGGACCGTTCCACCACCACTAGGCTTGTTCGGCGTAGTAGCCGTTCCTTTAACCTTCAACACTTGCCCAACGTGAATCATTTCGCTTTGAAGACCATTGAGCTGCTTAATTTTTGCCACGGTTGTGCCGAATTTAGCTGCGATTTTAGATAAGTAGTCACCACTTTGTACTTTATAAGTAGAAGATGATGAAGACGAACCTTGATTCGTGGATGGTTTTTTATTCGGTATCGGATTCGGTTTTGAAGTAGATGGCTTTGAACTAGCTTTGCCAGACACTTTTAAAACCTGCCCAACGTGAATCATGTCACTTGAAAGATTATTTAAGTCTTTAATTTGAGCGACAGAAATATTAAATTTCGCACCGATTTTTGACAAGTAATCGCCGCTCTTTACAGTGTATGTAGATGCGGAATTATTTGTTGTGGTTGAAGAACCACCTGTAGATTGATTTGGTTTCGGTTTTGGTTTAGAAACAGATGCTTTACCGGACACTTTAAGTTTTTGGCCTACATAAAGAACATTTGTCTTCAAATTATTAATTTCACGGATTTGTGAAACGGTTAAATCGAATTTCGTTGCAATGGCATATAAATAATCGCCATTTTTAACTGTATATGAGTTTGTAGCGTTTGAATTATTAGATGGTTTTGATGGTTTAGATGAAGAAGATGAAGTTGTAATTTTTTTACCAGACAATTTAAGCGTCTGTCCAACATAGATCATATCGCTTTTCAGATTATTTATTTGCTTAATATTCGACACAGTCGTGCCATATTTATTTGCGATGGCAGAAAGATTGTCGCCACCTTTAACAGTATATGATTTGGTGCTGGCTTCCGCGTCGTCGTGATTGGCTACAAACAGTGCTGCACCGATCGCAACAGCAGTATACAATGATTTTTTCATCCTACTCACGCTCCTTGTTGTAATTGTCTTATCATGGAATAAATACCTTTATAAACTGATTTTAAACAAAACGGCTATTTTCTATATTACGAAATACTGTTTCGCTAGTCTAATATGCTTAATTCAAAGCTAATTTTATCATAGTAAAAAAGTATTGGAAACCTCTTAAAAAATGGCTAAAACGTGTACGGTGTGAAACAGAAATATTATCGCAATGATATTTAGTACAGATTATAGATAGTGGTTTAAATTTGGAAGAATAAAGTGAAATTCTTAGTATATAACAGGTCTTTTGAACTGTTTATTGTAATTTTTGTTAAATAAATCTTTTATTTTTCTAAATATCAATAAGAAGTACAATTTCATTATTAACCTACTTAGTATAGTAGAATCATATGAATACATTTTTCCAGATAATACATATTTCAATTTGAAATCGAAATTTTGAGTTTCTTCTATTATAATTGTTGTTCGAAAAATCGCATGTTGAGGAAAAAGAATAGGGCAGTGCGCGAAATGGAGAATTTACTAGAAACGATTTTTACTTGATCGTGATCTATTTGTAAGCTGCAACGTGAATTGTTTGAAGACACCAACATATATAATAAAACCCATAAAAAAGGACTTCAACAGTATCGTTGAAGTCCTTTTGAATACATTATTTAGCTTGTAGTTCATCCATTGTATAAACACGACCTAGGTTGTCTTTATAAACGATGTTCTCTTTAGTTAACTTAGTAGGGCAATCAACGCCTGCAGAAGCTGCAACACGGTATAGACCTTCACGTAAGTTTAAGATGTAGTTTGATACACGGTATTTCTTCTCGTCTACGATTAGACCGTTTTGTAACTTAGGATCAGTTGTCGCAACACCAGCTGGACATTCATTCGTATGACATTTAGCGGCCATAATACAACCAACTGACATCATGAATCCACGAGCGATGTAGATTAAGTCTGCGCCCATTGCTAATGTAACGGCTGCACGGTCAGCAGTGATAATCTTACCTGCTGCGATGATTTTCACTTTATCACGTACACCATGACGTACTAGAGCTTCTTGTAATAGAGGTAAACCAGAGTAAAGTGGTAAACCAACACTATCTGCTAAGTCTTGGTATGTAGCACCTGTACCACCTTCAGCACCATCGATTGAGATGAAGTCTGGGTGTTGACCAGATTCAGCCATGTAACGAGCTAGTGAGTCAGCGTCTTCTGGGCTACCGACTACGATTTTAATCCCAACTGGTAATCCACCAGCTTCACGAATTTGATCGATGAAGTTGAATAGAGAAGGGTAGTCATTAAATTGACGGAAGCGGTTTGGTGAGTTGATTGTTTTACCAACTTCAACGCCACGGATTTCAGCGATTTCAGGTGTTACTTTATCACCTTCAACGTGTCCACCACGCGTTTTTGCACCTTGCGCTAATTTAAGTTCGAAAGCTTTTACTTGAGGGATTGCAGCTTTTTCTTTTAATTTTTCGAAGCTGAACTCACCATCTGGCGTACGGTATCCGAATAATCCAGAACCGATTTGTGAGATTAAGTCTGCGCCACCAGCTAAGTGATGGGGAGATACGCCACCTTCACCTGTATTCATCCAAGAACCTGGTACTTGACCAATCCCTGTTGAAAGAGCTGTAATTGCGTTTTTACCTAATGCACCATAACTCATTGCTGATTGTCCGAACATCCCTTTAACACGGAATGGCTCGCGGCAATTTGGGCCGAGTACAACAGCATTATCATCTGTTAGTAACCATGGTTTGGCATCTACTGGAACTGTATGTTCTTTACGAGAGAATAATTCATCATGATCGATTACATACTTTTGAGTTTTAACAAGGTTTGATTGGTCTGCAACCATCTCGTCTACTTGTTTAGTGAAAGTAGCGTTACGGATGAAGAATCCAGCCTCCTCAAAGTTACGTTTAGAACCAAATCCAATGACACTTCCTAAATACTTACCTGGTAAAACGACATGAAGGAATTCTTCACGTGAGAATGGGCGACCTTTGTTGTCATCGTCGAATAAGTACTGACGAAGCTCTGGCCCGATTTTCTCTGTTAAGTAACGAACACGCCCTAATACAGGGAAGTTACGTAGAATAGAGTGTTGTTTTTGCTTGCGGTCTAACAAATAGAAAGCGATTGCAAAAACGATTGGAATAATAATTACTAATGCAATGATTGTCAATAATACTGTTGACAATAGATTGTGCGAATCCATTGTTTCACGTCCTTTTCTCATATGTCTAAATTGTGAATACATATCAATATCGCATTAAATATATCACATATCGAGATGAATACAACCCCTTTTTCGAAAGAACTGAAATGATGTAAAATTCAGATTATTAAAGTCGCAGAGAAAAGGGGGATTTGATAGAAAAAAATAGACTAGAAGGGTATTTACGCCCTCTAGTCTATCATAAAAAATTGTTATTTCTTGCGTAGTAATACAATAATATAGCCGATTATTGCGCCGACTGCTGCTGGGATTAACCAACCAAGGCTGTATTGCGCAAGTGGAATTGAATTTAAGAAATCACCGTATGCTTTATTCGTAATACCAGCTTCTTTCAGTCCGTCGTAAAGGCTGACGAATGCAGTGAAGATCAATGCACAAACGTATACAGGGCGAGCATCATTGAATAATTTAGACGCAAGCACTAGGATCATTAATACGATCGCTAATGGGTAAATCGCCAGTAATACAGGAAGCGATACTTTAATAATAGTAGAAAGTCCAAAGTTTGCGATGACTGTACTGAACACTGCGAATAAAATAACCCACTTATTATAAGAAAGAGATGGGAAGATTTTATGGAAGAATTCAGATGAAGCAGTCATTAATCCAATTGATGTTGTTAAACAAGCTAAAATGATTACGGCTGTAATTAAAATATTCCCGAAGTTTCCGTAAAGTTCAAATGCAGATTTCGTAATGATTTCAGCACCTTGACCACTGAAACCAATTGATTGGACTGATGATGAACCTATGTAGCCAAGTGAAATGTAGACAAGAGCTAAACCGATTGCTGCGATGAATGCAGCGAAAATTGTCGTTTTTACAACTGTAGGGCGATGCGTAATATTTTTACCTTTTAAAGCTTGAACAATTACGATCCCGAATACTAGTGCAGCAAGGAAATCCATTGTTAAGTAACCTTGTTTGAAACCTTCACCGAATGGGTTTGAAATGTAGTTTTCGATTGCTTTACCCGGTCCGTCCATTGGTGTAACGAATGCTTTTACTGCTAATGCGCCGATTACGATTAATAATGCTGGTGTTAAAACTTTACCAACTGTATCGATTAGGCGACTTGGCTTCAATGCGAAGAATAGCGTGATGCCGAAGAATACGATTGAGAATGCGATTAGCGGCCATGCAGAGTTTGCTGTGGCTTCTGATAAGTAAGGTTTAACGCCAAGTTCAAATGATACTGTACCTGTACGAGGCATTGCGAAGAATGGCCCGATTGCTAAGTACACGATTGCTGTGAAGATGACGCCGAATTTAGGGCTTACACGACCAGCCATATCTTGCAGCTCTCCACCTGATTTTGCGACAGTAATGACACCTAAAAGAGGTAATCCTACACCGGTGATTAAAAATGCGATCATCGCGATGACAAAATGTTCACCCGATTTTTGACCTAGTTCTGGAGGAAAGATGATGTTACCGGCTCCTAAAAATAGCGCGAATAACATGAAACCTACTGAAATTTTCCCCATTAATGATAGTGATTGATTTGGCATAGAAACACTCCTTTTTATTTTTTAATTAAATATTCAAAAGATTTTTGTTTTTTCTGAAAATTCAAATTACAAGAAAAAAACTAACTTCAACATCTTAACATGAAAAAGACTTAAAAGGAATAAACAATTTCGAAAATGAGTGGCATTTAGGTGTTATTGACAGAATTGTGTATTTGAAATAGAAATAATACGTATTAATAGCGTAATGTAAGTTGCGTGTAAAGGCTATGTTAAAGTCTTGTAATGACAAACTTAATCTAAAATACCTATGTTAAAGTAGGGCTTGCGGAGGTGTTTGAAATTGAAACTATGGTTAAAATTACCAATTTATCGGAAGTATTTAGTTACTGTGGGCATCACAATTGTTCTTTTTGCAGTAATGACGATTATGCTCATGTTCCAGCTTGTCGAAAATAAGAAATGGTCGAGTGAACTGGATCGCCTTTCTCAAGAAGTGAATTTATTAGAAGGTTTATCACAGGGCTACGCCAATTTGTATATCGCCATCAATCACTATGTCGGTGATCCGATGCATAATTTCGATGAGGATTACCAACAGGTGAAAGGGGAGTTGGAAAAGCAGACGAAAAGCATTCAGACGATTCCTCAAAAAGAGATGAAGGATGTTTTGACTTCAATGGATACTTCATATGAAGCGAAATTGAAAAGTTCAATTGAAAGAAAGGATAATATCGCAAAAAGAAGGCAGTTAAATGCGGTATATCATACATATAACGAGTTTGAAGGCAAAATTCGTAAGGAAAATGACAAATTATCAAATGAGCGAGCTGAAATAGTACAGAAAATGCAGCAAGCACAAAATTATACATTCATCATGTTGAGCGCTTCATTCCTTTTTGCATGTACGATTTCATGCATTTTACTAATGATGACGAATCGACAAATTAGAAGACAATTGAAGAAACTCGCTTATTCTGCGAGACAGATTTCTGAAGGGAATTTGCAAATTGCGGATATCGAAGTCGAGACGAAGGATGAGATTGGTGAAGTGACAGTGGCGATGAATGATATGAAATCACAGTTGAAATCGACGATCATTATGATTCAAAAAGGGGCGCAACTCATCTCAAATAATACGAAAACTTTGAAGGAATCTTCGGAGCAATCGTATGTTGGCGCGGAAAAGATGGAGGAGCAATTATCGGCTGTCTTGGCGGAATCGCAGGAACAGCAGGCGACTTCAGAAGGGATTGTGCAATTTGTTCAACGTTTTTCGGAAAGCTTGGAAGATATGATTATTCGTCTGGAACAAGTAGCGGCGCATAGTAATGTCACGGTCGATCATGCGAAGAAAAGCAATCAATCCATGAGCGAATCGGTGAACTCGATGCTGCGTCTTCAATCATTTATCGGAGAAGCGGATCGTGAGCGCAATGAATTGCAAGAACGTCTAAATGAAATTGTTCGTGTATCCAATTTAGTGAAGGGTATTTCCCGTCAAACGCATCTGCTCGCTCTAAATGCCGAAATTGAAGCAGCAAGAGCTGGAGAGAGTGGCAAAGGTTTCGCAGTAGTGGCGACAGAGGTACGTAATTTAGCTGAGGAAGTGAATAAGGCGGCACAGCATATCCAGAATGTATCAGGGGAGATACAGGCGCAAGGGGAGCGTATGGAAGGCTCATTTGACCAGAGTCTACATTGTTCAAATGAAACGATGGATGCAGTGAAAAATACAGCGAGTGCGATGAAGCAAATTGTATCGCAACTTAGCGAAGCGCAAATTCAGTTTTCTGCGATTGAAAATCAGGTGCGAAGAATTGAAGTAGAAAAAGATGAAACGACAACATTGATTGAACAACTCGGGCATACAATCAATCAAAGTACAGTGAAAATTGAAGATACGAATCAACTTGTGCAAATGAATAAACTGGCGAGTGAATATATTTTGCAAGATGTAGAAATGGTTTACAAAAAAGTAGATGAGATGCAAGGGTCGACGAAGCGTTTCACTGTGTAAGTTTAGTAGTAGCGTAATTTAGGTATATAAGGAAGTAGATGAATAGCAAATTTTGGGCGGAACGGAGTGAAATTTCACTAGTTTCGTCTTTACTTTATAAAGATTGAAACTTTTCAAGTATAACAATCGTCATAAGTCGGACAAGATTATACTGCATACTATTTCATTTATATGAATACGTGCTATAATACAGTGTGATTTATTATAAAATATAAAAGATTTTTTACATCATATATTAAGGAGGAAAGGTATGAGCTACCTCGCTTTAATCGGAGCATTTATCGCATCGGTACTATTAACTCCTCTTGTTAAAAAACTTGCATATCGTGTGGGAGCTGTAGACCGACCGAATCAAAGGAAGGTGCATGCGAAAATCATGCCTCGACTAGGTGGCTTGGCCATTTTCCTCGCATTTTTAATAGGAGTATTAATTTATAGACCTGAAAATCAAGCGATTATTCCAATAATCATCGCCAGTTTCATCATCATTTTAACGGGTGTATTGGATGATATGCTTGAAATTTCAGCTAAAGCAAAATTTTTAGGGCAAACTGTTGCAGCAGCGATTGTTATTTTCTTCGGAGATATTACGATTGCTTCAATCAACTTACCATTTGGTGGCGTACTTGATTTTGGTTATTTAAGTATCCCGCTTACATTAATTTGGATTGTCGGCATCACAAATGCAATCAACTTAATTGATGGTTTAGATGGTTTAGCAGCAGGTGTTTCAACGATTGCATTAATTACGCTTTCTGCAATGGCGTTCATTATGAATGATGGGTTTGTATTGATGATGGCGTTAATTTTAGCAGCGAGTTCATTTGGCTTCCTATTTTATAATTTCCATCCCGCGAAAATTTTCATGGGTGATACAGGGGCATTATTTTTAGGATTTATTATTTCCGTACTCGCATTACTCGGCTTTAAAAACGTCACTTTCGTATCTTTAGTTATTCCAGTCATAATGCTTGGTGTTCCGATTTCAGATACTTTCTTCGCCATCGTGCGTCGATTATTAAACAAGCAACCGCCGTTCCAACCGGATAAATCGCATTTACATCACCGTTTGATCAGCATTGGTTTCACGCATAAGCAGACGGTTACGATTATTTATGGTTTAGCAGCGATGTTCGGCTTGGCTGCCATTATTTTCTCAATGGCGAAGATTTGGGGCGCTATTCTACTGGCGATTGTCCTACTACTTGTCATCGAATTATTCGTTGAAGTGATTGGATTGGCAGGGTCGAAATACAGACCATTGCTCAATCTTGTTAAAAAAAAATGAAAAATGACGACGATTGATTGAACTACCTCTGCAATGTGATGGAAACATCTAAATTGCAGAGGTTTTTTGTTTTTCAGATACTGCTGGTTAAATTTTCGTTTAGGGCGATGCTTTTCGGAAGGAGTCATGGCCATTCTTTCATTTCTTGAAAAATTTGAAATGCAAAGGCAATCAATTACATCAATTTTTGTTTCCAATATTTTTTGAAGAATGGAATTTATTCTCTAGTTGACCAAAACCAATCAATGGATAGAATGTTGGCAAATTAGTAACCGTTTGGGCGTACCCGCGAAAAGCGTCGCCCAAAATGAGATTATTCGTTATTTCTAAAAGAAAGTATATAAATATAAAAAACGACCACAAAAAAAGGAAACCACCTAAGTGATTTCCTTTGATTGAGCCGAATTATTTATTGTTATCAGAGAATTGTTCTGAGCTGAAGTCTTCTCCGTTATTGCTTTTGCCACTGAAGTTAGTCGAAGCATTGCTTGGCTTTTCATTTTTCGGTGTTGCAGCATCTGTTGAAGCCTTACCTTTTGCCGCTGCATTCGCATCAGAATTTAAAGTTTGATCCTGTGGTAACCCCAATTGTTTTTGAAGTTGCTGACGAACCGATAAGACACTATCATCATTTAATTTGAAGTAGTAAACACCAGTAGACATATCATCTTGCCCTTCAAGAGCTAGTGAAGTCATTTTTGGCATGCCACCCTTCAAGTAAGAGAAGAATGATTTCATCTCGCTAAATGACATATTCGTTGTCATATTGTCGCCAATTGCAGTTAAAAGTGAATCATATTTTGTAAATGATGAGAAGTCAGTTGCTTTACTTGCGATTGCTTTAATGATCATCTGTTGACGTTCGCCACGTTTGAAATCATTATCGTAGTGACGCGTACGAGCAAGTGCTAATGCTTCACTACCATTTACAGTTTGAACACCTTTTTTCAAGTTGATTGTTCGTTTATCATTTTCATCTAATTCTTTTAAATCATAAGGAACATCTACTTCAATCCCATCAAGAGCATCAACGATTTGAATGAACGCATCGAAGTTTAACTCGTAATAGTAATCGACTGGTACATTTAATAATTTCTCAACCGTGTCGATAGTAGATTTAACGCCTGATGGTGCAGTATGAGCATGCGTGATTTTATCTTGGTAACCAAACTCAGGGATGTACACATATGAGTCACGCGGGATACTAAGAAGTTTTACACTCTTATCTTTATTGTTTAGCGTCGCAAGCATTAAAGAATCGGAACGTGAATTACCGTTACCTTGACCCCTTTTTGCGCTATCATCAACGCCGACGAAAAGGATGGAAATATTATCTTCAAGTGGTTTAACCTTTTCTTCGCGAAGGTCGGATTTTAAATGACCATTCGCATCATAAGCTTTATCAGCTGCTTGTTTGCCCACATAGTATAAGTAGAATAAGTACGAACCGGCTGCTAAAAGAATAATGAGGAAAATCGTAAGGAATATTTTCAGTCCTTTACCGGATTTCTTTTTTCTTTTCTTCCTATGGGTGCTAGGTATTTTTTGTTCTGGCATAGTTTTTCTCCTTTAAATTGAACTGGGAAACAGAAATTATATACATTAGACGATAGAGTTTTTTAAATAGTTTCTTATGTTTTGAAAAAAACACAATATTCATGATTATACTATGTGAAAATGAGTGCGTAAAATCATATTATTTTTCGAATTCTAAAAAATGATATTTTTCGACAGTAATTGTCGACTGTCCGCTTGTTAAATTTGTAATCCATTCAGAAAAACGTTCTACTGATTCGCGTTCAACATTTACTGAAAAATCAACGCCTTCTAAATATTCAATGCGATCCAGTAAGTAGTCAGAATTTCGAATTTCATGCTCAAGTTTACCGAGTAAAGTGTAGTCTACAGAAATTTTTATTAAGGCATGCAGTCGACATTCGACAATGCCGGCTGCCTCGATGCCAAGTGTAGTCGCTTTGCCGTATGCTCGCACTAAGCCACCAGCACCAAGTTTAATACCGCCAAAGTAGCGTGTCACAACAACGACAATATCTTTCAAACCTTGTTTTTTCAATACTTCTAACATAGGTACACCAGCTGTGCCGCTCGGTTCACCATCATCGTTGGCCTTTTGGATTTGATCATGTTCACCAATAAGGTAGGCGGAACAATTATGTGTCGCGCTACTATGTTCTTTTTTAATTTTTAAAATAAAGTCAAGCGCTTCGTCTTCAGATTCTGCTCTCGAGCAATGTGCGATGAACCTGGATTTCGAAATGATTAGTTCGTTTGTCCCTGTTGAAGGAATTGTTAGATAATTTTCTCTCATTAGTATCCTCTCCTTAGTAAAAAAATAATGCGATTAATGAAAAAAGTTCAATTAGAATCAATTTTTCTGTATTGTTTTGACACAAAACTGTTATAATTAAATTAGACACAGCAAATATTTATAAATATAATGTATTAATCCTGATTGGAACTATGGAATCTAATGTAACAAAAATTGTAAGGGGTATGTGTATGCCAAAAGATAAGTTCGATATAAAGTCCCTTGATTTAGTCTTTAATCGAATGGTAAAAACGATAGATGAATCAAAACATGATATTTTTACAATCAGTGAACAAAGTCGAAAAACATTTGAAGAAATGAAACTCGAATTAGAGGATATTCGTCATAAAATAAAGAATATCATAATAGAGAGCGATTTATTAGAGAAAGACTCTAAAATATCGCGACAGAAATTAGCAGAAGTATCACGTAATTTCATGGTTCATACTGAGCAAGAGGTAAAAGAAGCATATGAGCAAGCAAATCAAATTCAAATTAAGCACACACTCGTTCAATCAAATGAAAAAGCATTAAGAGAGCGACGCGATGACTTAGAGCGCAGAATGAAAAATTTGCTTGAAACAATAGAAAAAGCAGATCATCTTGTCAACCAAGTGAATGTTGTTTTAAACTATTTAACATATGATTTAAAACATGTAGGGCCTGCGTTGGAAAACGCAAAGATCAAAGAAGATTTCACTATTAAAATTATTGAAGCGACCGAAGAAGAACGGAAACGTATTTCTCGCGAGATTCATGATGGACCTGCACAAATGTTAGCTAATGTATTGTTACGTACTGATTTGATAAATCGCACATATGATGAGAAAGGTGTCGAACAAGCACTTCAAGAGATTTTATCTTTAAAAGGGATGGTTCGAGATGCTTTACATGAAGTGAGAAGAATTATTTATGATTTACGACCTATGGCATTAGATGATTTAGGCATTGTTCCAACTTTAAGGAAATATTTGCACTCAGTTGAAGATTACAACCAGGATACGACCATTCAATTTAACTCATTAGGCGAACCAATTCGATTAAAAACGAATTATGAAATTGCTGTTTTCAGACTCGTACAAGAGTGTGTAAATAACGCAATCAAGCATGGGAAAGCTACTGAAATTGTAGTTACTTTTATTTGGAAAAAAGGTCAAGTAGTCATGTCTATAAAAGACAACGGCATTGGCTTTGATCCTGGAGTGAGTAAGGAAGGTTCGTTCGGGTTAGTAGGTATGCACGAGCGTGTTGAGCTATTAAATGGTAAGATGGAATTAAATTCAACTGTTCATCAAGGTACAGTTGTGCTTGTCACAATTCCAATTACTGAAATAAAATAACAAATAGAAAAAGATTTTTTCTAGGAGGAATATCAAATGACAAAAATTATTATCGTAGACGACCACCAACTTTTCCGTGAAGGTGTAAAACGAATTTTAGATTTCGAAAACTCGTTTGAAGTTGTCGCTGAAGGCGATGATGGCATCGATACAGTACGTCTTTATGAAGAATATTCACCAGATGTCGTATTAATGGACATCAATATGCCTCAAATGAATGGCGTAGAAGCTACAGAACAATTAATCGAGAAATACCCAGAAGCAAAAGTAATTATGCTTTCAATCCATGATGACGAATCTTACGTATCTCACGCACTTAAATCAGGTGCATTAGGCTACATGCTTAAAGAGATGGATGCAGATGAAATCGTTAACGCAATTAAAATTGTTGCTGCTGGTGGTTCTTATTTACATCCAAAAGTTACACGTAATTTAGTAGCGGAATACCGCCGTCTAAGCGAACGTGAAAATAAAGGGAATTTCCATCAAACAGAAATTCGCCGTCCATTCCACTTATTAACGAAGCGTGAATGTGAAGTACTTCAATTACTTACAGATGGTCAAAGTAACCGTGCAATCGGAGAATCTTTATTCATCTCTGAAAAAACAGTTAAAAACCATGTATCAAGCATCCTTCAAAAAATGAACGTAAATGACCGTACACAAGCGGTTGTTACTGCAATTAAAAATGGTTGGGTTGAAGTCCGCTAATGATTTTTTTTGTCGGTTGATGTGACAATCTCTGAAAATTTTTCATGCTTCACTTATGTTGATCATAGGTGAAGCTTTTTTTTATGATAATAAGGAAATCAATCACCTCAACATTTACATAGTGCCGAATCTTTTTAGTAACCTTTTTGAATGAAAGTCGTTATAGTAAGTATGAAGAAATATTCGAGTGAGAAAATATTCCATGCTACAATGGGCGAGGGGGGGTTTGGGGAATGTCATTAACGAAATTAATTTTTACCTCTGTGTGTGTTTTATTGTTATCAGCTTGTGGGAATAATGTAGCTTCCGAAGATCAAAATAAGGGTTCTGTAAGTGATGGTGAGAAATCATCTACGAAACAAGTAGTAGAAAATACGGATATAAGTAAGACAGTTGAAGAAGCACAGAGACAACCTTCTTCGGCAAAACCAGAAGCTCAACAAGCGCAAAGTATTCAAGGGGATTCGAAAGATGATGAAGCTGGATATTCTGTAGTAGATGGAAAAATTGAAGAAGCTGCTGAAATTCCTGCAGAGGATAAAAAGCAATTACTCGCAGCTTTTAAAGAATATATGGACGCATTTAACGCAAAGGATCTTGAGCGATATGAAGCGATTTTAGCTCAAAATCCTGAAGGCTTTAATTTACAAGAAGATTTGAATAATGCAGCGGCAATTTTCAAAGATTTCGATATAAAAAGAACTGCAACGAATGTGACGATTACAGATTACAGTGGTAATCGCGCTTATATTTATGCCGATCTCATCATCGACGTGAAGCAAGAAAATACGGAAGCGAAAGATGAAGTGAAGCAATTAACGCAATTCGTGAAAGAAAGTACAGGATGGAAAGTTACATCACTACAAGCAATTGGAAGCGCAGCTAAAGGTGAATAATCGCAATAATCCATATGAAACGGTCACTATAAAAAGTCATTCGCGCGACTTAATAGTGACTATTTCTTTTTTATTTCCATTTCGGTCAAAAATACTTTAAAATATTCAGAGTAGGAGTGTGAACGGAAATATGAAAACGGCAATAGTAACGGATAGTACAGCTTATTTAACAAAAGAAGAACGAGAAAAATATTCAATTCATATGGTTCCGTTAAGTGTCGTAATCGATCAGCAAAGTTATGAAGAAGAAGTATCGATTACAACTGAAGAATTTTATGATAAAGTGCGCAACGAAAAGCAATTACCGAAAACAACGCAACCAGCAATCGGGAAATTTGTTGCAAAGTATCAAGAATTAGCAGAAGACTATGATGAGGTCATTACAATCCATTTATCAAGTGGAATTAGTGGTACATATCAAGGTGCTTTACAAGCGGGGGATATGGTTGAGCAAATAGAAGTATTTGGTTTCGACAGTGAAATCGCTTGTGCAGTACAAGGCTTTTATGCAATCCAAGCAGCTAAAATGGCAGCGGAAGGCAAAAATGCAAAAGAAATTCTACCTGTTTTAGAAGAAATGCGTCAAATAATGGAAGCTTATTTCATCGTAAATGATTTAGCTCATCTACAACGCGGTGGTCGATTATCAGCAGGTGCTGCTTTAATTGGCGGATTACTTCAAATTAAACCAATTTTATATTTCAACGAAAAAGTCATCGAACCATTCGAAAAAATTCGTACACGTAAAAAAGCAATGAAACGTGTTGAAGAATTATTAGCCGAAGCGGTAAGTCGTCATAATGAACTTGATGTAACGATTATTCATGCAAACTGTCCTGAAGAAGGTCAGCAGTGGATGGACGAGCTTCAAAGCCAGTATCCACAATGCTCATTTAAATTAAGTTATTTCGGTCCAGTTATTGGTACGCACTTAGGTGAAGGGTCAATCGGAATGGGCTGGTTTCGGAAAAACGCATAGAATTTCAGTATGATGTAGAATTTTTCGTTAGGCAATGTTATACTTTATGCACTAAACAATATTCCACTACTTGCATCTAGAGCTTTCACAGCTTTAGGTGTTTTTTTTATTTAACAATAGGAGGCGGTTTTTTTGCTTAAATTGCAAAGACGTCTACTACTCCCTCAAAAAGTATCACCTCATTTATTTGATCATAAACTCCAAGCCTTTTTAGTCGGACGAATTTGGATTGCCGAAAAGATGCCATTTCATCCCGATACAATTACCTACCATATCCATGCCCATTTCATTGAGCAATTTCAAGGAATCACCGAGAAGAATAGTTGTCGAAGATGCGGTAGTCAAAACCTTCAAAAATTCGATTGCAGCCAATGTAAAGGCAGTTGTAGCTATTGTTTGGACTGCATTATTATGGGCAGAATTAGTCGCTGTACGAAGCTTTTACGTTGGGTTGGCCCACCGATTCACATACAGCTGAAATCACCAATCATGACATGGCAAGGCACTTTAACTCCGAGTCAGAAAATGGTGGCAGATGAGGCCGTTCGTCATGAGAAGGATCATCTCATTCATGCGGTAACAGGTGCTGGAAAGACGGAAATTTTATTCCCAATTTCTGAAGATGCATTGCTTAAAAACCAACGAATCTGTGTGACAACACCTCGTACAGATGTTGTACTTGAATTGAGTCCGAGATTCCAAAAAGCATTCGAAAAGATACAAGTTCAGTCGTATTATGGCGGCAGTGAATTTTACAAGGAATACAGCCCGTTAATCATCGCGACGACGCATCAATTATTGCGATTTGAAGCTGCTTTTGATGTCATTATTGTCGATGAAGCGGATGCATTTCCGTATACATTTGACGAGAAATTACGCCAAGCTGTGAAGAAAGCGAAAAAAGCGAGTGGACGTACAATTCTTGTAACAGCAACCCCTACAAAGCTTGAGCGAACGCGGTTTTCACAGAGAAAATGTTATTCATTTATTGCGCGACGATTCCATGGCAAAGATTTGCCTGTGCCGAAATTTGATTCGTTGTGGCAGTATGATCGCCAATTTAATCAAGGGATTATTCCGCGAAAACTACGAAATTGGCTCATCAAATGCGTGTCGGAAAATAAGCCGTTTTTAGTATTTTTCCCGTCCGTTAAATTGATGATGGTCGCATTGCCTTTAATTCAAAAAATTGAGCATTCTATTTTGGCGGTTCATGCGAGTGATCCGAATCGAAAAGAGAGTGTACAAGCTTTACGAGATGGCAAGGTTTGCGGTTTACTGACGACGACGATTTTAGAAAGAGGCATCACGATTTTCAATTTACAAGTGGCAGTTGTAGGGGCGGAAAATCGTATTTTCGATCACGCTGCGCTCATTCAAATTAGTGGAAGGGTGGGGCGTTCAAAAGATGCACCGAGTGGCGACTTGATTTTCTTCCATGACGGCTTAACACGTCAGATGGATTTTGCGGTATCCGAGATTAAGCGGTTGAATCGACTATGAATAATTGTCTGTTTTGTGGGGAATATTTAGTTATAGAAGTTACTTGGGCTACTTTTTTATGGCGCGCGCCAAGTTTTATCATTTGCTCAAATTGTGAGGAGCAGCTCGTCTATTCTAAAAGTCCGGATGCAATTTATTTTCATAATGAATTTATGAACGATGTCATTCATCAATACAAATTTCAGCAAGATCTTCGCGTAGCACATTTTTTTGCGGCTAGTATTCGAAAGGCCATTAAGAAAAGGAAATATGATGTCGTCATACCGATTCCTATGCATCCGAAAAAGGAAATTGAGCGAACTTTTGCGCATGTCGAAACCGTTCTGAAATTTGCCAATATACCATTTCAAACGGTATTGCAGAAAGATACAGAAGAACAGCAAAGTAAGAAGTCCAAAAAAGAACGTGAGCAAGTGGCTCAATTTTTTTCACTAATTTCTGGGGCAAGTATGCGTGGCAAAAAAATAATATTAATTGATGATGTCATGACGACGGGAAAGACGATGTCACTAGCACGACAACTGTTGATGGATGCAGGAGCAGAGAAAGTGGAAATACTCACATTTATTTCGGGGCAAATGTAATCGAAAAGTAAACTCAAATCGAATTCTGTCGACATAATAAGGGAGATGCATGAATCGGAGGTAGTTTATATGGGTGAATTAAGAAATTGTCCAAAATGTAACGGTTTTTTTAATTATATTGGTGTGAGGGAAATTTGTAGTAAATGTGCTGCGAATGAAGAGGAAATGTACGAAACAGTTTATCGTTTTTTAAGAAAACGTGAAAATCGTGCGGCTACAATTGAGAGAATCGTGGAAGCGACAGGTGTTGAAGAAGATTTATTACACAAATGGGTTCGTAAAGGTCGTTTGCAACCGGCTTTATTCCCGAATCTTGGCTATCCATGTGACAACTGTGGTCATTTAACGACTGTTGGGAAGTTATGTGATTCTTGCCAATCCAAATTTAAAGGTGAATTACGAGCATTTGAAGCGGGCCAAGAATTCCGTGAGTCTGTTACGAAAAATGAGCGTGGCACTTATCTGAATGAACGCAAAAAATAAAAAAATATTTCAAAGACTATATATATAGCCTACTTCCAGTTGTTATAGGTATAAACGACTATTCATGTTTTTGTTGAGTAGTTATACTTACTCTTTTATAGGTTTCTCACTAAAACTATAGTGAATATTGCCGAAGTAATGGGTAACTATAAATGAAAAAGGAGGTCAATGATATGAAGATTAATAATTATGGTGTGAATCCAGTAAATCCTTATAAAAACCAGCAACTTAAAACTGAGGCTACTAAAAAAACAACGATGAATTTCGCGGATCAATTAGAAATTTCTTCTCAAGCAAAGGACCTTCAAGGTATTAAACCTTATTCAACAGAACGTGCAGAAAAAGTCCAAGCTATAAAACAACAAATTGAAGCAGGTACTTATAAAGTCGATGCGAATAATTTGGCGAAGAATATCGCGAATTTTTATCGCCCATAAGTAAGGAGTCAAGACAATGTCGATTGAACAAATTTTAATGATTATGGATAAGCTTAATATGATGCATCGAAGTTTATTAAAACTTGCGTATCATAAAACTGAAATTCTTCAATCTGCGAAGGTTGAGGGTTTAGATGAAACGATGAAAAATGAACAATCGCATATTGCAGCTATTTCACAATTGGAAAATCAGCGACAAGAAGCGGTCGAACAGTTTTTCAAAGAACGTCAAGTTACTTCAGCTGGAGTGGCTGTCAGTGATTTGATGAATTATGCGAGTGAAGATGAGAAGAATCAGCTTGAAGAGAAGCGAAAATCCTTGTTACTAACGGTGACGACACTTCAAAATCAAAATGATATGAATCAAAAGCTTCTTTTTCAATCATTGCAATTTGTTAATTTGACGTTAGATTTACTTCGTCCACAACCGGATCAAATCAACTATAGTTCGACTTCAGGGAATCGTAAGTCTGCTATGCAAGGGCAGTTTGACTCAAAAGCATAGAAAAAAGGTGGAGCAGGAATGTCTGCTTCATCTTTTTTTGTGAAAAGTATGAATAAAGGACGTTTTTTCAGCATTTTGCTTCAAAAAAATGAGTTATCGCCGATTAAAAGAACAGAATGTAAAACGTGATTTTTTATTAAAAGGGAGAGAATGAATAAATGGCATCTACTTTTATGGGGCTTGAGACGAGCAAACGTGGTTTATCGGTTCAGCAATCAGCTCTTTATACAACTGGACATAATATTTCCAATGCAAATACAATCGGTTATTCACGCCAAACAGTACAGATGACGCCGACGAATGGCTTCCCAGGATTAGGGATGAATTCACCGAAAATACCGGGTTATTTAGGTACTGGTGCGACTGCTGGATCAATTACGCGTGTACGCGACCAATTTATTGATAATCAATTCCGCCAAGAGACGACAAATTTAGGTTTCTGGGGTTCAAAAACGGAAGCAGTGAAGCAATTAGAGGACATTTTTTCGGAGCCTTCAAGCTATGGTTTAAATACGGCTTTTGATGATTTTTATAAAGCGATGCAAGATATTAGTACGACACCGACGAATGATGCGACGCGCCAAGTAGCGGTGGAAAAAGCAAGTCATCTTGCGGATACTTTCAACTATATCAACAAGCAATTGACACAAGTACAAGGCGATTTAAAAAACCAAATCAATGTTGAAACAAAAAATGTGAATTCAATTTTAGAACAGATTCTTCAATTGAATCAGCAAATCGCAACTGTTGAACCGAATGGTTACTTACCAAATGATTTATATGATGCGCGAGACAATTTAGTCGACCAACTTTCTCAATATGTTCCAATCACGATTACGAAAGAAGGTAATGGTGGTAATTCACAAGGGAATGCGGAAGGTACATATATTATTTCGATGAAGTTAGGTACTTCTACGAATGGTGTTCCTGATACGGTGGAGCTTGTGAACAAGAAGGATGCCGCGAAATTAACGGCGCAAACGACAACAGTTGATCCAGTTACAGGCGCCTTAACAGACAAAAACTTCACAGAAGATGAAGGGTACACACCATTTTCACAATTTAATATTGTCATGGGCGGTGGCGGTGCTGGTAAAACAGTGAGCATGGCGCAAATGTCTAAAGGAACGGGCGTATTACAAAGCTTAGTTGATAGCTATGGTCATGTGGAGAAATCAGCGGACGGATTAACTCTTTCTGCTGAATCAGGTACTTATCCGAAGAAAATTAATGATTTAAATAAATTAGCAGCGGAATTTGCGAAGGAATTTAATACTATTCATAATAGTGGATTCACGCTTGGACAAGATGGTAAGCCATCAGTTGCTGATAAGGATTTCTTCGTGACGACAGATGGCAAACCTTTCAGTGCAGCGAATCTTGCAATTTCGGATGCAATCAAAAATGATTATAGCCAAATCGCAGCTTCATCAACTCAAGGTGAATCTGGGAATGGTACGAATGCGATTAATTTAGCCAAACTTAAAACGCAAGTACTAGCTGGTTTAAACGGTGCATCTGCTCAAACTTTCTATCAAGGGATGGTTGGGGATGTCGGGGTGCTAGGTGAGCAAGCTGTACGTATGGCGAAAAACTCGGCAACATTACAATTAACAATCGCGAATAATAAAGCTTCAGTAAGTTCAGTATCACTTGATGAAGAAATGACGAATATGATCATGTTCCAACAAGCGTACAATGCATCAGCTCGTATGATGACCGTAATGGATGAAACTTTAGACAAAATAATTAACGGCATGGGCCGCGTAGGATTATAGGAGGACTTTCAATGCGTATAACACAATCAATGCTTTCGAATAATATGCTGAATAATTTAAGTAATAGTTACGGCACGATGGGGAAGCTACAACAACAATTATCAAGTGGTTCTAAGCTAACGAGACCTTCAGATGATCCGGTTGCTGCAGTAAAGGGTATGGGTTACCGTACAACTTTAGTGAAGAATGACCAATTCACTCGTAATATGAATGAAGTAAATGGTTGGTTAGATGCTTCCGATTCAGCGCTAACGCAAACGAATAATGCATTAAAACGCGTCAAAGATTTAATGGTACAAGCATCAAATGATACGAATACGGACGATGATCGTAAAGCGATGCAAAAAGAAATCGACCAAATTCGTCAACAAATTCGTGACGTAGCGAATACGCAACAAGGCGACACGTATATTTTCTCAGGTACGGACGTAAGAAAACCATTATTTGCAAATGCGGGCGCAAAAGATCCACTACCAACTTTACAAGGGAATATGAGTACGGTTGAAGTGGAAGTGTATGATGGCATCACTTTCGGCGTAAATACACCTGCGAAGGAATTATTCCAAAATATAGACTCAATGATGAATGAGATTCAACAAGAATTAGATGGCGGCGCAACTGGCGAGGGTATTGGCAAAATGATTACGAAAGTACAAACGCAATCAGATGCGGTTTTAAAAGTTCAAGCGGGCGTTGGGGCGAAACAAAATCGTGTTGATACGATGATGGATCGTTTAAGCAGCCAGAAAATTTCAGTAACGAAACAACTTTCAAATAATGAAGATGTGGAATATGAACAAGCGATTACACAATTGATCACGGAAGAATCAATTCACCGTGCAGCACTTTCTGTAGGAGCAAAAATTATTCGCCCTTCATTAGTCGATTTCCTATAAAATATATGGCGTTCGGTGCGTTTTCGATGACGCCCGGGCGCTTTCTTTCTATTGTAAAGGAGGCATACTATGAAACTTGATCGAATCCAAATTCAAACGCAAGATGCAAAACTTAATTTGAATATTTCAAAGCCAGTGCAACATATTGAACAACCACGTGCGAAGCAGACGATTTCACAACCAGCCGCTACATTACAAATTTCGCAAACAGATGCGAAACTATTAATTGATTCTTCACAGGCATATCGCGAACTCGGACTGATTTCGAATGGCGAATCGATTCGGAATTTTGCTCAAAAAGGGCAATCAGCCGTTATGGAAGGAATCGCGCGCCGAGCTTCTGAAGGAAATGCATTAATGAATATTCAACCGGATGGCGGACGTGATACAATTTCAAACCTTGCGAAGCAGCATGATACGTATGAGCAACAGCGACTAGGCATCGAATGGAAGCCTTCTGTTGGTTCAGTGAAAATTAAATATGAAGCGGGCGATTTAAATGTCCAATTCCAAACACATAAACCGCAAATCGATGTACAATTAGGAAAAGTCGTGCATGATTACACACCTGGGAAAGTTTCAGGAACGATCGTGCAACGTGAAAACGTCCAAACATCCGTAATTAAAGGAGAATAACAGATGAAAATTCAAACGAAATTTTTAGGTGAAATGACGATTGATCCAGAAAATATAATTCATTTTCCGAAAGGGATTCCAGCATTTGAAGAGGAAACAGAATTTGTCATCATCCCACTTGCTGAGAAGTCACCATTCATCATCTTACAATCAGTGAAAACACCTACAGTGGGCTTCATGGCGGGATATCCATATGATTTTAAAGCAGATTATGAATTCGATTTAGAACCATCAATTCAACAGCAGCTTGAAATTGAATCACCTGAAGATGTACTTGTCTATGGTATTTTGACATTGAAAGAGACATTGCTTCAATCGACTATGAATTTACTAGCGCCAATTGTCATTAATGCTAAAATGAAAGTTGGTCGACAAATCGTCCTAGTTGAAAATGATGCGCATCCACTTCGCTATCCATTACAAGCGAAGGAAGGAAGTGTTCGCTAATGTTAGTCCTTTCTCGAAAAGTCGGCGAATCGATTATGATTGGCGAGGATATTAAAGTAAAAGTCATCGCAGTTGACGGTGATCAAGTGAAATTGGGCATCGAAGCACCTCGCTCTGTCAAAGTAGATCGACAGGAAGTTTTCGAAGCAATTCAACAAGAAAACCGAGATGCGACACAATTTGACACTAATCTACTCGAACAATTAAAAAATTATTAAATAAGCTAAACTTTTTTGAAAGCATTTCGATATAAGTTGTGTAAGGTACAAGTACCGAGCAACCACCACAGGGACGTGGGGTAAATAAAATTCAAGGAGGAATTCCACAATGAGAATTCAACATAACATTGCAGCTCTTAACACACACCGTAACTTAGGTGCAAACCAAGCAGCAGCTTCTAAAAACTTAGAAAAATTATCTTCAGGTTTCAAAATTAACCGTGCAGGCGATGACGCTGCAGGTTTAGCAATTTCAGAAAAAATGCGCGGCCAAATCTCTGGTTTAGACATGGCTTCTAAAAATGCGAGCGATTCAATCTCTCTAATTCAAACAGCTGAGGGTGCTCTTAACGAAACACACTCAATCTTACAACGTATGCGTGAATTAGCAGTACAATCTGCGAATGACACGAACGTAACATCGGATCGTGAAGCACTACAATTAGAAATTAATTCATTATCAGAAGAAATCACACGTATTTCAAAAAATACTGAATTCAATACTCAAAAATTATTAACAGGATCATTTGGTAAAGCAGATTCTTCAGGTGGTAATGCGACACAAATTGGTGGGAAAGCATTCCACATCGGTGCAAACTCTGGTCAAAAAATCAATCTTAGTATTGGGAATATGGGTGCGACTGCACTTGGGGTTGACGCAATTAAAACGGATGTTACTGAAATTGGTGCTGCTGGAGATAAAGGTAAAGGTATAAATATCACGACTCAAACAAATGCCGATAATTCAATTTCAATTATTGATTCAGCAATTAAAACAGTATCAAAAACGCGTGCATCATTAGGGGCTGTACAAAACCGCTTAGAGCACACAATTAATAACTTAGGTGCAACATCAGAAAACTTAACAGCTGCAGAATCACGTATCCGTGACACTGACATGGCTGCAGAGATGATGGCGTTCACTAAAAACAACATCTTAACTCAAGCTGCGCAATCAATGCTTGCGCAAGCTAACCAACAACCACAAGGTGTTCTTCAATTATTACAATAATTGATGGAATCAGGCGTATGGGCAATTGCCTATACGCTTTTTCTTTTGGAAAACGAAGTGCTTTCTCAAAAGTAGCTTTTTTCTTTTAATTTTGAGTTAATAAAATGAAATTGTAGCCGATAAAATTTGTGTAAGGTACAAGTACCGAGCAACCACCACAGGGACGTGGGGTAAATAAAATTCAAGGAGGAATTCCACAATGAGAATTCAACATAACATTGCAGCTCTTAACACACACCGTAACTTAGGTGCAAACCAAGCAGCAGCTTCTAAAAACTTAGAAAAATTATCTTCAGGTTTCAAAATTAACCGTGCAGGCGATGACGCTGCAGGTTTAGCAATTTCAGAAAAAATGCGCGGCCAAATCTCTGGTTTAGACATGGCTTCTAAAAATGCGAGCGATTCAATCTCTCTAATTCAAACAGCTGAGGGTGCTCTTAACGAAACACACTCAATCTTACAACGTATGCGTGAATTAGCAGTACAATCTGCGAATGACACGAACGTAACATCGGATCGTGAAGCACTACAATTAGAAATTAATTCATTATCAGAAGAAATCACACGTATTTCAAAAAATACTGAATTCAATACTCAAACTTTATTAAATGGTAAATTTGGTAAAACAATCACATCAGCTGGTCAAGCAACTGTCGATGGAGGTAAGGTTTTCCATATCGGTGCAAACTCAGGGCAAAAAATTAACTTAAGTATTCAAACAATGAGTGCAACTGCGTTAGGGGTTAATTCTAAAATAGGAGCAATTACTTCGTTAGCTTCAGCAGGAGCCAAAGGTGCAGGCTTAAATATTACGACTCAAACAAATGCCGATAACTCAATTTCAATTATTGATTCAGCAATTAATAGAGTTTCTAAAACTCGCGCATCATTAGGAGCTGTGCAAAACCGTTTAGAGCACACAATTAATAACTTAGGTGCAACATCAGAAAACTTAACAGCAGCAGAATCACGTATCCGTGACACTGACATGGCTGCAGAGATGATGGCATTCACTAAAAACAATATCTTAACTCAAGCAGCGCAATCAATGCTTGCGCAAGCTAACCAACAACCACAAGGTGTTCTTCAATTATTACAATAATATAACGATTTGATTAGGGATTCTGTCTAAAGATGGAATCCTTTTCGTATGCGACAGAAGTCATTTATTCTTTTAAAAAAATAATATTTATTTTGGGAAATCCTAATTATTCTATAAAAAATGACGATATAAAGACTATGGAGTGATGAAAATGGAGCAAGGAAAATTTATAATCGAAGAATTTGAAGCAAAAGATGGAAATCCAATATTAAAAATAAATGAATATTATATACATAGTAAGTACAATCCGGTAAGAGAAGCAGAACAAGTGATAGCTAAAAAATATAGTCCGCATAGTCTAAATATTGTATTTGGTTATGGAAGCGGACACTATATAGATGAGCTAATTAAGAGAAATCGCTATGACGAACAAATAATCGTTATAGATCCTTTATTAGGGCGCGATGAACTTAAAATAAAGAAAGAACATGATGAAATAGTGAAAATTTCATCGGAGTTGATTTCATTTTTAGAGGATGTTTTAATAAATATTAACTCAAAGGTTCGTACAAAATTTAATGTTTATTGTACGAAAAACTATGACAAAATATTTCCGGGGTTATACAAAGAATTATTACAAAAAATTAGGGATTTACAAGAAGCAAATCGTGTGAATGATAATACATTAATGATGTTTTCAGAAAAATGGCAGAAGAACCTTGCGTTAAATTTGAATCATATGAATCGAGATGCAAGTATTGAAAACTTAAAAAATATGTTTGAGTTACCTATAGTAATTGCTTCAAGTGGTCCATCTTTGTTAAAGCAATTGCCGCTTGTAAAGAAGTGGAGAAAGAATATAATATTACTATCCTCTGGTTCTACAACAAATGTTTTGTTAGATAATGATATTTCGCCAGATTATATTGTCACAATTGATGGTGGAGATGCTAACTATAATCATTTTTCCAATTTATTGATTAAAAATGCCACCATGATCTATTCTTTTCAAAATCATCCTAAAATAAGAGATAGTTTTGAGAAACAAGCGATTATTTGTAATTTATTAGGGCATGCAGATGTGAATAAGTACGTAGATGAATTTATTGGGGAAAAAATACCATCACTTTTAGCAGGTAGTACTGTCGCAAACTTGTCATTTTCAATTGCTCAATATATATCAAGTGGCCCAATTGCATTTATTGGACAGGATCTTGCATTCACTGACAATTTGAGTCATGTGAAAGGACATAATCATGTTAAGGAGATAGAAGTTACTAATAAAGATGAGTTTGAGTTAGTGGATGGCTATTATGAGGGGAAAATTCAAACTAGTACATCTATGAATTCTATGAGGATTGCATTTGAAAGAATGATTGTCGTTCAACCACCGTCCAATGAGTTTTTTAACTGTACTGAAGGTGGTGCAAAGCTCAAAGGCTATAAACAAATTCCATTTAAAGATTTTGTTAGAAAATATGTAGTGGAAAATGAAGACGAAATGATAATATCGAATGATTTAAAATTTCCCGTATTAATGGAGAATTCGCAAGTACTTAAAAAGCATATGCAGGATTTGAAAAATACCAAAGAATTAATCAAAATATATAAGAGTTCAATTAAGACGATTGAAAATGATTCAACAATAGAAAAATTTAAAAATTCAACAATAAAAACATTAGATGCAAACGATATGGAAATATCTAGATTAAATAAAAAATTGCCAATAAGTCATATATTAATGCCAACGATTCTATCTGTTGATACACAATATTTAGAAAAAGAAAATGAAACAGAATATCAAAGATTTAATAGAGTAAAAAATCAAAATATTGATTTCTATAAAAATGGATTATTAGCAGTAGAAAAGTATTTAGAAATAGTTCAATTTGCAATTAAAGAGAAAAGAGATGAGATAAATGATTCAAATAGAAGAAGTCGTTAGTGATTACAATGATTATATTCATAGAATTCCGGCTGGTTGTAGTCAAATTGTCAGGTTTATAAATGAAAATCGGATAAGTGAAGCATTAGAAATGGTTGTCGATTTCTCTGAAGGAATAACATGGCTTACAAGTGCACGAAGCTATTTGGAAGCAGAAGGAATTACTCTAGATTGGAAAGAAAATCAAGTTACGGATTTTTTAAATGAAATCAATTCGGGACTTGAAGTTGGAGATTTTGTAATAGTATCAGATATTTTCGAATACGAGATCATTCCTTTTTTTAAGGGAATTAAAAATATAGCTTCAAATTAATATATAGGTGGGATTAAATTGACTCAATCAGCATTAAAAAATAAAACAGTACTTGTTACTGGAGGTACAGGATCTTTCGGTAAAATGTTTATTGAAAGAGCACTTGAGCAAGGTGTTAAAAAAATTATCGTTTTTTCTCGTGATGAGTTAAAACAATATGAAATGAAACAGACATTTACAGATGACAGAATTCGCTTCTTCATCGGCGATGTTAGAGATAAAGAAAGATTGTATAGAGCTTTTGATGGAGTAGATATCGTCATTCACGCAGCAGCTATGAAACACGTGGATGCTTGTGAATATAATCCTTTTGAAGCAGTAAAAACAAATATCCATGGTGCGCAAAATATTATTGATGCTGCAATTGATAAAGGTGTAGAAAAAGTAATTGCTCTATCAACTGATAAAGCTTGTAGTCCAATAAATTTATATGGTGCAACGAAATTAGCTTCGGATAAGTTATTCATTGCAGCGAATGCATATGTTGGTGAAAAACATACGAAGTTTGCAGTTGTTCGATATGGTAATGTTGTTGGAAGTCGTGGAAGTGTAGTGCCGTTCTTCAAGAAAATGCGTGAAACAGGAGTATTACCAGTAACCGATGCTCGAATGACACGTTTCTGGATTACTTTAGAACATGGTGTCCAATTTGTTATTGATAATTTATCACGTATGCATGGTGGCGAATTATTTGTTCCGAAAATCCCTAGTATGAACATTGTTGATTTAGCAAAAGCAATTGGACCAGATTGTGAAATAAAAATTGTAGGCATTCGCCCAGGTGAAAAACTTCATGAAGCAATGATTACTGAAGATGATGCAAGACATACAATTGAATTTGAGGATTATTATGTAATACAACCTGAATTTAGTTGGTGGTCTGAGGATAATAAAAAAGGTTCGAAACCTATAGCGGAAGATTTTCATTATGTAAGTAATGAAAATACTGACTGGCTAACAATTTTGGAGTTAAGAGAATTAGTAGAAATTATGTAAGGTGGAATAACATATGCTTACATTTAAAAAAATGACATTACTAGATGCAGATGAGATCTTTCAATGGAGAAAAAAGGAACACGTTACTAAATACATGTATACTAATTTAGATGAAGATAAAAATAAACATTTGAAATGGGTTAGAGATAATATTGATTCAAAAGAAAATCAATATTATGTGATTTATTCAAATGATGTTAAAATTGGACTAATTTCTTTAAACGAAATTGATTATAGAAACAATCGAGCATCATCTGGTTTTTATATAGGTGATCAAAATTATTCGTTAATAGCTAGCAGGATTTTACCATATTTCTTGAATTATGCTTTTTTTGAATTTAACTTAAATAAAATTGTAATTGAAGTAATGAGTAATAACTTAGGAATGAAAAAAATGGATCTACATTATGGTTTTAGAGAAGTCGGGATTCTTCAGGATCATATTTATAAAGATGAAAAGTACTATGATGTTGAAATACTTGAATTAACAAAAAAGAAATGGAATACTATGGTGAAATTTCATAGTTTAATTGCTAGTTTCGAATAATAAAAAGAAAAGGGTGCTGTGTATGGAGCTGCTCATTGGCAAAACTGCATTAGTCACAGGTTCTTCCGGATTAATTGGGAAAGAAATAATTAAGTTATTTGCAGAAAATAAAAGTAATATTATAGCATGTATGAGAAAGAAAAACCCAAGAATTGAAGCTGAATTTTCTAGAATTGCACAGGAAAATAATGTGGATATTCAATTTTATTATTTTGATTTAGAAAAAATAGATGAAATTAAACAATTTGTGATGAAGCTGAAGAAAAATAAAATAATAATTGATATATTAATCAATAATGCTGGATTTGCCATGGATACATTGGCTCAACTAACTACAGTTAGTCATTTAGAAAAGATGATGAGAATTAATTTTTATGGAGCTTTCGAGTTAACGAAATATGTTATTAAGCTTATGAGAAAATCAAAAACACCTTCTATTGTAAACATTTCGTCTATTGCTTCGTTAAATTCTTATCCTGGTATGATGGGGTATAGCATAAGTAAGTCAGCAATTAATGAATTTACAAAAAGATTAGCAATTGAATCTAGTGAAATTAGGAGTAATGCAATTGCCCCTGGATTCATTGAAACGGAAATGTTAGATAAAAATATTACAAATACTGATTTCCTTAAAGAAGAAATCAATCAATCCTGTATGAAAAGATTAGGTAAACCAGAAGAAGTTGCAAAAGCAGTATTGTTTTTAAGTTCAGATTTAGCTTCTTTTATTACAGGACAAATTATAAGAGTAGATGGGGGGGCATTCCGTGGTTTATAATCTTACTGAAATGTCTAAGGCGATTAGAAAAAGGTCAATTGACCTTGCGTTTTCATCGGGAAATAACGCGGCACATCTAGGTCCAGGATTATCATTAGTGGAAATATTTACAGCACTGTATGGTTATGTAATGAAAATAAGTAATGATATGACTAATTTTGAGGATCGGGATCGATTAATATTGAGTAAGGAACATGGCGTATTGTCTTACTATGCGGCATTAGAATATATTGAACTTATAGGTGAAAATGATTTAGACACATTTATGAAGAGTCATAGTGAGTTTTTGGGGCATCCTGTAATGAACAGAGCAAAAGGCATTGAGTTCACTAGTGGTAGTCTGGGGATGGGGCTTTCTTTAGGTATTGGAGTTTCTATAGCATTAAAGAAAAAAAAATCTAATTCAAAAGTTTATGTAATTCTTGGAGACGGAGAATGCAATGAAGGTTCAATTTGGGAGTCAGTTATGTCTGCAAGTATGCAGAAATTAGATAACCTTGTAGTAATTGTAGACAGAAATGGATATCAATTAGGTGGGAAAATAGAGGAGACTTTAGATATGGGGGATTTAAGAGAAAAGTTCAAAGTATTTGGATGGAATTCTGTACAATGCGATGGTCATGATGTTAATGATATTATTTCAAAAATTAAGAGTAATCAAAACAGTGATAAACCATTTGCGTTAATAGCAAATACAATAAAAGGTAAAGGGGTATCATTTGCAGAAAATAACATTGAGTGGCATCACTCGGTATTAACAAAAAATTTGTATAAGCAAGCACTTCAAGATATAGGTGTCGTATATGAGTAGTAGTAAGTTTTCTAAAGAAATTAAATTATTTTCAAGGATGGGGCAAAGAGCAGTTTTTGGAATTGAAATGCTGAAATATGCTGAAATGAATTCGGATTTAATGGTTTTAACTGCAGATGTATCAATACCTGCTGGATTGGATAGGTTTAGAAAGTCATATCCTAATAATTACTTAGATGTAGGAATTGCAGAACAAAATATGATAGGGATTGCTGCAGGACTTTCAAGTGAAGGTTTCCAAGTGTTTACGACAACTTACGCACCTTTCCAAACCTTAAGATGTCTTGAACAAATAAGAATGGATATCGGCGAAATGAAAAATAAAGTCTGTATGGTAGGTTTATCAAGTGGTATTGTATTAGGCATGATAGGAACAATGCATTGTAGCATGGAAGATATTTCAATTATTAGATCGATACCTAACATTACCATCGTATCTCCAGCAGATAGTTTTGAACTAACAAAATTATTAGAAGCAAGTTTTAATTACCCACAATCGCTTTACATTCGGTTGACGGCAGGTTCTCCGAGTCCGATAGTTTACCGAGAAGATTATGACTTCAAAATTGGGAAAAGTAATACTTTATTAAATGGAACTGATGTAGCAATTATTGGAATAGGTAGTATATTATCTGAATGTATCAGTGCTGCAAAAATATTAGAAGTACAAGGTATTTCAGTTGAAGTCATCAACATGCATACAATCAATCCACTTGATAATGAAAAATTAAATGAAATTGCGCGCGAGAAAAAATTATTAGTTACAGTTGAGGAACATAGTATAATTGGTGGATTAGGAGGCAGTATTGCTGAGGTATTTAGTTCCTTTAAGGTTAGACCACCACATTTAATAATGGGCTTGCCACATAGTTATGAAAATTCAGGTATTTACGAAGAAATGCTTAAATATTATGAATTGGATGGGGAGTCTATAGCAAGAAAAATATTTGATTATCTAGAAGAATAGAGGTCTCGTTTTGAAACTTAAAGAAATTTTTAAAGAAGTATTAGAATTGGATGAAACTGTGAATATTGAAGAATTAGAATATAATACTATACCTCAATGGGACTCTATTGGGCACATGAGCCTGATTGCTGAGTTAGAGGATGTTTTTGATATAATGCTCGATACAGATGATGTACTAGATATGAGTAGCTTTTCAAAAGCAAAAGAGATTTTAGGGAAATATGATGTAGTATTTTAGTGGCGGTGGGGTGTGGCAATTTGCTACACTTCTTTTTTTGAAAGGAGATTTTTTATGGGATTTTTTAACCTTAGCAGTTCTAAAGTCGCGGTGTTTACAAACGATGAAGTATATACTTATAATGATTTGAAAAATTTACCGTTCAATAGTGAAGAAAAAAACATTATTCTGATTTTATGTGAAAATACAATAGATATTATTTCAGAATATGTTACTGCTATGAACAGTGAGCATGCTGTCATGTTACTATCAAAAGAATTAAGCTTTGAATTATTGAAAATAACTGTCGATAAATATAAACCGAAATGGATCGTTGGTTTGAATGAATTTGATGGATATATCACTGTAGGAAAGAGATTAGTCAGAGAAAAAAATATTCCAATAGAAATTCATCCAAATCTTGCATTGTTATTAAGCACTTCAGGTACTACAGGGAGTCAAAAATTTGTGAGGTTATCGTACGATAATTTAAAATCAAATGCATTTTCAATACAACAGTATTTAAATATTAATTCAGAAGATCGTGCAATGGTAAACTTACCAATATCCTATTCGTATGGTATGTCTCTTGTAAATAGTCATTTATTAACTGGTGCCAGTATAGTAATTACAAATGAAAGTGTAATGGAAAAGACATTCTGGGATTTAATGAAAAAAAGGAATGTAACTTCATTTGCAGGAGTGCCTTTTACATATCAGATATTACAGAGAATTGGATTTGTAAATATGAATCTGCCAGATTTGAAAACTTTAACGCAAGCAGGAGGTAGGTTAAGTGAGAAATTAGTTAAATATTTTGCTGAATATGCCAAAAAGAAAAACAAAAAATTTTATGTAATGTATGGTCAAACAGAAGCATCTCCAAGAATTTCATTTATTCCGCATGATCAAGTAAAGAATAAATATAATTCAATTGGAATTGCAATTCCTGGAGGCAAATTAGAAATAAAAAATGAAGAGTTAGTTTATTTCGGCGCAAATGTAATGTTAGGATATGCAGACTGTTTAAAGGACTTAAAAAAAGGAGATGAGTTACAGGGTGTATTATATACAGGAGATACGGCTGAAGTCGACGAAGATGGTTATTTTACGATAACCGGTAGGCTAAAGCGTTTTATTAAACTTTTTGGTCTTCGAATTAATTTAGATGAGGTTGAACGAAAGCTAGAACAGCAAGTTTCTACAGCAATAGCATGTACTGGAAATGATGATAGACTCATTGTTGCAATCGAAGATGATCAATATTTAAATGAAGTAAGTGAGTTTTTGAGAGAAATATATCATTTACATAAATCTTCTTATAAAGTGAAAATCCTCACGCTACCTCGATTTACTAACGGTAAGATAGATTATGTAAAGTTAAAGGAGATGTGTTTATGAAAGAACCATTTCATTTAGAAAAAACTGAAAAGGAAATAATACTGCTTGAAAAATTGAATGAGTTATCAGAATTACATTTTAATGCATGTGAAGCATATTCTAAAATGATAAAAAAAAGCGAACAAGAAATAATTGCGAAATCAATAATTGATGTTCCATTTTTACCTGTACAATTGTTTAAGTCAATGGAATTGAAATCTATTCCAGATGAAGAAGTTGTGAAAGTATTAACGTCAAGTGGTACATCAGGTCAAACAGTTTCGAAAATTTATCTAGATAAAAATACAGCAATTTCACAAACGAAAGCTCTGGTAAGTCTAATGAAGCCAGTTTTGGGTGAGAAAAGATTACCCATGATCATTTTAGATACAAAATCGGTTTTGAAAAATCGGAAGTCATTTAGTGCTCGAGGTGCAGGGATTATTGGGTTTTCTAACTTTGGAAGAAAACATTTCTATGCTTTGAATGACGATATGACATTAGATTATGATGGTTTAAAAAAATTCATGGATGAATTTGGACATCAAAAAATATTAATGTTTGGATTTACTTTTATGATTTGGAAGTATGTTTTTAAAAAACTAAAAGAACAAAGAATAAAACTAGATTTTAATAATGCAATATTAATTCATGGTGGAGGTTGGAAAAAACTTAGCGATGAAGCAATAGATTCTTTGAGTTTTAATCAACAAATCAAAGAGCAGTTAGGAATTAGTGAAATCCATAATTATTATGGCATGGTTGAGCAAGTAGGTTCAATCTTCATAGAATGTAAAGAAGGTTATTTACATTCACCTAGCTATGCAGACGTAATTATTCGTGATCCGATTTCTTTTGAAAATGTTAGAAATGGAGTACTAGGTTTAATCCAAGTTGTAAGTGAGTTACCTAGAAGCTATCCAGGGCATTCGCTTTTGACAGAAGATTTAGGAACAATTATAGGAGAAGATAATTGTAAATGTGGTTGGAAAGGGAAGTATTTTACAGTTTTAGGTAGGATACCGAAAGCCGAAATAAGAGGATGTAGCGATACGTTTCAAGAAGGAGAATAGAATGAATATTTTTTGGCCTAAAAATGAATTGACATTTGAGGAGAATATTGATGTTTTATCGAAACAGTCGATAAATGAGCCATTTGCTCAAGAAACTCTGGAATTTATTAAGGCGTTGTCTAAACGTTTCTTAACACAAAAAAAGAAGCCAGAAATTGTAGCTTTGGGTTATTGGTTAAGGAAATCAAATATAGTTGCTATGAAGCAACATTTTTACGAAGGAAATACAGGTATACTAATAAAACCAAGAGGAACTACTTTTCACATAGCACCTTCCAATGTAGATACAATTTTTGTATATTCTTGGTTATTATCAATGCTTGCAGGTAATCGTAATGTGATTAGAGTATCTTCGAAAGCAGCAAAAAATAACCTTTTAAAAATAATATTAGAAGAATTAAAATGTAATGAAAAAATCGGAAGTCAAACAATAATATGTACTTATCCACACGATGGAAAAGCTACCGAATTAATTAGTAATAAATGTCATACAAGAGTGGTGTGGGGAGGTAATCAAACAGTTAATGTTATTAGATCTATCCCATTATCTCCACTAGCAAATGAGTTAGTATTCGCAAACAGATTTTCAATTGCAGTTTTAAATAGTAAAATAATCGAACAACTTGATAACGAGAGTTTTGAGAACCTGATTGATAGGTTTTATAACGATTCATATTGGTTCAATCAAATGGCTTGTTCATCACCTAGATTAGTAATCTGGGTAGGAGAGAAATCAGTAGAATTCTGGAATAGAATAGAACTAAAGGTGAAACAAAAACAATTTGAATTTGATGGAGCAACTCAAGTCACAAAACTGGCTACCTCTTTAATGTTAGCGAATGATCAAGATGTTAAAAAAATTGACTCAAAACCAATTTTTTCTCGAATAGAGTTATTGTCAATGAATGAAAAATTGAGAGAATCCCATTGTGGGAATGGCATATTTTATGAATATGAAACAAATTCATTGAATTCAGTTACCCATCTAATATCTGATGCAGATCAAACACTTACCTACTATGGTTTTAATGAAGAAGAACTTCAAAAATTCGCAAAAAATATTGAGTCTCGAGGGATAGATAGAATCGTCCCAGTAGGACAAGCACTCGATTTTAATAGTGTCTGGGATGGTCAAGAATTTTTAACTAGTTTTACTAGGAAAGTAGTGATTAAATGAAGTGGGTGAAGATTAGAGAAGATCATTTGAAGTTAATTTTGGATTGACGCATGATTGAGAAATTGGCTTTAAGAAAATCATATAAAAAAATGGAGAATGGCATAATATCTATTTATTTGAAATGACTAGTTCACGGTGGAATGAGTTAGGTGAAAAGTACAGAAAATATAATGCAGATGTTGAGGTGTAGATTTGAAAACAATCGTTATCGTCCAAGCTAGAATGGGATCGACTAGATTGCCTGGAAAAGTCTTAAAGCAACTGGGTAATAGCAATACACTTACATATGTTTTAGAACGGTGTAAGAAAATTGAAGGTGTTTCAGAAGTAATTGTTGCAACATCAGATTTAAACAAAGATGACGTTATTTCAAAATGGTGTGAAAAGAATGGAATAGCGTGTTTTAGAGGATCAGAGAATAATGTTCTCGATCGTTATATAAAAGCAGCTATGAATTATGAACCGGACTATATCATAAGGGTTACTGCTGATTGTCCATTTGTAGATTATCATATGGCGAGTGAGATGGTTAGAAAAATAGAAAAAAATCAAGTGGATATCTTTGACCTTAAAGGAGAGTTACCAAGAGGTTTAGCACCAGAAATAATCTCTTTCAATGCTTTAGAATATATTCAAAAAAATGGAAAAGAAAATAGACATAAAGAACATGTAACATATTATGCCTATGAAAATAAGAGTGAATTCAAAAGAAGTGATTTTGAGGTTTCTGAATATAAGAACAGGCCTTCTTTGCGAGTCACTTTAGATACGTTAGAAGATTATGAAGTATTAAATAAAATTGCTTTAAATTTTGATGATTTATTAGTGCCAAGTGAAGATGTAATAAAATACTTATTAGAGAATCCAGAAATCGCGAGAATAAATGCTCACATTGAACAAAAGAAGGTGAAATAATTGAACTTTATTATTAGAGCAGATGCCTCAATAGTTATTGGTACTGGTCATGTTATGAGATGTTTGACGATTGCGGAGCAATTAAAAAATGAAGGGCATGTAGTTCTGTTTTACATGAAAGCTATTGAAGGAAATCTAATTGAATTTGTTCAAAATAAAGGATTTTTAACAATCGACTCTTGGGAAAGAACTGATACGATAATTATCGACCATTATGAGATAGATGAAGTTGAAGAAAAAGAACTATATCAATTTGCTAATAAAATCGTGGTAATTGATGATTTAGCAAATAGAAATCATTGCTGTGATGTAATAATAGATCAAAACCTTCTTCCGAATTATGAAACTAGATATGATTTGCTAGTGCCTGAAAAATGTAAAAAACTATTAGGACCAAAATATCTAATAATGAGGAAAGAATTCATTAATATTAGAAAAAGTAGAAGAGAACGAAACGATGAACTAAAAAAAATATTAGTATTTATGGGTGGTACGGATCCTACACATGAAACTTTGAAAGTAATTGAAGCATTAAATGATTTTGAATTTACAAAGGTACATATAGTTTGTGGGGATGGAAATATTCAGAAAGAGCAAATTAAATCTATTTGTTTGGAAAAAGGTTATTACTATCATCAGCAAATTGATTATCTAGGAAGTTTAATGGAAGAAGTAGATTTTTCAATTGGTGCGGGAGGGAGCACAACTTGGGAACGTTGTTATATAGGTCTGCCTTCATCCTGCACAATTGTTGCCGATAATCAAATAGAAGGAACAAATTATTTAGAAAGCCAAGGCGTCATATTAAATTTAGGACACCACAGTAAAGTAACTGTAGAGCATTATAAAAAACTGATAGTTGATACGATTAAAAATCCAAAGAAATTAAGAAAAATCAGCGAGAAAGGTCTGCTTGTTACAAAAAGTAACGGTTCTAATAATCCTTGGTTAAATGAATTAGTGGAGTTGAATAAATAATGAATATTGGAAATTATTCAATAGGAAAAGACAATAAACCATTTATTATTGCAGAGATGTCTGGAAATCATAACCAGTCGTTAGAGAGAGCTCTACAATTGGTTGAACTAGCTGCACAATCGGGGGCAGATGCTGTTAAATTACAAACGTATACACCAGATACAATAACATTAGATATACATACTAATGAATTTTTTATTTCTAATGAAAAAGATTTATGGAAAGGTCAATCATTATACAATCTATATAAAAAAGCTTATACACCATGGGAATGGCATGAAGCTATCTTTAATAAATGTAAAGAACTAGGGATTATAGCTTTTAGTTCACCATTTGACGAAACTGCAGTTGACTTTTTAGAAAAACTGGATGTTCCTGCTTATAAAATTGCTTCTTTTGAAAATGTAGATATACCATTAATAAAAAAAGTAGCAAAAACAGGTAAACCCATTATCATTTCAACAGGAATGGCATCAGTTGCTGAATTGGATGAAGCAGTGTCAACTGTTCGAGCAGAAGGCAATAATCAAATAATTTTACTAAAATGTACAAGCACTTACCCAGCAACACCAGAAAATTCAAATATTGCTACAATCCCTCATATGAAAGAGTTATTTGGAGTTGAAGTTGGTTTATCGGATCATACTATGGGGACAGGCGTATCTGTAGCTGCAGTAGCGCTTGGAGCAACTGTAATTGAAAAGCATTTTACAAATGACAGAGCAGACGGAGGAGTAGATTCTTCCTTTTCAATGGAACCTCACGAATTAAAACAACTTGTTGTTGATACAGAGAGAGCGTGGCAATGTATAGGTAAAGTTCAATATGGACCGACAGAAGTAGAGAAACCTTCATTATTAGCACGTCGATCATTGTATATCGGTGAGGATATGAAAGCTGGAGACGAGTTCACCAAGAAGAATCTACGAGATGTAAGACCTGGTCTAGGTTTACCAACAAAATATTTTGATTTATTACTAGGGAAAAAAATAAAAGTAGATGCTAAAAAAGGTACTCCAGTAAATTGGGAGTTAGTATTATAATGCAAAAAAGAGAAAAATTCCTTCCGTATAGTACGCAATGGATCTCGGATGAAGACATTGAAGCAGTAATAAATACATTAAAATCTCCGTTTCTTACAACTGGTCCAAAAGTAAAAGAATTTGAAGAGATAGTTGCAAAATATGTTGATGTAAAATATGCTGTTTCATTTGCAAATGGGACAGCCGCTTTGCATGCCGCTTGTTATGCCGCTGGTATAGGAAAAGGGGACGAAGTAATAACAACACCGATTACATTTGCTGCGAGTGCAAATTGTATTCGATATATGGATGCCACAGTTGTTTTCGCGGATATAGATGAGAAAACATATAATATTGATTCAAAAGAGATTCAAAAGAAAATCACTTCAAATACAAAGGCAATCATTCCAGTTGATTTCACAGGCCAACCGGTAGATATCGATCGCATTATGGAAATTGCTAAAGAAAATAATCTTATTGTTATTGAAGATGGTGCACATTCACTAGGTGCAGATTATAAAAATCGAAAAGTTGGTTCTACTGCAGATATGACAATGTTTAGTTTTCATCCAGTTAAGCCGATTACGACTGGTGAAGGTGGCATGATTGTAACAAATAATAAAGATTTCTATGAAAAGTTGATTTTATTTAGAGGGCATGGAATTCAACAAACAGATTACTCGAAAAGCCAAGGTGAATGGTATTATGAGATGGTTGATTTAGGATATAACTATCGAATGACAGATATTCAAGCAGCATTAGGCATTTCTCAAATGAATAAACTAGATACATTTATTGTAGAAAGACGGAATCTTGCTGAGGTGTACCATGAAAAATTAAAAAATATTAATGGAGTTAAAGCGCCTTGGCAGTTGAAAAATACGAAATCTGGTTGGCATCTTTATTCAGTTCAATTGGATTTGCCACAGTTGAAAAAAACAAGAAAACAAATATTTGAAGAATTACGTAATAATAATATTGGTGCACACGTACACTATATTCCTGTTTATTGGCACCCATATTACGAAAAATTAGGATATGAGCGTGGACTTTGCCCGAAAGCAGAGAAGTGGTATGAACAGGCATTAACTTTACCTTTACATCCGCAAATGACTGAAGAAGATGTCAATCAAATCTTAACGTTTTTTAAATAATATGAAAAATAGAAATCCTAAACTTGTTAGTGATTTCTATTTTTGTTTATATAGGAGTGTTTATATGGAGTGGGAAGTAGAGGAAGCAAAGAATAATACTTTAACATTAAAAATAAATAATAAATATATTTATAGCAAATATAATCCCCAATTGGATGTTGAGAGGTTTATTGAATCAGAAAACATTGTTAATGGTTCGAAAGTATTGATAGTTGGTCTAGGCTTAGGGTATCATTTAGATTATTTAATAGAAAATTATCCTAATTGTATAATTAAATACATATTATTATTTCCAGAAGAAGAAGCTATCTATAAAAATCATAACGTAAAACAATTGATTGAATCAGAAAACATTTCTGTGTATACAGGTGAACCTAAATTTCTTAGAGATGCAAAAGTTATTATTCCACAAGTTTTCCTAAATGTCGTTACTGAGAAACATCCTCTTTTTACATTTCTTGCAGATATAAAAATCAGGCAAGTTTCCTTTAAAAGATTCAAAAACCAAATGGAAGAAAATTTTAATGAGAATACTTCTCTATTTAATGAAGTAGCTGTTGATTCTCCATCAAATAAAAGAGCTGCATTAGTTTCTTCAGGTCCTTCACTTAACGAAACAGTCAAATGGCTAAAACAAAATGAAGTGTTTTTTGATATTTATTGTGTAGGTTCAGCATTGAAAATTTTACTAGATCATAATATACAGCCAAAAGCTGTATTAATTACAGATGCACAAGACAATATAATTAATCAACTTGACGACAGATATAATGGGACTTTACTCGCGTTATGTACAGCAAATTATGTAGCAGTTAGAGAATTTAAAGGGATGAAAAGAATACTTTTTCAAAGCGGATATAAATTGGCGGAGGAGTTCGTAAAGGGGAAGAATCAGTTTTTATTGGAAACTGGTGGATCAGTAGCAACAACAGCATTTTCTTATATAGAAAAACTTGGGTATGAGAGCTTATTCCTATTTGGACAAGATTTAGGGTTTAAAGGAGAAAATACTCATGCGATTGGGTCTACTTCTGGACGGAAAACATCTTGTAATAATCGACTTGAAGAAATCGAAGCAAATGATGGTACAAAAATTTATTCAGTACAAAATTTACTAACTTATAAACGATGGTTTGATAGAGCAATTCCTAATTCTAAGATGCAAGTATATAACACGGCAGTATCTGGAGCAAAACTAAAAAAATGTGAAGTGTTTGATGTTAAATTAAATTCAATTGAACAACTATAAAAAAATTTATTAAGTCCGATATAAAGGAAAAGCTCTAGTGAGGTGAATTAATGTATGAAAATAGTATCTAATACATCAATAGATCAAGTATCTAATTCTCTTATCAAGAATCCACCATTGAGTAAACATAATAAATTTGAAGATGCTGAAAAAGAATTGAAAATCTCTGAAATGACAGATAATCAAGGTAAGCCAACAATTCAAGCATACCAAATAGCAGTAAATAAAATGAATGAGTTTATGGAACATAATAATAAAAACTCAAAATTTATATTTCATGAAGGTTTAGGTAAGTACTACGTGGAAGTAGTGGACTCTAAAACTAATGAGGTAATAAAAGAAATTCCACCGAAAGAACTTTTAGATGCCTATTATGAAATGCAAAAATTAATAGGGAATATTGTTGATAAATCGATTTAGGAGGATATAAAATGCCAGTAAATAACACAACTAATACAACTTCATTTTCATATTTACAATACAAAAATAAAATTTCCGGATTAGCCTCTGGGATGGATATAGATTCAATGATGGAAAAATTAATGAAAGCTGAAAGTGCACAAATGGAAAAGCTTCAAGTTCAAAAGCAAAAATATGAGTGGAAACGTGACGCTTATAGAGATGTGAATACGAAGCTTAATACATTCCAAAAAGATTTATTTGATAAATATGGCTTACAAAGTAATTGGAATTCTAAAACTTCAAATGTATCAACGAATAACTCTGTAAAAGTAGAGGCTGGTGGTAGTGCGAGCGGTAATCTATCAATTAGTGAGATTTCAATTGCAAAGAATGCTTCAAATACGTTTACTTCATCAAATGTAAGTAATGAAAGAATTTCTGGAAGTACTTTAATAAATGATATTCAAGGTTTGAGTGATCAAGGCAAATTACAGTTACAAAGCTATGCAGGTGGAACAGGTAGTGTAAATGACTTGATTTCAAAATTTGAGAGTGAAGGTATTAAATTATCATTAACGAATGGTCAATTTAAACTGACAGAACAATCAAATACATCTAAATTAAGTTCCGATGCAATTGATTCATTGAAAAATATAGGCATGACTTTTAATGATGCTGCAAAACAATCAATTCAATTAAAGAATGCTGATGATACAATTGCCACTTCGGGGTCAAAATTATCAGATTTAGGTTTGAATAGCGGAACGATTATTCTCATTGCAGGTGAAAAAAACGAAACCATCGATTTGGGTGCATTAATAACAAATAATCCTGATGCTACTATGAAAGATTTATTAAAAGAAGTAGATTCAAAAGGATTTAATGCTTCATTTATTGATGGAAAATTGGCGTTTTCAAGCAAAGATGCCAAGGAATCATTAGAAGTTACTTCGGATAATAGTGTTCTAAAGGATACTTTTTCTCCTGTATTAAAAAGTGCAACTAGTAGTACATTTGTAACTAATACTACGAATCCTACTAAATTAACAAGTAATAGTACAATTCAAGATTTACTAGGCGGTTCTTCTTCTGAAAAAGGAGAATTCACATTAAATTCAATTCAAGCTGATGGGAAAATGAAAGAAACAAAAATTACTTTTACTAATTCAGATTCAATTGATTCTTTAATGAAGAAAATTAACAGCTCAAATGCAGGCGTAACTGCTATTTTCAATAATGGGACCTTCGGATTATCTGCAAATAACACTGGTGATAATGCAGCTGGAGCTGAAATTAGTCTAGTTCAACCTAGTGGGATAGTAAATGAAGAACAAACTAAAGGGATGGCATTATTTGCGGGATTGACTGGCAAAGCAGACCTTACATTAGCGGAAAATGGTAGAGATGCAACAATGGTTGTTAACGGCGTAGAATATAAGCAAAGTTCGAATGTTTTTAAAGTAGCTGGATACGAAATAACTGCGACAGCAGACTTATCGAATACATCGGCTCCTATTACTGTTTCATCTACTCCAGATACGGAAAAAGCAGTTGATAAAGTAAAACAATTTGTTGAAATGTATAATGGATTAGTAAAGGAATTAAACGATAGAACTTCAGAAAAACGTAAACTAGGTTATGAACCATTAACAGATGCTCAAAAATCTGAAATGACTGAGGCAGAGGTAAAAAAATGGGAAGAAACTGCGAAATTAGGCTTATTAAAAAGTGACAGTACTCTAAATAATGTCTTATCCAAAATGCGAAATACTTTAACAACATACGGTACTTCTACTTCAGGATCTGCTGATGGGTCAGTTTTTGGTATAAAAGGAGAAACATTAAAGAGCCTGGGCATTTCTACATCGAAAAGTTGGGAAGATAACGGTAAACTTGAGATAGATGAAGATAAACTAAGAGCAGCCATTAATAAAGATCCAAACATCATAACGAGAGTCTTTGCGGGAGATGGAACAAAAGAAAATCCAGGTGTCGTAAGTCAACTACGAACTGCTGCTCAAGACGCGGTGAAAACAATTGAGAAATCTGCTGGTAAGTCAACATCTGCTTCAGATTTGTCATATTCACTTGGTAAAACAATTAATTCAATTGAAACAAAGATTACTGATTGGAAAGACCGTCTAAAATCAATCGAAGAACGTTATTGGAAGCAATTTTCGGCAATGGAGAATGCCATCCAAAAAGCCAATAGCCAATCAGCTATGTTTATGCAATAATATTTTTAAAAGGAGTTGTTCGGTGTGTCAGTACAAAATGCATACAATGCATATAAGCAAAATAGTGTTACAACCGCGTCCCCAGGTGAACTGACACTAATGCTTTACAACGGATGTTTAAAATTCATCCACCAAGCAAAAAAAGCGATTGAAGTGAATAATATTGAAATGCGAAATACGAATGTACAAAAAGCCCAAGCGATTATTTGGGAACTAATGAGTACATTGAAAATGGATGTGGAAGTTTCAAAGGAGATGTACAATCTCTATGAATATATGCATAGCCAATTGACGCAAGCAAATATTAAAAATGATACTGCCATTCTTGATGAAGTTGAAGGATTAACGAAGCAATTCCGCGATACATGGAAGGAAGTTATTCAAATTAATCGTAAACAACAATATTCAGGAGATTCTGTTTAATGGATGCGATTCAACAACTCGTACTCCTTTCAGAAAAACTATATGCAACATTGGAAAAGCTTGAAGAAGATAAAAACGACAAGCGAGAAAATCAAATTGAATTGATCGACAAACTGTTAGATGCAAGAGGTCAAACGATCGATGCACTTGACCCAGTTAGCGTGAAAGCTCATAAAGATTTCAAATTATTACAAGCCTTGAATGAAGGGATTTTACAAAGACTTGAATCATGCAAAGCGGAGATTGTTTCCGATATGCGCCAACTTCAAGTTTCTAAAAAATCGGAAGAACGCTATGTAAATCCGTATAGCCAACTAGGAAATCTAGATGGTACGTATTTCGATAAAAAAGAATGAGAAAACTCCGGAAAACCTAAATTTATAAGGATTCCGGAGCTTTTTTATATATTGATTAAATTGATTGTTTGAGAAGTCTGAGAATATTGTTTAGTTGAAATAATTTTTTTAACATTATTGATGTAAGTCGTATTATGAAGACAGCTCTTACTAAAGATTTGGATTGTCGCAACAATTTCTTCATTCGTATAACTAAATTTATGTCCATTACCAATGAATAATAAGCGAATTAATGAGAAATTTGTAATTAACAATGTGTAGAAAGAAATAATATCTTCTTTACTTTCATTATATTCGGCAAATGTTAAATTCACTAAATAGTTTTCCAAGGCAATTTGCAACAATTCGCTCTGATCATACTGAGTTTTATAGTTCAGTAATGATTGAGCAAATGATTCAGTAGAATCACCAAAATTAACTTCATCAAATGTGCAAGAAGCCAGTTGATTGAATCGACTTGATCGAGCAGAAAAATCCTTCAAGAAAAATAAGGTTAATGCTTTTTGGAAATCATAATTAGGTTTGATTTGAGTAGTTAAATCTGTAATATTCGCATCATCTAAATAAGCTAAATATTGACTTGAAAGGGTTTGCGCTTGAACAAAACGTTCTGCGGGTTCTAATTCTTCTAGTTTTTTCACATAAAGTCCGATTACTATTAAACGAACTTCTAATGGATGTACACGATGTTGCAAAGCACTAATCATAAACATTCGATTCGCCCAAAAATATTGATTTTGTTCATCAGATTGTCTATGTTGTGCAAAATTATATTTTGGTAACTCAGGTTCAACTTCAACGAAATCGATGCCATTAGGATTCAATAAAATTAAACGAGCTGCTTCAGGACAAGATGTATCCAAGCTTTTTTCAATCGAATCATTAATTGATTTCGCTGAACGAGGATAAATTGTACAAGTATGACACAGTGCTTCTTCACCAGAAGTTAGTTGAATTGTACAAAGATTTTCTTCATTTAACATCGAACATTTATCTTGATCATCCATTTTAAATTGGCCGTAATGATAATCGGATGTTGCCTGACGATTACGACTCACATTTTTTTGAAGTAATGATTTCAAATTTGGATTCGTTTCTTTTCTATATTTTTTGAAGCTTTTTTTATCAATGCCAATATTCCAACCTGCGCAACAAGTATCTTCGCACTCACTTCCGATGCATTTAAAGTCATCAAAGTATGTTGGCTTTAATTCTTTTACTATATTCATTCGAAAACCTCCTACATATGTACTATATCGGCAGAAATCGAGTTTATTACATTTCTTACAAAAATATTTCCCCCTCAAAATACCTAATTAAATGACGATATTAAAGTTATAAATCAAATAATTATGAACTTAAAATAGAGGAGGATTCTCCATGAAACGTCAATTGATGGCGCTTGGTTTGGCTTCTGTGTTGACTGTTCCGACTTGGTTAACAGCAGCATATCCAATCGATGCAAGTGCGAAGAAAGTAACAGTTCCTAAAAAAGTGAAAGCTGTTACTTCGAAAATTAAAGCAATCAATCCGAAGAAATCAAATTATATTAAGCAAACTCAACTAGCGAATAGTGCCTATAACAAATTATCGAAAAAAGATCGACTGAAAGTAACGAATCGCAAAACATTAACGAAGCATGTGAAAGCAATTGCTCCAACAGTAAAAAAAGTATCGAAATTAAAAAAAGATGCAGCGAAATTATCGAAATCTACCTATATGACAGCTGCGCCAAGATTATTAAAAACTTACAATGGTTTAAATCGTGCTGGTAAGGCATACACACCAGCGAGTACAGTTAAAAAAATTAACTACTATAATTCTATTAATAAGACAAATACAACTTTCAAAAAATTAACGAAATCGAGTGAGACAACATTACCTACACTGAATGATGCAGCGGCGATTAATGATTTTATATTGGCATATGAAAAATTAAGTGATAATCAAAAACGAATTTTAGGTGGCTCACAAGAGGCGATTGATTACTTATTACAATTAAAACCTCTTGTAAAAAAAGCGGTCGATTTTGATGCGAAATATAAAAAACTTGATCCAACAAATAATGCTTATTTAAAACAAGCATATGATTTGAATCTTGAATATGATGACGGCAAAGAGTCCATTTCTGTTATTGTAAAAGGTACGCCAACGATATTAACATTGGCGAAATTCACAAAATCTCATGGAGAAATTACTAGCATTCCAACGTCAAAAATTAAGCAAGAAATCGACCTGAAAGATGCTTTTGAAAAAGCGGTAAATGCACTTCCAGGAACAGGGGATCAATACAAACTTGTCAAGAATGCTGTAACTGCATATAAAAACATTAATCGCGACACTTCTGATGGTAAAAAACTACTGGGCATGCCGATTACGATTGTAGATAAAGCGGCATTAGCAACTTATAAAAAATACGAGGCAATTCCAACAGTAGTAGAAGCATTACAATCATTGCCAGATTATGATTCGAAAAATAATTTATCTACGGAAGATCATACAGCGTTAAAAGGTGCAGGTTATACGCAAGCTCAAATCGATACAATCTACAATCAAGGATTAATTAAATCTGAGGAAGTCATTACGAATTTGGATCTTGCGATAAAAAGTTATAAAAAACTAGGTGGCGATCAAAAGGATATCGTCAAACAAAAATTAACTTCTTTAAGTCTAAACTATCTTCAAGATGCGGCAGCGATTAAAAAAGGGCAAGGGATGACAAAGGCTTATAGCGCAGCATTGAAAAAAACTGATTTAGCGGGCATGATTAAAGAAGCGGATGCCTACCATGATTTAGTGAAGAAAAATGATCTTGCGATTCGCTATACGAGCGAAGCGCCTGTCATTAGTGTGGCGAGAGGAACTTACAAAACACAAATTGGACATGTGACGGAATTTGAGAAGAAGATGGAGTCGTACAGTAGTTTAACAGACCTTAAGGCGATCCAAGATGCATATAAAACGATTGAAAAAGACAAACCTTCAGGTACGAAAATGATTGCATCGAAATATGTGAAGGATTATAAACTGATTGAATCGATGATTGATATCAAGAAAAAAATGGCTAAAGTAACAGATCCTTATTCAACTAAGGAATTGAATGCGATTTTAGATAGTGTGAAGTTGTATGCGAAACTAGATCAACCGAAGAAGGAACTTGTTGATTCTTTTGAACCGAGAGTCGAAAATTTCGTAACGGAAGTGGAAAATATTAAGGCGGCGATGGCTGTCGATCAGAAATATTTAGCATTAAGACCATCTTCGAAAAACTATACGAAAGATGCTAAAGCTACTTATAATATGTATTTAGATGCGAATGCGAATGTGAAAAAATACCTTGTCAACGAAATAGGTATTAAGGGGTTACCAAATACGTATAAGACACCTCAAGATAAGGCAGATGCCTTTGAAGACGCAGTCAATCGTGTTTATAAAGAAGTTTATACGAATGTGATTACGGATGCTGAAACGATGAATAATTTAAAAAATGTGAAAAACACATATGAAAATGACATTAAGCCGTATTCAAAAATCAATAATTTAGTAGAAGCCGATGTACTGAAAAAATACAAACAACTTATGCCGATTATTGATGTGTATAATCAAATTTTTTACCTAAAACCGACTCCGAAAACGGAAAAAGAACGTGAAAATATTTTAACAGCAATTAAAGCGTATAATAAGCTCGACAAATTTGGTAAAGATGTTATTAAAATTGAAGATAAATTAAGAGTGAATCTGCCATTATTAGGGGATGAAACGGAGATTAATGAAGCAAAGAAAATTGATGCAGCTTATAAAAGAATTCCAATTTCAGATCCAGCATACGAGAAGAAAGTCTTTGAAGTTTATTTGACATACCGAAAAGCATTACCTGATGTGCAGAAATATGTACTGAAATCGAGTGTATTAATAGCAGCATCTACAAAATATAGCGATGTCATAAAAGCAGCAGATACATTTGAAAATGCACTAAAAACAATTAATTCAACGAGTAGAATCATCGATATTCACAAACTGAAAGAAATTTACGAAAAAAATAAAAAGCTATATCCAATATTAGATCAATTCATCGATCCGAAAAACTTAATGTTATATAAATCGTATTTGGATTTACTATTAATTCAAGATGTAGCGCAGACGGTTTTTGATCAACGTGAAATTAATGGGAAATGGATTAAATATGACCATTGGTTCTACGCATATAGTCAATCTCAGGATAAGGCTCAATTTGTTCGAAATATGCGAAAAGCTTTATTAATTAGTAAAGATGCTTCGGCAGTTCAATTTTCAATCATAAATAACTCCCCGAACTATGAGAGTTATTCAGGTATGCTTGAACTACCGAATGGACAGAATAAACCGATCTATGGTGCTAATGGCGTAATCATTGGTTATGATCCAGAACCTGGTTTTAAAGGTGAATATAAACGAGATGAAGTGATTTATAATCCGATTGATTGGTTAAATGAAACGCAGATTCAGAACTTACTACGCGCGATGGAATATGAAAAACGATTCAATGCATTGAAGCCAGGTAATAGAACTTATGCGCGTGAAGGTGTTGCGCTTTACAATGACTTAAATAAAGAGGGCATACCTGTAAAAATGTATTTCCTTTACAATCCACAATTAGAGCAAATTCAAAAATTATATGGCGATGCGCTCAAAAATGTAGATAAATTTGAAGCACTGGTGAAAGCACTTGATCCAAAAACAGCGACACTAACTGAAGTTGCTAAATTGAAAACTGCATACAATGAATTAAATGATGTTGCATTAACATTAGTAGATTCTTCTATTCTGAAAAAATATCAATCATATATTGCGACAGAAGAAGTGGCAGTGAAATATAGAAATTTAAGCGAAACGAATAAAACGATGGAAAACAATGCGAATATTTTAGATTTTATTAGTGTGTACAATAAACTTACGGCTGATGCGAAGAATATTGTCCAAAATGAATTGAAAAACCCAAGTTGGTTGACGACACTTCTTGCTGATGAGAAGGAAATTAAAGCAGCGCAAGCAGTCGACAAGAAATATGAAACTTTAGATCCTAAAAAAGATAATTATGAAGCGGAAGTCATTAAATTAGTTGTGGAATATGACAAGCTGCAAGATACGACGAAAAAGAATTACTCAGTGTATAGTGCAGAGCTAGATAAGTTTAAAGAAATCTATGGCGATGAAATAGCATCTTCAACTGAAAAAGATAAAAATCCGAAAATCACCGCAGATAACTTTACGAAGATGGTCAACAAACTCGATTCAGATTCAAAATATACTGAAGTAGAAGCAGCGTATGAATTGTATGTATTCTTATCGGTGCCACAAACTTATAAAGATTCACCGAAGAAAGTAGTGGGACTCAACTTTGTAGATAAAGCAGTCATTACGAAGTATCTTCAATACGAAGGACTTGTGAAAATTAAACAAGCATTTGATACAGTGAAAGATATGAATGCGAAAAACTTTTCTGTAAAAGAAAAAGATGCCATTTTAGCGTCAATTGCGGCACATAAAAAACTGTCACGTGATCCAAAAACGATTTTCAACAATGATCCTGTATTCGGAGCGATAGAGAGTTCAACTCCAGAGAAAGAAAAACGTTATTTAGTTCTCGCGACCGAAGATATTAAATATGCTGAAGAAGCCGATAAACGTTTTGAGAAAATCAAAAAAGGTAGTACTAGTTTCGTCAAAGATATGATTTATGCGATGAAATATTATAATGGAATGACCGAATTCCAGAAAAAATTCTTCACGCAAACAACGCTTTATAATACGTATAAAAAATATGATAAAGCGTCAGTTATTAAAGGAGAAGTCAATACGATTCCAGAAGCAGTTCTATCGATTGTGAATTTTGAAGATGCAGTGCGAGCTGCAATGGAAATTCACGACAAAATTAATCAATCAGAAGAAATTGAATCTAAATGGTACACAGAGATTATGGAGCAAATCGTCATTGCTTATAAGCAATATGACTTCCTGAATCGTGAATTTACTATAGAAGGTCAAAAAGTCCGCCTATTAGAGATGGTATCCAACTCAATTCGAAGCGATTATGTGATTTTGAAAAATGCTTATGATGTGAATGAATACTTGAATGGATTAAAAAAACAATAGTCAAAAGTGAGCAGTACAACAATTGTTGTACTGCTTTTGCGTTCTTATGTCACGATAAAAACACAATTAATGGTTGACTGTAGTACAAAAGTTCCTACCATTTGTTATAATAGTTTCAATAGTAGAAACAGTATGAAGGAGGTGAGTATGGTGGATTATAAAAGGTCAGAGCCTTTTCGCCATTTACTCGTAACACCTGTTGAAGTTCAATATCAATGTACAGTCAATCAAGTTGCATTTACAAGAGTGGGGAAAATTATTGATATTAGTCCAAGTGGTATTAGTTTGCTCGTACCAGAATTACTCAAAACTGAAGAACTTCAATCGCCAATCGGCCTGTCGTTTTGTTTAGATACGAAATTATTGGAGACAGCTGGGGAAGTACGTTGGAAAAAATATCATGCAGAAGGAATTCAGTATGGGGTCGAGTTAGAAGAGAATGAAGCTTTTGAGCAGTTGATTATTGAAGAGTTAAAGCTACGTCGAAAAAAAGAAATTCAAAGTCAGAAGCAGTAATAGTTTCGAGTAAGTATATTAATGCCATTTTAAAGTTTTATAAATATTCTTCATTTTTTTCTCGTTTAAAAGAGGAGTTCTAGGGGAAATGTAGAATATATAAGTTATAGGCTTATGAAGGAGGAGTTAATATGCTAACATTTAACATTCGTGGTGAAAACATTGAGGTAACTCCAGCGTTAAGAGAATATTGTGAGAGTAAAGTTGTAAAACTTGAAAAATACTTCAATGAAGACATTAACGCTACAGCTAACATCAACCTAAAGGTCTACAATGATCGACGTACAAAGGTTGAAGTAACAATTCCTATGAAGAATTTAACTCTTCGTGCAGAAGATCGAAATGACGATATGTATGTGGCGATTGATCAAATCGTTTCAAAACTTGAACGTCAAATTCGCAAACACAAAACTAAAGTAAACCGTAAATTCCGCAACCGTGAAGGCATCGGCACTTACTTCGCAAACGTTCAGCTTGACCCAGATAAGGTTGCTGCTGACGCTGAGGACGATTTAGAAATCGTTCGTACGAAGCAATTTGATTTAAAACCGATGGATGATGAAGAAGCGATTCTTCAAATGAACCTTCTAGGACATGATTTCTACATCTTCACTGATGCAGAATCAAATGAAACGAACATTGTCTACAAACGTAAAGATGGTAAATACGGATTAATTGAAACGAATTAATTTAGATTTATTTATTCAGTAAATCTATGCATATGCAAAAGGGGAGTCGTGATGAATTACATTGCGATTCCTCTTTTTTGGGGATTTTGAGGTTTTTGGTCAAAGATTAGGGTACATGACAGTAGATTTTCAATTAAGCCGAGTGACAGGTCAACCTCGAAATGTTTCGTGATTGTATTTTTCCTTAGTTATGGAAATTCATAGTAAATTACGTGGCTTTCACTGTATTTAGCAAGAAAGAATGATATACTAATTAAGTCGCTTAAATGGTGTAAAAATTACTAATAAAAGGTACAAATGACATACGATTTTTAATAAATCAGTAGTTATTACAATCGTGTTTTGAAATAACTACTTCGTTCATTTGCACGAATAACTTTAAAAATGATAAAATAAAATATAAGACTATATAGGATGTGAGATTAAATGCTTGGCATATTTAATAAAGTTTTTGATCCGAATAAACGTGAATTAAAAAGAATCGAAAAGATTGCAGACGAAACTGATTCTTATTTAAAAGCAATGGAAGAACTTTCGGATGAACAGCTGAAAGCAAAAACAGAAGAATTTCGTGAGCGTTTAGAAAATGGTGAGACTGTTGACCAAATTCAAAGCGAGGCGTTTGCAGTGATTCGTGAAGCTGCGAAACGTGTTTTAGGAATGTTCCCTTACCGCGTTCAAGTAATGGGTGGTGCTGCTCTAAACGGCGGTAACATCGCAGAAATGAAAACCGGTGAAGGTAAGACGTTAACAGGTACGCTACCAGTCTATTTAAATGCACTAACTGGTAAAGGTGTTCACGTTGTTACAGTCAACGAATACTTATCAGAGCGTGATGCGGAAATTAACCGTCCACTATATGAATTCTTAGGCTTATCAGTAGGTCTAAACTTGAATAGTATGTCAAAAGAAGAAAAACGTGCTGGCTACGCTTGTGATATTACGTACAGTACGAATAATGAATTAGGATTCGATTATCTTCGTGATAACATGGTTCTTTATAAAGAAGAACGCGTTCAACGTCCATTACACTTTGCTGTAATCGATGAGGTCGATTCAATTCTTATTGATGAGGCGCGTACACCGTTAATTATTTCGGGTCAAGCGAACCAATCAGCAGCACTTTACAAGCAATCAAATGCTTTCGTGCGCATGCTTAAAAAAGATGAAGATTACAACTATGATGTAGAATCAAAAGGTGTAACTTTAACAGAACAAGGTATTGAAAAAGCAGAGCGCGCTTTCAATATCGATAACTTATTCGACCTAACTCATGTCGGTTTGAACCACGCGATTAACCAATCTCTACGTGCCCATGTATCAATGCACTTAGATGTTGATTATGTTGTTCAAGATGGCGAAATCATGATCGTAGATGGTTTCACAGGTCGTATTATGAATGGTCGCCGTTACTCTGAAGGGCTTCACCAAGCAATCGAAGCAAAAGAAGGCGTTGAGATTCAAAACGAATCGATGACGATGGCGACAATTACATTCCAAAACTACTTCCGTATGTATGAAAAATTATCTGGTATGACAGGTACAGCGAAAACGGAGGAAGAAGAATTCCGTAACATCTATAACATGGATGTTGTCGCAATTCCAACGAACCGTCCAATCGCTCGTGTCGATCACGCCGATTTAATTTTCTCATCGATTCAAGGGAAATTTAATGCAGTTGCAAAAGATATTGCAGATCGTCATAAAACAGGCCAACCGGTACTAATCGGTACTGTTGCGATCGAAACTTCTGAGCTTTTATCTGCACTATTAACGAAATTACGTATTCCACATAATACTTTAAATGCGAAAAACCATGAATCTGAGGCTGAAATTATTGCTGAGGCAGGTCATAAAGGTGCAGTAACAATCGCAACAAACATGGCTGGTCGTGGTACGGATATTAAATTGGGTGAAGGTGTCGTAGAATTAGGCGGTCTTGCTGTAATCGGTACAGAACGTCATGAATCACGCCGTATCGATAACCAATTACGTGGTCGTGCTGGTCGTCAAGGTGACCCAGGTGCTACTCAATTCTATCTTTCACTTGAAGATGAATTAATGAAGCGTTTCGGTTCAGAAAGCATGAAAGCAATGATGACGAAATTAGGTATGGATGATACACAGCCAATCCAATCTAAAATGGTTTCTAAAGCTGTTGAATCTGCACAAAAACGTGTTGAGGGTAATAACTTTGATGCACGTAAACGTCTATTACAATATGATGATGTATTACGTAAACAACGTGAAATCATCTACAAAGAGCGTTATGCAGTATTAGAAACTGATAATATGCGTGAACTTGTTGAGTCAATGATCCATGAAGAATTACACACTGCGGTAACAACTTATACGCAAGGTGAAACGATGAAAGAATGGAACCTTATGGGCTTAGAAGCTTATGTAGGTAGCACTCTTTTACCTGAAGGCATGGTGACAATTGCTGATTTCGAACATAAAACTGCTGAAGATATCGAAGCAATGTTATTAGAGAAAATCACACAAGTTTACAACGAAAAAGAAGAAGAACTTTCAGAAGAACGTATGCGTGAATTCGAAAAAGTTATCTTACTTCGTGCAATCGATTCGAAATGGATTGACCATATTGATGCAATGGATCAATTACGTCAAGGGATTCATTTACGTGCATATGCACAAATCGATCCATTACGTGAATACGAGCAAGAAGGATTCCGTATGTTCGAAGAAATGGTTGCTGCAATTCGTTCAGAAGTTGCCCGCTTCGCAATGAAAGCTGAAATCCGTTCGAACTTAGAGCGTGAAGAAGTTGCAAAAGGCCAAGCTGTAGCTCCAAACGAATCAGGCGATTCAAAACCGAAGAAAAAACGTCCAATTCGTAAAGAAAAAGAAATCGGACGTAACGACCTTTGCCCATGTGGTAGCGGTAAAAAGTATAAAAACTGTCACGGTGCAGTCGAATAATTTTAAAAGTAAGGGGGAGGTAAGCCAAACTATGCTTTTGGCTTATCTCCCTTTTTAATTAATGGAGGAATGACAATGAGAGAACTATCTGATGTACGTAATATTCTTGATGCCACTGCCAACAAACTAAATGACTTTAGGGGGTCACTTTGACTTAGAAAACAAAGAAGCCCGCATTCAAGAAACGGATGAAATGATGTTAGATCCGAATTTTTGGAATGACCAAAATGCTGCGCAAACTATTATTTCTGAATCAAAAGGATTAAAAGAAGTTGTAAATGAATTCAAGAGATTAGTCGATGATCAAGAAAATCTTGAGATGACTTTAGAGTTATTAAAAGAAGAGCCAGACGAGTCTTTACAAGAGGAACTAGATTCTGAACTTGCTGAATTCGAGAAAGGTATTGCGGAGTATGAGCTACAAATGTTATTAAGTGGTCCTTACGATGCGAATAATGCCATTTTAGAGCTACATCCAGGTGCAGGTGGTACGGAATCACAAGACTGGGGCCAAATGCTGTTACGTATGTACACACGTTGGGCTGAGAAAAATGGCTTTAAAGTGCAAACGCTGGATTATTTGCCAGGGGATGAAGCGGGAATTAAATCGGTTACTTTATCTATTCAAGGGCATAATGCGTACGGATATTTGAAAGCTGAAAAAGGCGTTCATCGTCTTGTGCGAATTTCACCATTCGATTCTGCTGGTCGTCGTCACACGTCATTCGTATCATGTGATGTCATCCCAGAGTTCAATAATGAAATTGAAATTGATGTGCGTAGTGAAGATCTTAAAGTCGATACGTACCGCGCAACGGGTGCAGGTGGTCAGCATATTAACACGACTGACTCGGCAATCCGTATTACGCATATACCAACTGGTGTCGTAGTAACTTGTCAGGCAGAACGCTCACAAATTAAAAACCGTGAAAAAGCGATGAATATGTTAAAAGCGAAATTATATCAATTGAAAGTGGAAGAACAACAAGCTGAAGTTGATGAAATTCGTGGAGAGCAAAAAGAAATTGGTTGGAGTAGTCAAATTCGTTCATATGTATTCCACCCGTATTCAATGGTAAAAGACCATAGAACAAATGCTGAAACTGGTAATGTACAGTCAGTAATGGATGGCGATATTAGTATGTTTATCAATGCATATTTACGCTCCTTAATCGATTAATTGGAATAAAGGGTACTACGTCAATCAAGTATGACGCAGTACCTTTTTCTTATAATTTTGAAATGGCTTTACGGTCGATTTTTGTAAAATTGGCTAGATCAATGTTTTTAATTGCACGCTGATTTAATGAACTATAATGTTGAGAGATGACGTAACTTCTTGCGATTTGCGAATTTAAGCTTGATGTTGAAATTTGTGATTCAAAACTCTTATCGCCATTGAAGAAAATAGTAGCATTTGTTGCTGCACCGACCGAAAAACGCGAGATTTTTCCTAAAACGACCCATGATGTATAGGCGCGATCGGGTGAAAGCGTTGGGAAAAGAACGGTAGGTGTGTCCATAGTGCCAAGGGAAATGGGTAATTTATTTGCCGCTCCAGTAACCTCTTTAGATAGACGTGTACATTCTTCTAACGAAGTTCCAAAAGTTGAGCAACATCTGTTGATGACTCTTCTAGTTGACGCCGACACTAAATACTCACGTTGCTGCTCTGTTACTAATGTACAACGGGAATTGTCGTATAGTGTATAAGGTTCAAATACACAAATTTCATCGTTAAACTGAAAATCCTTTAAAGAAATGATTGCTAAATCTGAATTCGACATATATATACCTCCTTAGAATTATAAAATTACCAATAATTAGGTAATTCATAATTGAAGTATATTTTAATGCCTAGGAAATAGCAATAGGAATAGGAGAAAAGTTTGATATTCAATATTTCGGGTTTTTTTATTTACAGAATTTTTAAACACTTCAAGCATTTATAATTGAAAAATTACAAGGAAAACGTATATAATAGCAAAAAGGTATTCGAGGTGATGAAGATGGAATATCGTTACTCACAGCAGAATTCTCCAAACAATGAACATCCACTTAGTCAAGGGTTGCACGGTCAAGAGTTGTTAAATGACATTTACATCGATTTATTTTTGAAGCAGCTTCTCGCGGATCAGCAAATAGGATTATTGAGAGCAGCTATTGATGACGCATTAGACAAGAGAGATGAGGAAGCGTTCTTACGACATACCGAATCGTTAATTGAATTTCAACAATCACTGGAAGAATAATTTATAGAACAGATAAAAAGAGGGATTGCATCGTCAATTGCTCTTTTTTTCTGTCTATAATCAAAAATATAAAACGTACGTTCGTAAAATAAAAGCGGATATGGTAATATAAATGTACGAGAAATTGTAAGGAGGCAGCAGGAATGAATGAACAATTTGATTTACAATCCCCATACGAGCCTGGTGGAGATCAGCCGGCAGCAATTGCGCAATTAGTAGAGGGTTTAAAAGAAGGCAAGAAGTTTCAAACACTACTAGGTGCGACAGGTACGGGTAAGACTTTTACTGTTTCGAATGTTATTCAACAAGTGAAAAAACCTACGCTTGTGATTGCACATAATAAGACACTTGCTGGTCAATTATATAGTGAATTTAAGGAGTTCTTTCCGAATAATGCTGTCGAATATTTTGTCAGTTATTATGATTATTATCAGCCGGAAGCCTACGTACCACAGACGGATACATTTATAGAAAAAGATGCGAGTATTAATGATGAAATTGATAAATTGCGACATTCTGCAACATCTTCTTTATTTGAGCGAGATGATGTCATTATTATCGCTTCTGTGTCATGTATTTATGGTTTAGGTAATCCGGAAGAATATAAGGAATTGGTACTTTCATTAAGACCAGGCATGGAAATTGAACGGAATCAATTACTGCGAAAATTAGTCGACATCCAATATGACCGCAATGATATCGATTTTTCACGTGGGAAATTCCGTGTTCGCGGAGATGTTGTCGAAATTTTTCCAGCTTCAAGAGATGAACAATGTATTCGAGTGGAGTTTTTTGGAGATGAAATCGATCGGTTGAGAGAGATTGATGCGTTGACTGGCGAAGTGTTAGGAGAGCGAGATCATATCGCCATTTATCCCGCATCCCACTTCGTTACACGTGAAGAAAAGATGAAGGTTGCGATTGAAAATATCGAAGAAGAGTTGAAAGAGCGACTAGAAGAACTTCGTGAAGGCGAGCATTTATTAGAGGCGCAAAGATTGGAGCAACGTACGAATTATGATTTAGAGATGATGCGTGAAATGGGCTTCACATCAGGAATTGAAAACTATTCACGCCATCTTACTTTAAGAGAAGCGGGTGCAACACCTTACACACTCTTAGATTATCTTCCGGAGGATTTTTTATTAATCGTTGATGAGAGTCATGTGACTTTACCACAAGTTCGCGGCATGTATAACGGGGATCAAGCACGTAAAAATGTCCTTGTAGAGCATGGTTTCCGCTTGCCGTCAGCAATGGATAACCGTCCGCTTAAATTTGAAGAATTCGAAACGCATATTCATAATGCGATTTTCGTATCAGCAACACCAGGACCATATGAGATTGAGCATACACCTGAAATGGTCGAGCAAATTATTCGTCCAACTGGATTAGTCGACCCAGAAATTGATGTACGTCCAATCGAAGGACAAATCGATGACTTAATTGACGAAATTCAAGGGCGAGTTGCGAGAAATGAACGTGTATTAATTACAACTTTAACGAAGAGAATGTCAGAAGATTTGACTGATTATTTAAAAGAAATGGGTATCAAAGTTAACTATTTACACTCTGAAATCAAAACGCTTGAACGAATCGAGATCATTCGAGAACTGCGCCAGGGCGTGTATGACGTGCTTGTAGGTATTAACTTACTACGAGAAGGTTTGGACATCCCTGAAGTGTCGTTAATTGCGATTTTAGATGCAGATAAGGAAGGTTTCCTACGTTCTGAACGTTCGCTTGTGCAAATTATTGGCCGAGCAGCGCGTAATGCGAATGGCCATGTCATCATGTACGCAGATAAGATGACGGATTCGATGACGAAAGCGATTGAAGAAACAGATCGTCGTCGCGCGATTCAACAGGCATACAATAAAGAGCATGGCATTACACCGAAAACAATTAGTAAGAAAATTCGCGATGTCATTCGAGCGACTGTGGCTGCGGAAGAGACGGAAGAATATGTAGCGAAAGTAACGGACGGTAAGAAATTAACGAAAGCCGAGAGAACGGCATTGATCGAAGCTTTAGAAACTGAAATGAAAGACGCTGCACGTGCATTAGACTTTGAACGAGCTGCTGAATTGAGAGATACAATATTAGAAATGAAGGCAGAAGGGTGAGAATGAAGTGAAGAATACAGAAATAGTAGTACAAGGCGCGCGTACGAATAATTTAAAAAATATAGATGTCAAAATCCCACGAGATCAACTGGTCGTAATGACCGGTTTATCTGGTTCGGGTAAGTCGTCATTAGCATTCGATACGATTTATGCGGAAGGCCAAAGACGATATGTCGAATCACTATCATCCTATGCGCGTCAGTTTTTAGGGCAAATGGATAAACCAGATGTCGATTTAATTGAAGGGTTGTCGCCAGCCATTTCAATCGATCAAAAAACGACGAGTAAAAATCCGCGTTCAACTGTGGCAACTGTTACTGAAATCTATGATTATATGCGTCTTCTATATGCGCGTGTCGGCAAGCCAATCTGTCCGAATCACGGCATTGAAATCGCTTCGCAAACGGTTCAGCAAATGGTGGATCGTATTAAGCAATATCCAGATCGCACAAAAATGCAGATTTTATCACCGATGATTTCTGGGCGTAAAGGAACACATGTGAAATTAATCGAGGATTTAAAAAAACAAGGGTATGTTCGAGTCAGAATTGATGGCGAAATCCGTGATTTAGACGACAATATTCAACTTGATAAAAATAAAAAGCATAATATTGAAGCGGTAATCGACCGCATCGTTTTAAAAGAAGGAATCGATGCGCGTATTAGTGATTCATTGGAAACGGCTCTACGCTTATCAGAAGGTCGTGCGATGATTGATGTTATGGACGTTGAGGAGCTGTTATTTAGCGAGCATTTTGCGTGTCCAATTTGTGGTTTTTCGGTGGATGAATTAGAACCACGTATGTTCTCATTCAACAACCCATTCGGCGCTTGTCCAACTTGTGATGGACTAGGTACACAACTGAAAGTCGATTTATCATTAGTGATTCCTGATGATACGCTAACTTTAAATCAGGAAGCGATTGCCCCTTGGGTATCCGTAAGTTCTCAATATTATCCGACGTTATTAAAAACAATTTGTGATCATTTCAAAATTGATATGGATACGCCAGTAAAAGATTTACCGAAAAAGCATATGGACATTTTACTGCATGGCTCTGGTGATGAATTAATTCATTTCGTATTTACGAATGATTTTGGCAAAACACGTGCGAAAGATACTCCGTTTGAAGGGATTCTTAAAAATATTGAACGTCGTTTCAAAGAAACTTCTTCTGATTATATTCGCGAACAAATGGAAAAATATATGGCGCAATCACACTGTCCTTCATGTGATGGATTCCGTTTAAAGCCTGAATCATTAGCTGTCCAAGTCGAGCATAAACATATCGGGGAAATTGCGACTTTTTCTATAAAAGAGGCGATTTCATTTTTCGAAACACTTCAATTAAGTGAAAAAGATATGCAAATTGCAAAATTAGTTCTTCGAGAAATTTCTGAAAGACTGTCATTCTTAAATAATGTAGGACTCGATTACTTAACTTTAAACCGTGCATCTGGTTCACTTTCAGGTGGAGAAGCACAGCGAATTCGTTTAGCGACTCAAATCGGTTCACGTTTAACAGGTGTTTTATACATTTTAGATGAACCTTCAATTGGTTTACATCAACGTGATAATGACCGTCTAATCGGTACGCTGAAAGATATGCGTGATCTTGGTAATACATTAATTGTCGTGGAGCATGATGAAGATACGATGATGGCAGCGGATTATTTAATTGATGTAGGGCCAGGAGCGGGTGTGCATGGTGGTGAAATCATGTCCGCGGGTACGCCTGATGAAGTTATGAATGATGACAATTCATTAACAGGGCAATATTTAAGTGGCAAAAAATACATTCCAGTGCCGGTTGAAAGACGTAAGCAAGATGGACGTAAAATTACCATTAAAAAAGCGACGGAAAATAATTTAAAAGGTGTATCAGTCGATATTCCACTTGGTATTTTCACAGCTGTGACAGGCGTTTCTGGTTCAGGTAAGAGTACGCTAATTAACGAGATTCTCTATAAAACATTGGCGCATAAAATCAATCGAGCGAAAGCGAAACCGGGTGCAGTGAAATCTGTCGAAGGCATTGAACAAATCGAGAAAATCATCGAGATTGATCAATCGCCAATTGGACGTACACCGCGCTCAAATCCAGCTACTTATACAGGTGTATTTGATGATGTGCGTGATGTTTATGCGACTACGAATGAAGCGAAAGTGCGTGGATACAAAAAAGGTCGTTTCAGTTTCAACGTAAAAGGCGGTCGCTGTGAAGCTTGTCGTGGCGACGGTATTATCAAAATTGAAATGCATTTCTTACCGGATGTTTACGTACCTTGTGAAATTTGCCAAGGGAAGCGATACAATCGTGAAACACTTGAAGTGAAGTATAAGGATCGCTCGATTTCAGATGTTTTAGAAATGACAGTTGAAGACGGTCTGCAATTTTTCGAGAAAATCCCGAAAATCGCACGTAAGCTGCAAACAATTGTTGATGTCGGATTAGGTTATGTGAAAATGGGGCAGTCTGCGACAACTCTTTCTGGTGGTGAGGCGCAGCGTGTGAAACTTGCTTCAGAGTTGCATAAACGTTCGAACGGGAAATCGATTTACATTTTAGATGAACCAACAACTGGATTGCATGTGGATGATATTGCTCGTTTACTGAAAGTACTGCAAAGATTAGTCGACAATGGTGATACGGTATTAGTTATTGAACATAATTTAGATGTCATTAAAACCGTCGATCACATTATCGATTTAGGTCCAGAAGGCGGGGACAAAGGTGGTACGCTTGTGGCAGTTGGAACGCCTGAAAAAGTAGCTGAAACGAAAGCTTCTTACACAGGTCACTATTTGAAAACTGTATTAGAGAGAGATCGCGAGCGTATGGCAGCCGATTTAGAAAAAGCGACGAATAAATAAATTGAAACTTTTAGAATGTTGATTTCGTATAATAACTAACAAAGTACAAGGAGGCTATTTCAAATGCATGAAGAACGTAAGAGAATTTTAAAATTAGTTGAAAATGGTGTTATTAGTGCTGAAGAAGCGATTGTATTATTAGAAAAGTTAGGTACAACAACAGAACAGAAAGCTCCGATGGCCGATTCTACTAAAGAAAAAGAGACATTCCAAGGTGAATTTACGAAAGAGGAATCTAAGAAAGAAGAAGAAGACCCATTCTTAGATGATCTGAAAAAAGATTTTAATTATTTCAGCACAAAAGTGATGGATTTCGTGGGAGATGCATTGAACAAAGTGACTGGCACGAATTTCTCTACAATGGGTAAAGAAGGTGCTGTTGAATGGACAATTCCATTGGAAGGCACATTCAATAGCATTAGTGTCGATATGCCGAATGGTCAATTGACAGTACGTGATTCAGCGGATGAACGTGCTTATTTAGAAGTGACGTCAACGCCGATTTTACAAATTGGTTCAATGAAAGATCTTACAGAAGAAGAAATTCGCGAACAGTTTAATTACGCTGTAGACGGTGAAACTTTACGCATTCACCATGCGGCAAAAATGATTAAATCTGAAGTGATTGCCTATATTCCAAAAGGCGAGTACAAAAAAATCCGTGCGAACTTATTCAACGGAAGCTTCACAATGCACAATGTAGATGTGGAACAAGTTCGTGTTGAAACTAAAAATGGTTCAATCAAACTGGCGGACATTAAATTCGATTCAATCGAAGTAGAATCAGTGAATGGGAGCATCGACATTCGTGACTTAACAGGTCGTGAACTTGAAGCAGAAACAGTGAATGGCCGCGTCTATGTAGATGGAAAAATTCAATCACTTGAAGGACAATCTGTAAATGGCCATGTCGTATTAACGACACGTGACCATACTGCGAAACTTTTAAAAGGGCAGACTGTCGCAGGTTCAATTGAAGTATATATTCCAAAAGATTTGTCATTAGATGGAGAAGTTTCATCTGCATTTGGCAAAATGGATGTAAAACTGAGCGATGTAGAATTTTTACAAGAATCGAATCAAATGTTTAGTAAAACAACTCGATTCCGTAAATCTTTAGATCATTCAAGCGCACTTTCAATTAAAGGTGAAACAAAAACAGGTAGCGTAATCGTTCGCTACACTTTATAAAATACCTTGTAAGTAGAGGCCACCGTTTTCAAATGGAAATGGTGGTCTTTTTTTGTCATTTTCATATTCATTCAAGAAACAGTGCGGCACTTGTCGGCGGACAGCATTCATTCAAATGCGATTCGTTTTAAAACCTCACCATATAGAATAGAATCAGATTTTATGTTTTCTTAATTACAATTATGGTGAACTACTCGCCACTTAGCTAAACCTTGCGGTTCTTCACGCTTGAAGTGGGAGCTTCTTGGGAATAGAGCGTACTTGCAAGTGTATTTCTTTACTTGCAGCGGTTTCTCTTATTTGACCGAGCTA
>NZ_QFVS01000011.1 GCF_003143955.1 Kurthia zopfii | reverse complement strand
TCGCTATTGGTTATTCAAATGGCTTTTTGGAAGGCATTAATAACAAAACAAAAGTTATGAAACGCAATGCATATGGCTATAAACGATTCGATCGATTTAGAGCCAAAATACTATTAGCAATCAAGTATAAGAAGGTTGGTTTACATCTGGGCTGAATTAAAAAAAGGTGAATGAAATTGAAAATCCAATTTCATTCACCCCAACATTTGACACAGAGCCGGTTTTTTTGCGTGAATACTATACAAAAACACCTCCAAAACAATATTGGAGGTGTTAAATATTAGGGTTGTAATTTTTCTGCTTGTTTAATGAATTCCATAATTTTATCTTGATTCAATTGAATGAGCATTACGAATCCGTTTAACATAATATGTGAGATGACCGTCGTTAGTAATCGCTTCGTCTTATTGTATAGGAAGGCAAAAACTAAACCTGTAGATGTGTATAAAATAAGATGTGAGAACTCATTGTGAATTAATCCGAAGACAACGGCACTTACTAATGTTGCAATCCAGAAGTTTGTCGTTTGATTTAATGAGCCGAAAATAATACGTCTAAATACGACTTCTTCTAAAAATGGTCCAAAAAATACGATACTGAAAATAATGATTGGTGAGACAGAAGCTACAGTCGAAAGAATTTCAGTATTTTCAGAGCCTGCTTTAATGCCAAGTGATGTCTCGATTATTCCGCCAAGCATTTGAGCTGCAAGAACGATGAAGAATCCTAAAATCCCCCAACCAATTGCCACTGGTGTTGAAGCGCGTTCGCCACCTTTGAAGCCGTTTTTTAAGAAGTTTTTATCACGTAAAATGAAGAAAACGACGATTAATAAACCGACTAAGAAAGTGGAGAAAGTCGTCCAACCTTGTGTCATCGCGATGAATTCTTTTTCGTTTAAATCGGGGTTAACCGACTTAATAATCGATGCGATTGGTCGCACTACTAAAAATGGTGAGAAGTACATAATGATATATGTAATTAAAATAAACAGCGGTGTTTTTTGTGATTTCATTAGTTAATTCCTTTCAAAATAAATGGTTATCTTCATCTTATCAATAAGTCGAAGAAAAAAGAAATTTTTTATGGCTCTAGCTTGCATAAATTATGAGAAATGATTATTATTAAATCTATATTAGCACTCTATAGTAATGAGTGCTAAAAAGTATTTATCGCATATTTTAGGAGGTTATTTAATCATGTTAAAACCAATCGGTGATCGTATCATTATTGAGGTAGTCGAAGTAGAAGAAAAGACAGCATTCGGTATTGTACTACCAGACTCTGCAAAAGAAAAACAACAACAAGGTAAAGTAGTTGCAGTCGGTTCTGGACTAGTAACAAACAGTGGGTCAGTCGTTCCTTTAACTGTAAAAGCTGGCGACGAAGTAATTTATGCTGAATATGCCGGAACAGAAGTTAAATATGATGGTAAAGAATACTTAATCGTACGTGAAAGCGACATTTTAGCTGTCGTAGAATAAATAGATAAGATCTAAATATAGGGGGTAGTTTTTCATGGTAAAAGAAATTAAATTTAGTGAAGATGCACGTAGCTTAATGCTACAAGGTGTTGATAAATTAGCGAATACAGTGAAAGTAACATTAGGTCCTAAAGGGCGTAATGTCGTATTACAAAAAGCATTCGGCGCGCCACTAATTACGAATGACGGTGTCACAATCGCGAAAGAAATCGAATTAGAAGATCCATACGAAAACATGGGTGCAAAACTTGTTTCAGAAGTAGCTTCTAAAACGAATGAAATCGCTGGTGACGGTACGACTACTGCCACAGTATTAGCACAATCTATGATTACAGAAGGACTTAAAAACGTTACTGCTGGCGCAAATCCAGTTGGTATTCGTAAAGGGATTGATTTAGCAGTTGCAGCAGCAATTACTGAATTACAATCAATTGCGAAACCAGTTGAAAATAAAGAGTCAATCGCACAAGTAGCAGCAATTTCAGCAGCGGATGATGAAGTGGGCGAATTAATCGCTGAAGCAATGGAACGCGTTGGTAACGACGGTGTTATCACTTTAGAAGAATCTAAAGGCTTCAACACTGAATTAGAAGTGGTAGAAGGTATGCAATTCGATCGTGGATACTTATCACATTATATGGTTTCAGATACAGATAAAATGGAAGCTATTTTAGACAATCCATATATTTTAATTACAGATAAAAAAATTACGAATATCCAAGACATCCTACCAGTGTTAGAACAAGTTGTTCAACAAGGTCGTCCAATGGTCATCGTAGCAGAAGATGTTGAAGGGGAAGCTCTTGCAACATTAGTTGTAAATAAACTACGCGGTACTTTCAATGTTGTCGCTGTAAAAGCTCCTGGATTCGGTGATCGTCGTAAAGCAATGCTTGAAGATATCGCCATTCTAACAGGTGGACAAGTGATTACAGAAGAACTTGGTCTAGATTTAAAACAAACAACAATGGATATGTTAGGACATGCTGGTAAAGTTGTCGTAACGAAAGATCACACAACAATTGTTGAAGGTTCTGGCCAACAAGAAGCAATCGAATACCGTGTTGCGAACATCCGCACACAGTATGAAGATTCTACTTCTGAATTCGACAAAGAAAAATTACAAGAACGTCTTGCGAAATTAGCAGGTGGTGTTGCTGTAATTAAAGTCGGTGCAGCAACTGAAATCGAATTAAAAGAACGTAAATTACGTATTGAAGATGCATTAAACTCAACTCGTGCAGCTGTAGAAGAAGGTATTGTTGCAGGTGGTGGTGTTGCATTAGTAAGCATTCACGGAGCTGTTGACGCTGTAGTGAACGCTACTGAAGGCGACGTAGCTACTGGAGCGCGCATCGTATTACGTGCATTAGAAGAACCAGTTCGTCAAATCGCGAATAACGCAGGTCTAGAAGGTTCAGTAATCGTAGATCGTCTAAAACGCGAAGAACTAGGTACTGGCTTCAATGCTGCGAATGGCGAATGGGTGAACATGATCGAAGCAGGTATCGTAGATCCAGCGAAAGTAACACGTTCAGCACTTCAAAATGCAGCATCAGTTGCTTCTCTATTCTTAACAACTGAAGCAGTTGTAGCAGATATTCCAGATGCATCATCTACACCAGCAATGCCTGATATGGGCGGCATGGGCGGCATGATGTAAGGAAAACTCTAAGCCCTTGTTACATCAAGGGTTAGAGCATCTTTCATCAAAACGCGGTCATTTTATTGGTCATAAGTGCCAGTTAAATCACACTAAATTTGGAGGTCTCTCATTAATTCACTGAATTTTTGAGAGGCCTCTTTTTCTAATCCTCTAGTCAGATGCCCGTATATTTCATCTGTCGTTGCGACTGATGAATGCCCCAATCTATGAGAGATTACTTTCATATTGACATTTGCTTCAATTAAAAGCGAAGCGTGTGTATGCCGGAATGAATGGGGCGTGATGTGCTTATTTAAGTTGTCCATTTTCTTAATAATGCGTTTTAATCGGTCAGAGAATTGCTTGATTGTACATGGGTAGCCTTCGGAACAAGTAAAGATGAAACCCTGGTCTTTATATAATCGCTTGTTTTTCTTAATAAACTGATTCTGCTTTTCTTTCAAGTCTTTCAACAAATCCATGATGGATGGATCAATTAGGATTTTTCGCATGGAGCTGCGTGTTTTAGGTGTTTGTAATTCAAAATTTCGCTTATTATTACTCGGATTGTAATAGGTCTTTGTAATAGAGAGCGATGAACTTTTAAAGTCCAAGTCCTTCCACTGAAGGGAAACGGCTTCTCCTATTCGCATACCGGAGTAAGCGAGAAGGCTAAAGAACTCATAATCGTTAGTTAATCCTTCGTCCTTTGCGAGTTGTAAAAACAGTTTCAGTTCTTCCTTTTCTAGAAAAACAAGCTTCTCTTCATTCTCTTCGTATTCCAGGTTCTTAGGAAGTTTGTAGTTGATCGTTGGGTTTTTCTTAATATATTCCATTTCTACCGCATGATCGAATATCATTTTAGCGACGATATGGATGCCCTCTCTGGTGTTGAGCATGTACTTAGTTACTAGAGAATTCATGTACTGCCTGTAAACTTGTTTCGTGATTTTGTTAATAGGTGTCTGTGCCCAAACATTTAGCAAGTGTTTTGCAGAGCTTATTCGATTTCTTGTTGAACTTTTCTTTCTAGTAAAAGGGTAGGTTTCTATCCATTCCTCATACAATGCCTGGAATTTCATATTCTCACCTTGAAAATAGTCTCCCCTTTTAATCTGTAGTTCAACTTCCAATGCTGCCAACTCTGCATCGTCTCGTGTTTTAAATCCTCTACGTTTAATTTGTCGTGGTTTATTTGTAAGCGGATCTTTTCCATTAGAAACGACAAAGTACCATGACGATGTATCTTGATTGATGTATGCCAATCTTTTTTCTCTCCCTTGTGAGTTTTGTTTCTCACAGAAAAGCGAATGCCAAAGAATAGAACTTCTTGTACTTATTCAAAATCAAAAAGCAATTGAATCATCTTCAATAACTTCTCTCGATCTCCTTTGTCTAGTATTTCCCCCTGTACCATAATGATATTTTGTGGGTCTTCTAAAATAGAATCTATCTCATAGTAAGTGGCAGAAGGCATCTTAAAGCTCAATTTTTCCATATCTACATAGTTACTGTGCATGACTAGCTCGTTATAATCCATATCAAGTTGTTTGGCAATCTTACGCATCATACTGAGCTTTGGTTTTTCAATATGGTTATTTTCAAGCTTAGACAAATAAGACTTGGAAGAATCAATAAGTGTAGCTAACTGATCTAGTGTTAAGTTCTTATTCCGTCTTCTTTGACGAACTACTTCTCCTAATGACTTCATAGTGTCTCATCCTTAAAATGTGAGTGTGTGTAATTTCCATATTACAACATGTTGGATAGTATATCAAAGTTTATATTTAGGAAACTTTAGAAACTACAAAACTACTTGTAGTTTTGGTATGTAAGGGTTTGTGAATGTTAACTATCACCTAAAAAAGTTTCGGTGATAGTTAACTTTTCGGTTGCTTAATAGAAATCTCTAATGTAAAATGTGGTCAATTCGGTCATTAAAGTTTAATAGTATTACAGACTATTATTGAATGGCTAGTAAGGGAGGTGTTCGCAATGAGGCTCATGGAAATTAATACAGAAGCGATTAATCAGCTAGTGTTGGAAAAGGTGGATGAACATATACAGTCATTGAAATTGGAGGAGGATGTATATTTCATGGATGCAAGACAATTGGAGAAATACTTGTCCTTGTCTTGGCCTACAATTTCTAAGGTTTTTCTAAGCGATCCAGATTTTCCAACATTGAGAAAAGGAAAGTGCTATATGTTTCATAAGAAGGATGTAGATTGTTACTTGGATCGTTACTATGAAGAGTTGAAATACCATGGGAGAGATATCTTAAAGTATCGGAGGAAGGGTTGAACTAAATGAATAAGCATAAAAAAAGCCCCTTAACTCACGGCCATGAGTTAAATGGGCACTTGCAAAACATTTCACTATCATCTTATCGCATAGAGGCGATAATCGCAATGTCCTGGATTAAGGAGGAATTGTGATTAATGACTTATGAGACATTCTTTGAAGAAGTGAAAGGGTTTGGGATTCCAGACCCTTTTTTCACTAAAGAAAACAAGCTATACAAAATCAATAGTAAAAATGGTGATGAAGAATTCATTAGCAGGCATGTCCCCTACATCACAATGTGTTTTGATGATATTGAAAGAAACAATATCCAATACGAATTAAAATGGTTCAATGACGACAAAATTTACAATGAAGTTGTTCCTGCGACGGCTCTGGCGACGAAGAGAGAAGTCATTGAGTTGGCCAATAAAGGTCTCAGCAGCAATGATCGAAATGCTCGTCCACTTATTGAATACTTCGATTTGTTTCTAGAAAAAAACAAACTGAAACGATCGCTTGTTGTGAGCCATATCGGTTATGTAGGCAATCATTTTATTCATCCTCAGATGGAATCAAAGTTTCGAGTAGTTCCGCCTGATGAAGGAGAATTACAAAGGTTAAGGGCTGTACAATGTAGTGGCTCTGTTGAGGGGTGGATAAAGAATGTACTGGAGCCGCTATATGATAATCCAAAAGCGTTGTTTCCGGTAATAGCTTCATTTGCTTCCGTACTTTTTAAAGAGTATGATTTAACGCCAATCGTTGTAGATATTTCAGGTATTTCTTCAAGTGGAAAAACTACTGTGCAAAAAGTATGTGCTAGTGTATGGGGAATGCCGAGCGGTTATATTAGTTCCATGCTGACAACGAAAATCGCAATTGAACGGATGGCTTCTTTCTTGAATGCTTTTCCTTTAATTCTGGATGATACGAATACAGCGCATGATACAAAAGCGTTGCAACAGATTATTTACATGTTTGGCAATGGTACTGGTAAAATGCGTGGAAGTTTAGAGGGCAGCAGAGGAACAAGTTCCTGGCAATCCGTTTTTATCACAACAGGAGAAAATAACATCTTAGAATATACAAATTCTCAAGGAAGTGCTGCACGCGTCATTCCGATTACGAATTTCAAATTTGTGAATAAAAAAGCTGATTACTTTACTGCTTTAAATCAGAATGTGGAGCAATATTACGGTAGTGTGGGATTAGAATTTTTAAAACGCTGGAAACATCATTCTAAACGCTTTTACGGTCGCTTTAAAAAATTGATGGAGTTCTATCAAGAAGACGCAGGAAGCAACAATGTGATGCGACGAATTGCCTTACATTACGCGTTTATTGTATTTGTAGGTGAAGTATTAAATGAGCTATTTAGAGAAGAGGGGATAAAAATTCCGATTAACGATTTTACGGAACTCTTTTTGACAATGTGCTCTGATAACGACCATGTAGATCGAGCGAAGAATGTACTGATTGAGGTGTTGGAGGAGTTAGACGCTAATAGAAGTCATATTTATGGTGAATACGAACCGAACAATGGAATACATGCCATCGTCAATTGCAACGGACTCTTCTTGACAGTCGACTATGTAAATAAGAGATTGGGAGTCGATGCGAAACAGATTAGAGAAGCATGGAAGACACAGCAACATACTGTCGAGCAAAAGAACAAAGGAAAAAGCGTTGATTATAAAAATATCACTCATAAGAAACAGACTTTCCGTGTTGCTCAAGTAAATCAGGATTTTTTAGAAGAACAAGGGTTCAATTTTTCTAGAAACTGTTTTTAGAAACCAGTAGGTAGTAACGTGTAATTTTGTAATTATGTAATTGAGTTGCTATGAAGCTTGTTCTAGTAAGGGATTGAGCAATTACAAAGTGAATTACAAGTAGAGAGGTTACTAGAAAAAATTACAATGAGTAAGCTAGAGGATTACAAGTGACAGTACAACTTGTAATTCTCTTTTCTATTGATGCAAAAGGATTTGTGATGGTAAATTACAAAATTACACGTTTATGACGAAGTATATTACTGCTTTTATAATGGCTTCCAAATATCTGTCACTATCTTGTGACTGCCTTGTTTCACTGGTATGATTAGGATAGGAAAGTTGACTTAGTTAATCAGATTAAAAATGTATTAAACACATTGAAAGAAGGCGAAATGAATGTCTACAGCAGATATCGGTTTTGAGGAAAAGTTATGGCTAATGGCAGACAAGCTGCGTGGCAGCATGGATGCATCAGAATATAAAAATGTTGTACTAGGTTTACTATTTTTAAAATATGTTTCTGATTCGTTTGAAGAGAAGTTTTTAGAACTACAGAATGACGAATGGGCAGATCCAGAAGATCCGGATGAATATCTTGCGGAGAACGTGTTCTGGGTTCCAACTGAAGCACGCTGGACTTTCATCAACGAAAACTCAAAGAAGCCAGAGATTGGTCAGATCATTGATAACGCAATGATTGCGATTGAAAAGGAGAACGAATCGTTACGAGGTGTTTTACCGAAAGATTATGCACGTCCAGCTTTGGATAAAACTCGCTTGGGAGAAACAATCGATTTGTTCTCTTTCAGGGTAGGAGACAAAGAAAGCCGTTCGAAAGATATGTTAGGTCGTGTTTATGAATATTTCCTTTCAAAGTTTGCAAGTGCAGAAGGAAAAGGCGGGGGAGAGTTCTACACGCCAATGTCTGTTGTTAAATTGCTGGTTGAGATGTTACAGCCTTACAAAGGTCGTGTTTATGACCCGTGCTGTGGATCGGGCGGTATGTTCGTCCAAAGTGAAAAGTTTGTCGAAGGCCATCAAGGACGTCTTGGGGATATCGCAATTTATGGACAAGAGTCCAATCCAACGACATGGAAATTGGCACAAATGAACTTAGCTATTCGTGGAATTGATGCGAACCTAGGCGAACACAATGCAGATACGTTCCATAATGATCTTCATAAAGGATTGAAAGCAGACTATATCTTAGCTAACCCTCCCTTCAACATCAGTGACTGGGGCGGTGAGAAGCTGCAAGAGGACGTACGCTGGAAATTCGGCACACCACCAACTGGAAATGCAAACTATGCGTGGATTCAGCACATGGTTTCTAAATTGGCACCTTCAGGCACAGCGGGTTTTGTACTTGCGAATGGATCAATGTCGACAAGTACAACATCTGAATTGGAAATTCGTAAAAACTTAATCGAAAACGATCTTGTTGAATGTATTGTTACATTGCCTGGGCAGTTGTTTTACTCTACTCAAATTCCTGTATGTCTATGGTTTGTTACGAACAACAAAGGACGTAATGGAAAACGTGAGCGAAAAGGTGAAATCCTATTCATTGATGCACGAAAAATTGGTCATATGTCAACACGTACATTAAAAGAGTTTTCGGATGAGGATATTAAGAGAATCGCTGATGTTTATCACGCATGGCAAGGGATGAATGAAGAACCGTATGAAAATATCGATGGCTTCTGCAAATCAGCACAGTTAGAAGAAGTTCGTCAGCATGAGTATATCCTTACGCCTGGTCGCTATGTTGGGTTAGAAGCTGTAGAAGAAGATGATGAACCATTTGAAGATAAAATGACACGATTGACGAGCGAACTCTCTGAGCAATTTGTGAAATCAAAAGAGCTAGAAGACCAAATCCGTAAAGCGTTGGAGGAAATTGGGTATGGAGTTTAAAACGTTAAAGTTAGATGACATTTGTTCTGTTATTACGGATGGATCACATTCTAGTCCCAAGGCCAGCACCAATGGTTATCCAATGCTTTCGGTTAAAGATATGAAGGCATTAGATTTTGATTATTCAAATGTGAAATTAATTGCAGAGGAAGATTATACAAAGTTGGTTAAGAATGGTTGTAAGCCAATGAAAGACGATGTTCTAATAGCAAAAGACGGAAATTCTTGCTTAGAGTATTGTTTCGTCTTTCGCGAACCAATGGAAGTAGTATTATTGTCTTCTATTGCAATATTACGTCCGAAGAAAAATATTATAAATCCGTATTATTTGATGTACTACCTAGGAATGGAATCTACTAAAGGCGAATTAAAGCAAGGTTATTTGTCCGGATCTGCAATTCCAAGAGTGGTATTAAAAGATTTTAAACTATATCCAGTTAGGTTCCCTTCTTTAGATGTACAGAATAAAATAGTTGACCTCATAAAAGCTATTAATCATAAATTAGAAAGTAATGAAATCATTATTTCAAACCTTGAACAACTCGCCCAAACGCTTTTCAAACGTTGGTTTGTCGATTTTGAATTTCCGAATGAAAACGGAGATCCCTACAAATCGAGTGGTGGGGAAATGGTGGAGAGTGAGTTGGGGATGATACCGGCAAACTGGACCATCGAAAAACTAGGAGATGTAACAGAGATACAAAACGGTTTTGCTTTTAAAAGTAAAGACTATGTGAAGGATGGAATAAAAGTACTTAGAACGTTAAATATCAACTCAGCAGGCATGATTATAAATAATGATGATCTGAAATACCTTCCTCAAGCATTCTATAGTGATGACAAGTACCAAAAACAGCAATTAAAAAGATTTGATTCTCTCTTAGTTATGGTGGGTTCAACAATTGGTAAATTGGGCTTAGTTTTGTCTAGAAATCTACCATCATTACAAAATCAAAACATGTGGCGATTTAGAAGTAAAAACGATAAACTTTCAAATACAATTCTTTACTTTTACTTGAAGGAAGTTATTATAGCCACTGAAAATTGGAGAAGTGGTAGTGCAAGAGAGTTTTTTAGAAAAGATTCCTTTTCTAAATATGAAATAGTAATGCCTGACGATAGTTTTTTAATTAGTAATCGAAATATGTTTGTAAAGATATTTGAGCAGATTGATGGTTGTAACAGTCAAAATGAAGTTTTAAATGACCTGCGTGATATTCTCCTTCCAAAACTCCTTTCAGGAGAAATCGAACTTCCAGAAGAAACCGAGGTGACAGAAGATGTACCAATTTCATGAGGATGAATTGGAGCAAGCCTCTCTTGAATGGCTTGAGAGTTTAGGATATGAAATTAAGAATGGTCCGGAAATAGCCGCTGATGGTGACTATCCTGAACGAGATCACTATGCAGACGTGGTTCTGAACGAGCGTCTTGGGAGTGCTCTCCAGCGCATTAACCCTAAAGCAACGGTTACAACCATACAGCGCGCTGTTCAACAAGTGACGATGGTGCAATCACCGAACTTAATTGTAAGTAATCAGGTCTTTCAGAAGTATGTAACGGATGGAATCGATGTGGAAGTTCGCACAGAAGATGGACGAAATACAGTAGAAAAGCTATGGTTGTTTGATTTTGAAAATCCATCGTCCAATGACTTTTTAGCGGTGAATCAGTTTACTGTCATTGAAGGAAACAGTAATAAGCGACCAGATGTTGTTGTCTTCGTCAATGGACTTCCTGTCGTTGTCATTGAGTTGAAAGACTCTACAAATGAAGCGGTAGGTATATCAGAAGCGTATCATCAGTTGCAAACGTATAAACAAACAATCCCTTCGTTATTTCAATTCAATGCTTTCTTAGTAACCAGTGACGGTGTCAATGCAAGAGCAGGTTCCCTTACGGCTGACGAAGAACGCTTCATGATGTGGCGTACGGCAGATGGCGAAACAATGGCGCCTTCTTCTATGCCGCAGCTGGAAGTTCTGATTCAAGGGATGTTCCAGCCGGCTGTATTGCTCGATCTGATGCGTCACTTTATAGTATTCCAAACAGATGGTGAAAAGACGGTTAAAATACTTGCTGCTTATCATCAGTATTATGCGGTTAATAAGGCAGTCGAAGAAGCGAAGCGTGCTGCGTCAGAAAGTGGCGACCGTAAAATCGGTGTTATTTGGCATACACAAGGTTCAGGGAAAAGTCTCTCCATGGTATTTTACACAGGGAAGCTTGTATTGGCTATGAATAACCCCACGATTGTCGTACTGACAGATCGTAATGATTTGGATGATCAGTTGTTCAATACGTTCTCTATTTCAAGTGACTTACTTAGACAATCACCTAAGCAAGCCGAAAGTAGAAGTGACTTAAAGAAGCTATTGTCAGTTGAATCAGGTGGTATCATCTTCACAACTATGCAGAAGTTCTCTCCCGAGGATGGAAGCAACGAAATGGGAGCGCTCACAACACGTCGTAACGTCATCGTAATGGCCGATGAAGCACACCGTACACAGTACGGGTTCAGTGCCCAAGTTCAACAAGATGAGAAAGATGTGTTTACAAAGTATGGCTATGCAAAGTATATGCGAGATGCATTGCCAAACGCATCTTTTGTTGGTTTTACTGGAACTCCGGTAGAATCAGCAGATAAAAATACGCCTGCTGTCTTTGGGCATTACATCGATATCTATGATATGACGCAAGCTGTAGAAGACGGGGCAACCGTTAAGATCTTTTATGAGAGCAGAATTATTCCGCTTAATCTACCAGAAGGGCTTGATTTAGACGGAGAGTACGATGAAATAACAGAATACCAGGAACAGTCAGATCGTGAACGTTTGAAATCAAAATGGTCACGTCTTGAGGCGTTAGCTGGAGCAGAACAACGTATTAGACGATTAGCGCAAGATGTTGTGACTCACTTTGAATCTCGCCAAGAAGCGATGTTCGGAAAAGGGATGCTTGTTGTCATGAGTCGTAGAATCGCGATTGACCTTTATCAAGCAATCATTGCACTTCGACCGGAATGGCATTCAAACGAGGATAGTAAAGGCGTTATTAAAATCGTTATGACGGGAACTTCGAGTGATCCAGAACATTGGCAACCATTTATAGGAAATAAAAAACGTCGTGATTATTTAGCTCGTCGGATGAAAGATAATGCCGATGAACTGAAACTCGTCATTGTACGCGATATGTGGCTGACCGGTTTTGACGTGCCTTCCATGAGTACGATGTATATTGATAAGCCGATGCGGGGCCATAACCTCATGCAGGCGATCGCACGCGTAAACCGAGTTTTTCGTGACAAGCCTGGTGGTTTGATCGTCGACTATATCGGAATTGCAGACAGCTTAAAAGAAGCCTTGAAGCAATATACGGACAGCGACCGTGAAAACACAGGAATCGATACGACTGTAGCTGTCGACTTGATGCTAGAGAAATTTGAAGTCATTCAGGACATGCTGTATCAGCATAATTATGATTCATTCCATTCAGATAAACCTTCTGTTCGTATGAAAGCCATCACGGAAACGATGGACTTTGTGATTGGTCTAGGAGAAGAAAAAAAGAAACGTTTCATGCAAGTGGTTACTGAGCTAGCGAAAGCATTTGCCCTCTGTGCAACAGAACCAGAAGCACAAGAACTAAATGCGGAAATTGGCTTCTTCAAAGCAGTTAAAGCAGGTCTTATTAAACTAATTCCAACAGATGGTGAAAAGAAAACATCCTCACAAATCGATGCGCAGCTGAACCAATTAATTTCTAAGTCTGTGATCTCGGAAGAAGTAGTGGATATCTATGATTCGTTAGGAATTGAAAATCCAGATATCTCGATACTCTCTGATCAATTTTTAGATGAAGTTAAAGCACTGCCACAGAAGAATCTAGCAGTCGAGTTGCTGAATCGCTTGCTTCAAGGAAAAGTGAAAAATGTTCAGAAAACAAATCTAGTAAAAGCGAAGAAATTCACGGACATGTTAAATGCTGCAATTAACAAATATAACAAGCGTGCAATTGAAACTTCCAAAGTAATCGAGGAACTGATTGAACTAGCTAAGGAAATGAACGACTCCTATAAAGCTGGTGAAAACAGCGGACTGATCAAAGAAGAAGTAGCGTTCTATGACGCTCTAGCTTCACATGATACTGCTGAACAAGTGCTGGGTGATGATATTTTGAAAGTCATCGCACATGAGTTGACTAAAGCGATTAAAGAGAACATGAGTATTGATTGGAACTTGAGAGAGTCGGCACGTGCGAAGATGAGGATTACAGTACGTAGGCTGTTGAAGAAGTATGGGTATCCACCTGATTTACAGAAGTTTGCGGTAGAGACTGTGGTGAAGCAGGCTGAGTTGATGGCTGGGAATGTGTCAAGTTAAAATGGTTTCTTAACTGAAGAGATTACACATTATAAACATTCATGGCTGATTAAGTAGTTGTGAATGTTTGTGTATACTCAAAATTTTAAATGAAAAGCATGTAATTCAAAATATAGAGCAAAGATATTTATTGAATATTTTTTATTGGATATTATATTTGCGCTGATGGGAGGTTTTATTATGAATTTCGAACAAAAAATGGTTGCGTTTGGTTACCTGGCTAAAGAAATTCCGTCAGAATTTCAGACAGAAAGCTTGGCAAAAGTCTTAGACAAAATACAATTCGACAGTTTAACTAATAAAGAAAAGTCAATATGGGCAAAGCCTATTCATTTTACTATACCTAATGGTGAAGGTTTTAGACGATTAATTAGCATACCTTCACCTCTACATCAAATATTATTATGCAAGTTAATAAGTGAAAACTGGGAGCAATTACAAGTTTTTTTTAGACAATCTAATATTTCTATGACTACGCCAGTGGTAAGCACTGAAGAAAATATAGCTATAGAATCTAAAATTAATATTAAAGAGAAAATGAATATTAGAATGAGATATCTACATAATAAAAATTATATATTACAAACTGATATTTCTCGTTTTTATCCTACAATATACACACACGTTATTCCGTGGGCTTATCACACTAAAGATTATATTAAGAAGAATTTAAATAAGAAAAGCCTTTTAGGAAATAAAATAGACTCTAGAATTCAATTTATGCAGGATGGTCAAACCTTTGGAATTCCAATTGGACCGGCTACTTCGCAGGTTATATCAGAGATTGTAGCAACTGCGATCGATGTTGATTTTAAAGAGTTAATAGATAGTGAAGTGCCAGGTTTTAGATACACAGACGACATAGAGTACTATTTTGATACTGAAGAAGTAGCTAAAGAAGCTTTATCAAAGATTCATAAAGTAGTAAATACATATCAACTCGAGTTAAATCCAATAAAAACAAAAATTATTAAAGCACCAGTAGCATTTGAACCAGAATGGAAGCAATACTTTTCTAGATACTTTTTCAGAAAAACAGTTCTAGGACAGAGAAGTGATTTAAATTCCTATTTCAGCAGAGCATTTAGTTTCAAGCATAGTTCACAAGATAAGGGAGTCTTACAGTATGCTCTTAAGAAAGTTAGATCAGAGATAATATTCGAAGAAAACTGGGATATTTTTGAATCATTATTGTTACACTCTGCTTTTTCTGATCATAGTACGTTACCAGTAGTATTAGAAATAATTGAGTTGTATATCATCAAAAATTATCAAATTAATCAGGAAAGATTTAAGGAGTTCTTAGAAAAGCTAATTAAGCTTAATATTCATCAAGAAAATCATTTCGAGGTTTGTTGGGCACTAGTCTATTCTAAAAGAATTGAGATTTCGTTAAGTAAAGAGGTTACAAATCTATTGTTAAATGCAGAAGATTCTATTACATGTATATTGACAATGATATTAAGCAATAAGGGATTATTAGAAGGTAATTTGAATTTCAATAAATATAAAAGGTATTTAAATAAAGAAGAGCTTTATGGATCGAATTGGTTATTTGCATATGAAGCGTTTAAACAAGGCTGGTTAAGACCATATAGTAACCCGGATTACGTTTTAGAAGATTCATTTTTTAAGATACTTTATCAAAATGATGTATCGTTTTTGCAAGATGAAGTCAGCTTGTATGAACTAAGAGATATGATGATAGTTTCTTCTACGGTGGAAAGCAAAGATGAAACGGAAATATCTGAAGGAGAAACTGAAGCAGAAGAAAGCAAAGATGAAACGGAAATACCTAAAGGAGAAGCTGAAGCAGAAGAAAGCAAAGACGAAACGGAAATATCTGAAGGAGAAACTGAAGCAGAAGAAAGCAAAGATGAAACGGAAATATCTGAAGGAGAAACTGAAGCAGAAGAAAGCAAAGATGAAACGGAAATATCTGAAGGAGAAACTGAAGCAGAAGAAAGCAAAGACGAAACGGAAATATCTGAAGGAGAAATTGAAGCAGAAGAAAGCAAAGATGAAACGGAAATATCCGAAGGAGAAACTACGCCAGAGGAAATTCTCAAATTACATTCAAAAATGAAAAATACAATTTATAAAAATAATGCTTGGTTGATACAAGGCATTGATACTAACTTCAAAAAAGATAAGAATATAAGTACTTATCTAGGGGATGAAGGATACTAGGGGAGGTAAATTTTAATAACGCTTGAGAAGAAAAAAGTATAAGGTGATACTGCGACCACGTTCAGTAATAGATCAGGCAAAGCCTAGTGCTTCGGTGTTATCAAATTAGAAGAGTTTGTCACACAACTGTGACTTTTAATCATTTAGCTGTCACGTTTGTGTGACGGTTTTTAAAATAATGACCCCATCCAAATATCAGGCTTTGCCTGATTCCACACAGCAAGTGGGGACAATTTCTCCTTATGCTCTTCTACGTGTTCTACCTGTAAATCACAAAAAAGAACGAGTACCCGAACTTGTCGAGTGCTCGTACTTATTTTAAATATAAACAGTTAGGGCATCTAGAACCATTTGAAGTTCGATTATAAATTAATGCTTCCCAATCATATTGGCAGTCAGAGCAGCGCCACCAAACCAAAAAGTGACCGGCTGGAAAATATTTTTCAGGACCTTTCTTATTTTTGGTTGGATGCCATTCCTTTGCAACGTTTGGAAATTTCACAGCTAAATTATTGTCATCGCCTAGTTTCCGTGAACCGCATTCAGGACAATTGTTTTTGCCATGGCTTCGACTTGCAATTGTTGCTGGCCAAGAATGATTTTTTTTGCACTTCCAATGAACTTTTTCATGGCTAGCTGCTCGAAATTGGTAAGGTGTTAGATCGCTGTTTTTTTCTGTATCCCACTCTTTTGCTAACTCAGGAAATTTCTCGCCAAGCGAATTTTCTACTTCCGTTCTATCCATTAATTGGAGCACCTTTATATTATCCTTCTCCAAATCAACATTCATGTTAATATGAAAAGTATCTTGGAAGAGTTGTTCAATGCACCGTGCAAATGTTTCTTTCTTTTGATCACTAAGATAAAATGTGATTACTTTAGAATTCGGTGAAGAATATGAATCACAATTGGGCTCTCTTAATCTGATCATTGTCACATCAGGCATTTTTTCTAGTAACCATTTCTCTTTTCTGATATCACGGTTCGCATTGCGGTGGAAAATGCCCCCGTCATATTCTATTGCAATTTTTTGAGATGGAATAAATAGATCGAGTGCCATGCGAGAACCTTTTAAAGGATATTCTAATATCACATCATCAAAACTCTGTCTCAAATAAAAGAATAAAGTTACAGCTTGCTTTGATATTCGTCGTCCTGTTCTACACTTTTTACAGCCGGTCTGCCCCGTTGTTCGATGTTTTGGAGTAGTGTTCCAATCATGACCTTTTCTACATCTCCATTTCACTTGTTTGTTGCTTCCAGCTGCAATTGTGTCGGGAGTGAGTTCGGGATCATCTACGCAGCTAACCCATTCATCTGCAATACTAGGGTATAAGCCTGCTAATGAGTTAGTATGATCCACACGCAACCCTCTGCAATAAGGACATCCTTTACCAATATTTCTAGTCATAGCTTTAACTCGTGCTAGGAAACTGTGTCCGTTTTCGCACTTCCAATGAAAAGTAGAGTTAGAACCATATGATACACGAGTAGGTGGATCGATGTTCTTTTCATAATCCCAGTATTGCAATACTTCAGGTGTTTTGAGTTCTATTGAGTTTTCTAATAAACGACATTCTGAACATTGTTTCCCGGCTGACTTATGTGAAAGCTGAGCTGGATAACTATGCCCTACCTTGCATTTCCACCACACTACTTTTCGACCCTTTGGGGGTACGTCATAAGGGGATAGATTGCCGTTTTTCTTATTATCCCACTCCATTAATAGGTGAGGATACTCAGTTGCAAATGATTTTTTCAAAATATATTCCTCCGTTATTGAAACAGATATTTAAAACAAGTTGCAATTAACTTTGTAACCCATGATAAAATTAAATAAACATATATTGTATGGAAAGGGAAGAACACAATGAGTGGAAGTTCGGGAATTCGTGGGTATTATTATCAAGTGTTAGCTGGATTATTAGATAGCGTAGAAAATGATTTATGGGAGAGCATTGGAATAGAACCGTCTACTAATGAAGATAAAGTAGATATCGAATGGGTGTTTAAAGACTCTATTCAGGCTGTACAAGTAAAATCCAGCATTAATAATTTCGAAAGAGGTAGTGTGATAAATTGGGTGCATTCATTGGTGAAAGATGCTCGAAAAGCTTACGGAATGTTTAATTTACCAATCACCTATACTCTTTTTTTAATTGGAACTACTGATCGTAATGCAGATAAATGGATATCTGATTTGCATGGTGGGCGTTTAAAAGTTGAAGAAGATAATAAGTTAAAGGAAGTCGAGAGTGAACTTACTAAAGTAGCAGTGAAAAAGCAAAATTTTGATTTTGAACCATTACAAGCACTCTCTTATATTCGTATGCAAGAATATTTATCACGTAATGGAAAAGAGGCAAAACTTGAAAACATTAAGACACTCTGTAGTGTGATAGTCAATGAACTTTTTACATTTTCACTTCAAGGAAGACAGATGCCAAAAAGTTTATTTACAAAATTAGTTGATAAACATATCGATAGTGAAGAATACGGAGTAACTCCTATTATTAATCATATTCCTAAACTGTCGTTAGCCTTCTATGAAAAGGACAGAGTGAAAGAAAGTGACAAAATGTTAGGCATTCACTTGCATAACACGCCTTTGCTTAATAAGCATCGTAATGATGCAATAAAATTATTGAAAACAGCAAAGACGATAAAGCTACCACCTACACTACCTGTAGAGACAAATACAGTTGAAACTGACAAAACCAAATCTCCTGTTGATTTAATGAATGCCGGTATTAATGAAAAACTGGAAGGATTGTTAAAATCAATACCATCTCTCAATGGCTATATTAAGGTGAAGTTATCAGAAGAAGACGCTTTAGAATTAAAAGAGTTAAGCAAAAGTATTCTTGGCATAGAATTACATGATGAAGATCTTCACTTTGGTGGTCTTGAAAAAAGAGCAATAGATACCGTAGTAATGTTTGGACCCCCAAGAAATTTTCCGAGGGGAACAGAAGATGAAAAGGAAAAATATTATGCCATAGAGAATGCTCATGGACACTTATTAAGCTATCAACTTTTGGATGAATATACAGTTTACTTAAACACATGCTATCCTCTACCTGTCATCCTGAAAAACACAGGAGGAATAGACGATAAAGAAATACAAGTGACATTAAAGTTTCCAAACACTGCGCAGGTAGTGACACCAAAAAAGATGAAATCTCCTTTTGTAACGTTTATAGAGGAATTTATCCATGAAGATTATGTATTCAATGATCTCCTGATCCCTGCTAGGGATCATAGGGTAATGGAATATGAGGGCACCTCTTTTAGGTTACCGGTTCAAAAAAAATTGCGATTACCCTATGATAATATTAATTACACAGATGAAGACTTCGTTGAACATTTAGAATCACTTTTTAATTATGAGCATTTCCGAGAAGGTAACCAAGACATTATACAGTACAAATTTAAATCATTAAACCCTTCTCAAAACATGGCATTTCCAACATTTCTACTAATTCAAACAAAGGAAAATGTAAATATTGAATACTCTATCACCTCTAAGCATTTAAGCAGACCTATAGAGGGGATTTTAGAATGGCTACATCCAGACAATACAAAGCCATGAGATATTTAGTACGAACAAGTAGTAATCTAAAAATAGATCCATTTTACTTTATGGAATGGATCTATTCTCCTGTGAATTAGATTGAAAACCTGCTCATTGTCTGCTATGTTTTCGTTGCTTCTGATGTGCAATTCGTTCTTTCACGGTGTTTTCAGCATGGATAAGGAATTCTGGTTTGTATAGATCGATTGTCGGAATATGTTCTACATTTCTTAGCTGCATGAATCCCTGCAGTAACTCAATCAATATTTGCGTATTTCGGTCGGTATTGTTCGTTCCTAGCCGCACTCGATTCAACTCAGTTGAAATGCGTTCATTCACTGTATGAGCAACTGTTTGCGCAATGTATTGAAGGTTCCAGTGATTCTTGTTTAATTCCTTGTGTTCTTCCAAGATGGCGTCCAAGGCTTCTCCTATGTTGCTGTGATTGTTAACAATTTGATAATTTTCCAAGTAATCATAATTTACGTTTCTGACTCTTGCGCGGAATTGATGTTTATTGCTCATAATTGTTCATCCTTTCTGATAGGAATTCAAAAGAGTTACTAGAAAAAAAGGACAGCAGCTTTCATTTTTAATCGAATGCTTTATGCTCTTGGCCTTTTTGGAATTGGGTAAGCATTTGGCCTGAGCTTACTAGGCATTGTTTCATATGTTGTATCTTTCATTGTTGAGCTTTGATTAACCTGCTGCGTTGTTTGTAAGTCCGCTTGTTCGGTATGTTGTATGTGTTGCTGATTGGATTCCATATGAGTACTTGATACTTGTGCCTGGCTTGTCCTTGAAGTTCCAGTGTTTGGCTCGGCTTCATTTACTACTTCAAGATCTCTATTAGTGCTGGAACTTTGATGCGTCTGAGCATATTTATTGCTCGACGAGTCTTGGGTGCTCGTTGGATGGCTCATTTCTTGCTTATTTACAGGTTGAGTTTGGTTGGTTGTATTTGTTCTGGCAGAAAGATTTATTTTTGCGTTTCTATCTGTAGTTGGATTAGCTAGGTTATCGTTTTGAGATACTACTACAGGTGAATAACCCTCAACCGCACTGCCCGAGTGTTGGCGTGACGTAGGATTTCTATCTATGTCATTGGGAGAAGGGGCTATTCTTTGCTTCTTATCCGTGCCGTAAGGTTGTTCTGATTCTAACCTTGACGCAATTCCTTTGGATTCTTTAGCATGTTCAGGAGTTGAATGGTCTCCAATTAAATTCGTTGCTACTTCACTTTGATAGTCTTGTGAGTGAGCTGTCTTTTCTTGATCTGGTCTCTTTTCCTCTTCATCTTTTTTCGTATCATTAGGGGAGGCAGGCTTTGCATTACTCAACGGATTTGCCATACGCGGTTTTCCGTTTTTGCTTTGTGAGCCTTTCCCTGACAATCCTTTCACCATACTACCTAACCCTTTCCCAGCACCCGAAGCTAATTTACTGCCTGCATATGCTCCGGCAAGAACACCCCAGCCGTTTTTTAGACCTGCATCAATGCCGAATAAGCGTTCAACTATATTCGGCCCATCGACAACTGCCAAAGAGAAAGCAATCAGAGCTATCAGGTAAGGGAAGTTGTCTAGCTTTTCTTCCAAGTAAACCGTTCCAATCATGTACACCTTCATAGATAGGAATATGAGGATTGTTGCAAAGAATGTATTCAAGATAGACTGAATGACCTTTTTTGTTTTCTGTCCGTCATGGATATCTGCAGGTGCTATTAGTAACGCCAAGATATAGTTGAATGTCAATTCAAAGAATAGCTTTGCTAGTTTTAGTGAGATAGAGAATAGCGTAAAGGCAATTACGCTTAGTGTGACAAAAATTGTGAACCAGTTAACGGAGTAACGAAAATAATATTCGTTATTCCATTCCAAGCCTGATTGATCAAGCTTTTCAGCACGATATTCACCAACGTTGTTAAAAGAAAGCAAGTGCTTGGATAAATCTTTTCCTTCATTTGAAATGCCTTCGGTGTCTTTACCGTATTTTTCTCTAATATTGATATTCGCCACCTTACTAGGCGGCATACTGTTTGGTATTTCCAATTCAGTGGAAGACCAATTATTTTTATCGACCTCGGTGAGATCGATAATGTTCCTTTGAATAATTGATCCACTTAACGTTGAATCATCGTTTGGATAGAGAGAGTCTACCTTTACTGCATCTATGGCTGCGTCTGTAAATTCATCAGCCTTGTCCATTCCAGTATTCAGAGCAAGAATAACCATTAGGGCTATGAAGAGGTTAATGGCAATGCCTTCACGGTTGAATTTCTTCTGGAATATCAATAAGTAGCCAGTATAAAGCAATGAAAAGGCGAGTAGAATGTATAAAAATGGTTTGACTGAACTGACAAAAGCTACAATTTCAGGATTGTTGTAAAAGCTTTTCACTAACAGAATATCATCGGTCACGCTTTCGAGCATATCGACAATCCAAGCGAACCCTTTGACGAATATCCAACCAAGCCAACGCACGATGTCCGTGAAGATGTTGGAAATACTGAGGTACTCTTGAAACTCCTCCAACTTACGAGCGATTTCCTCGTTACTCATTAGCTTCACCTCCAGTCATGGAATTGATAAAGTGTCCCAATTCCTCTTGTTGGCGTAGTCCTTCAAAGGTTTCTAAATCGTATTCTCCATAGGTTTGTCCGCCCTTCACATAGTACAGTGTATTTACATGTGACATTTCAGAACGGAATGGATTTTTGCTTAAGCCATCAGAATTCTGGTTCTTACCGTTATTGCGAAAGACATTGAATTGCAGGGATGTTTCCTTTTTTTCTAGTAATGCTTTCTCTATTTCATCTAGGAATGGAGCGTCAATTTCATTCGTAATGACAACAAAACCTGTTTGTTGGTCATCTATCATCTGCTGTACATCATCAGTGGTAGCTATTGTGAGTCCACTATTTGAGCTACAACCAGCCGTAAGAAGTGCTATACTGCATGCTATAAAAGCTGATTTAATCAACTTCATACGATTTTCCTCCTAAACAGTTTGAGTTTGAGTTCACATGTTCCTTTCTAGAAAACTGTGGTCACACACACGGTCATTTTTTTGGTCATAAAAGAATGATTCATCATTTAGGATCATTAGTCGATTTTCTGTGAAATGTTGATTTGATAGGGTTTCTTAGTAGTTGTTTTAGAGGATTTTAGTGGCAAGCTTATGGGCGGAATGATGTAATCATCCCATCTTGAATTAATTAGCCAGCGAATTATGTATTCGCTGGCTTATTTTTTATTTTCGCGTTTTTAACTTCAGAAATAACGAATGCTTTTCATGTTATGATGGAATCGAAAATTTGTTAGAAAGGAGTGAAAGAGATGGAATTTGATTTAATTTTTGTAGGGCTTGGTATTGCAGCCGCAGGTTATTTTATTGGAAATGGACTTAAGAATTTTAAAAATCCTGAAGGCAAAGATGCGTTCAGTGATTTATTGAATGATGAAGATGACAATGAATTAATTAAAGAAAATCACGTTCATTACTTTATGGGGATTTCAAAAGAAGATGTGAAGCATTTAACGAAAGAATATCCTGATATTCCTCATATTATGATTAACGGTCAAGTCTACTACCCTAAAGCGAGGTTACGTGAGTGGTTGAGCCAGTTAGGGAATTAAAAAAACGTAGGAGCTTATAAAAGCTTCTGCGTTTCTTATTGTAGAAGTGAATTGATTATTTTAATGCTTTATCTAATGAAGATGTATATTTTTCAAAATCTTGATCTTTCATGTCGCCATTCATTTGCAATAGGAAATTTCCATTAGCATGAGTATGGGAATAAAACATAGGTGCTTCTTTTCCTAATTCATCGTAATATGATTTTGCTTTTTCTAAATCTTTTTTATTTTTGAATTTGAATAAACGTCCACCAGCATCTTCTCCAAGTGAAGGAATTAAAATTCGAATACCTTCTTCGCGCGTATTACCGAACTCTTTTTTCTCTAATTCAGATGTTTCGCCAATTTCTAATCCGTCATCTTTAAATACTTTAATGATATCGGCTGTTTTAAGCGATGATGTGGCATCACTGCTACAAGCAGCAAGTAGTAAAGCTAATACTGAAATAATTAATAGTGAATACTTTTTCATTATTTTTGACACTCCTTTTAATTTCATTTTATTGGAAAATAAGTGGCAAGTACATAATATGAAAATGATCATTTTGCTATTAATTTGATTTTTAAGAAAAAATAATGAAGTTATAATCATGTAGGTGAAAATGAAAAGTGAAGGAGCGGAAAGCGTTTTTCGAAGCCACAACGTAAACAAAAAAAGCCCATATGATTTCTCATATGGGCTTTTCTGTATTAAAGTTTTGTCCAGCGTTCTTCAAGCCATTCCATGAATTTCGCGCCTTTTTCGCCTTCGTAAGCGTCATATACGTCTAAACGCATACGCTTTAATTTATCTGCGAAATCAGCAACAGTGTGGTCTTTTGGTAAGCTTTTTTTCACGCGTTTTAGAATTTTATCAGTACCTTTGATAATTTCAAAACGAGCATGTTGTGGTTTTTGAACATCTTCACCAAAAGCTTCTAGCGCTCTGAATGCAGCTAATTGAACTTTATTCACCGTATCATTATTCATACGGTTTTGAAGTAAATCTATAACTTTCTCGTGCTTGTATTCAGATAAAGCTTCAACTGCATCTAAACGATCGCGCCAGCTAGATGTGTAATTCGCTTGTTTCTTAAGTGTTTCGTATTGCTCTGGTAATTCTGTTTTAAAGTTTTTCAATGTATTGCACCTCTTTTTTGAACTAGAGGAAAAAAATCAATTCTTCTTCTGCTAAATCAATTATACGATTTTTCGAGATAAATAGCGATTTTTCAGATTATTAGACAAATAAATAGCCTCACAAATGTCCGGAAACATTGTGAAGCTTATCTATATTATTGAGGCATTAAATACGTATTTAAACGCTCAATATCTTCGGAGAATACGCGGTCATGCTCGATATAAGGCACAATTTTACGAAGCTCATTATAAAACTCACTTGAAGCAGGTGATAATAAATCCGCACCTCGGAAATCAACTGCTTGCAATGAACAAATGGCTTCAATCGCTAGAACACGACGAACATTTTGAATGATTTGATGTGCATGACGAGAAGCAATTGTTCCCATACTCACATGATCTTCTTGGTTTGCTGAAGATGGAATTGAATCAACACTTGCTGGATGTGCTAAAGTTTTATTTTCAGAAACGAGCGCAGCTGCCGCATATTGCATAATCATCGCGCCAGATTCTAAACCAGGTTGATTACATAGGAATGCAGGTAAATCATTCAACTGAGGATTTACTAAACGCTCAATACGACGTTCCGAAATATTCGCTAATTCAGCCATACCGATCTTTAAGAAATCCATCGCAACAGCGATCGGTTGTCCATGGAAGTTACCACCTGATACGACGATTTCACCATCATGGAAAATAAGTGGATTATCTGTTGCCGCATTCATTTCGATTTCTAATTTTTCTTTCACATAGTCAAGCACTTGCCAACTTGCACCATGTACTTGAGGAATACAACGTAGTGAGTAGGCATCTTGCACACGCTTCTCACCTTGTCTTGTCGTTAATTGACTACCTTCTAAAATCGCTGTCATACGATTGGCAACAGCTAATTGTTGTGGATAGCCACGTGCTTCATGAATTTCAGGAATGAATACATCGGTAATACCTTCTAAACCTTGGAAAGTTAATGCCGCAATTTTTTCAGCATCGAAAGCAATTTTCTCAGCTTCGATATAGTCGATCGCACCCATTGCCGTCATTGCTTGTGTACCGTTAATTAACGCAAGACCTTCCTTCGCCTGAAGTGTAACTGGTGTAATGCCTTTAGCAGCTAAAACCTGTGCAGCTGCAACTTTTTCACCATTGTCACCATGTACATAGCCTTCACCAACTAATACTAAAGCTAAATGTGAAAGGGGAGCCAAGTCACCTGAAGCACCAAGTGAGCCTTGTTGTGGAATGACTGGGTGAACGCCTTCGTTTAACAATGTAGCAAGAAGTTGCACTAACTCCTCACGAACACCTGAAAATCCTTTAATTAAAGCGTTTAGACGAAGAAGAATCATCGCACGTGATACGCGTTCTGGGAATGCCTCGCCAACACCACAAGCATGAGAGCGGATTAAATTGATTTGTAATTTCTCAACATCTTGTCGTTCGATTAAGACATCACTGAATTTCCCGAAACCTGTCGTAATACCATAAACAGTCTTTTTATTTGAAACAATTTCTTCTACAGCCAATCTACTTTTGCGAACTGCATTCAAGGCTTCGGATGAAATCTCAACCTTTTCTCCGTGTAGGCAAATTTGTTCAAGTTGTGCGATTGTAAGTGAATGACCTGTTAATGTAATCATCTGTAATCCTCCTCTGTAAGTTCATGAATAGTACAATAATTGTAAGGGCTTTCAAGATGGTGAGTCAATCAAATTTTGGAAATAATTAGTACATTAGTATGGTAGTAATTCTATGTATTAACAGGCAAAAGTGTCGTTCGCTTTAACGAATTAATACATTAGAATAGAAGTAAAATTCTCGAAAATACATAAAATTACTAGAAAATTAAAATTTTTATTGTCATAATGATGGTAGATGAAAAATAGAATGTAGCGTGGGGGAGGATTTTGAACATGAAAACATTTATTAAACATATCGGGCAACTTGCGACAATAGCGAACGAAGGAACAGGTGCTAAAAAAGGGCAGGCAATGTCTGATTTAAATATAATTGAAGATGGTGCGATTCTTTTTAGAAGCGGTGTCATTTTAGCGGTAGGAACGACTGAACAATTGAAGGAAGAATATGCTGCAGACATACAGGAAGCGATGGTCGTCAATGCACATGGCCGTCTCGTAACGCCTGGTTTAGTGGATCCGCACACGCATGTAGCATATGGCGGCAGTAGAGAAAAGGAATTTGAAATGCGTCTTCAAGGTAAGAGTTATATGGATATTATGAATGCAGGCGGTGGCATTCACGCGACGATGCGAATGACACGTGAAGCTTCAGAAGACGAGCTTTTCGATCAAACGATTAAACGTCTTGATTCATTTTTAAAACATGGTGTGACGACTGTGGAAGGTAAAAGTGGATACGGCATGGATCTCGAAACAGAATTGAAGCAACTACGTGTCATGAAGAAATTACAACAAAGTCATGCGATTGATCTCGTGCCAACATTCATGGGCGCTCATGCAGTACCAACTGAGTATAAAGGGCGTGAAGGTGAGTTCGTCGACATCATCATTCAAGAGATGCTACCAGTGATTGCTGAGGAAGGATTAGCTGAATTCAATGATGTTTTTTGTGAGAAGGATGTTTATACACCTGAGCAATCTGAACGAATTCTTGAAGCAGGAAAAAAATTAGGCCTTACACCGAAAATTCATGCTGATGAAATTGTGTCATACGGTGGAGCAGAGTTAGCAGCAAAAGTAGGCGCAATCTCGGCAGAACATTTATTGAAAGCTTCGGATGAGGGCATTCAAGCGATGGCAGAAGCGGGCGTAATCGCTTGTCTATTACCTGCTACTGCACTTTATTTACGTGAAGAAGCAGCACAAGGGCGCAAAATGATTGATGCTGGCGTAGCTGTTGCGATTTCGACAGATTGCAATCCTGGCTCTTCTCCAACGGTATCGATGCCACTAGTTATGAACTTAGCTTGTATTTCTATGCGATTAACACCAGCAGAAGCATTAACAGCGGCTACGTACAATGCGGCATGTGCGATTAACCGCCAAGATACGGTCGGTTCTTTAGAAAAAGGGAAGAAAGCAGACATCGTAATGTGGGATGTGAAGTCCTACCAAGAACTGCAATATTTATTCGGCGTCAATCATGTTCAATCTGTATGGAAAAATGGTAAAAAAGTTATTTAGAAGCTATTAAGATTGTATAATATAGGGAATATTTGATAAACTGAATATAGGAAGAACGACAGGGGGAGCAGCTGTGAAAAAATCTACGAAAATAACGATTTTTGTCTTATTAGGCATTACGATAACGGCTGCTCTTGGATTCTATATTTGGTCTCAGCAAACATATAAAGCAACTGATGAATTACATCAATTAGTTACAAAAAATGATTACACTGAGCAAGATGGCTGGTATGAATTTGAGCAGAAAGAAAATGCGAAATTAGGCATAATTTTATACCCAGGAGCAAAAGTTGAGCCGATTGCTTACGGTTATTTAGCGAAGCAACTTTCATTGGAAGGTTATTATGTAGCCATTCCGAAAATGACATTGAATATGGCGATTTTCGATACGAATATTGCACAGGAAATGATGGATAAAAATCCGAAAATCACGCAGTGGGTTATTGGTGGGCATTCACTTGGTGGGGTAACGGCAGCAGAGTTTGCGGCCAACCATCCGGAGAAAATAGTCGGCTTATTATTACTAGCATCGTATCCATCTGACAATGTTGATTTCAGTAATGGCACACTTCAAACATTATCGATTTATGCAGATCGTGATCGTGTCACACCACCTAAGGATGTTTTAGCAGATCAGGAATTACTGTCTACAACAGCGATTTTACATGAACTACAAGGTGGAAATCATTCTGGATTTGGTATGTATGGTGAACAAGCGGATGATGGCAAAGCAACGATTACGAATTTAGAACAGCAAAATCGAATCGTGAATCAAATCGCTAAATGGCTTAAGAAATTTGACTAAGTTGATGAACAATAAAAGAGGAGGGAGTGTGCGATTGCACACTTCCTCCTCTCTATTTGAACGGCTTAGTATTTCTTGAAATAAGCAATTAAACCATTCGTAATACCATCAGCCATTGCTTGACGGTAGCTATTCGTATTGATTTGATCTAGTTCAGATTTACGGTTCATATAACCATATTCCATTAAAGTACCGATATACGGATTTTCACGTAATACGTGTAAGTTTTGGTAACGGTATTCTTCCGCAGGAACATCTGAAATGGCTGAAACGGGACGATCTAAAGCATCGAATAAATATTTTGTGAAAGTTTTTTCAGCTTTTTTCGTATAAAGAGCTAAATAACCTTCTTCAGATTTTTTATTATAAACATTGTGATGCACACTAATGAAGGCATCTGGTTTTGCGACTTTCGTAATTGAAACACGTTTTTCAAGTGTTAAAGTTTTATCAGTCGTACGCGTCATAACAACTTTCGCACCATTATTTACTAATGTTTTTTGTAATGTTTTCGCGCCTTTTAAATTTAAGTCTTTCTCTTTCACGCCATAGTATTGAGCACCTGCTTGAGCACCGCCATGACCAGCATCAACAACGAAAGTTCGTCCGCTTAATGGACCAAAAATTGTGCCTGCTGGGTAAGCGTTCTCTTTTGATTTTGTGATGTAACCATAGTGGTTTGAAACATAACCATATTTCCCTTTTTTGTATTCAATTTTAAACCAACCATTTGAAGCTTGTGATTTAATAATGAATTGATCACCGAATTTAACAGTTGCTAATTTTGATGAAGTTGCAGAACTTGTTTTGCGAACATTTAAAGTAGCTGCTGAAACTGAATAGTACTTACCGACATTTGTCACAGGGTTACTAACAGGTTTCGTGATTTTACCTAAATATTTTGAAGATGCATAGCCTGTTTTAGAACCGACTTTGATTTTTGACCAGTTCCCTTTAGTAGATGTTTGAGTGACGACAGTGTTTCGTTTAAGCGTTTTGATGACCTTATAATTCACACTTGGGCCCGTGCGAACATTTAGTGAATTCGTGTTAATAACTTTTAATTTGGTAGATTTTGCAGATGCGCCAATATTCGTTGTGGCTAAAGTAGATAGAACGAGGATAAAAGCGATGAAAATTTGAATGAGTTTTTTATTTTTAAGTAGCATGATATGCCCCCCTTTTACACTCATGATAATATTAATTGCTTATAAAACAGTGAAATATTGTTAATTGTGATTTAATTGTATTATTTGTAACATTTGTGAAATAAGTAAATGTAGCTTTTTTCGTAAAAAAATCAAGTGATTCAATAGTACTTGTATTAAAAATCTGATAAACTGCCACAATATAAATACTTAACGAATATGAAAAATTAGGATATGATAAGGAATGGAATATTACAGATAAAAAGTTTGTTCTTATATAACATGGAAAAAATATTCCTAAAAAACAAAACTTAATGCGAATGAAAAGAGTCTTATTATAGATGAGATTTTTAATATAATTGGGGGGTAAAAAATGCCGCGACCTGAAAAACAGAAGCGAAGATACATAAGCGGTTTAGATGGATTAAGAGCGATCTCAGTACTAGCTGTAATCTTATATCATCTTCATATAGATTGGATCGATGGCGGATTTTTAGGGGTAACCGTATTCTTCGTCTTATCGGGTTATTTAATTACAGATATATTAGTGAATGAATTTGAGAAAAACGGCAAAATTAATTTTAAAACGTTTTGGGTTAAGCGGTTTAGACGTTTAATTCCTGCATTAGTCGTTATGCTCGTTTCGATTGGTACTTGGATTACTTTATTCCAACGAGATTTTTTAGTAGGACTTCGCGGAGAGATTTTAGCCGCATTCACATATATTAGTAACTGGTATTATGTATTTCAAGAGCACTCATACTTTACTAAATTCGCACCACCATCACCATTACAACATATGTGGTCACTTGCAGTAGAAGAACAGTTTTATATTATTTGGCCGATCATTATGCTAATTGCATTAACATTCGTGAAATCAAAAGGGAAGTTAGCTGTATTTATTTTGCTATTATCCGTTATTTCAGCGGAAGCTATGGCTTTCATGTTCACACCAGATGTTGACCCGAGCCGTGTTTACTTCGGTACGGATACACGCGCATTCTCGATTTTACTAGGGGCTGCGTTGGCAATAATATGGCCAAGTGCGAAACTGTCCGATAATGTCACACCAGAGTTGAAGAAAACTCTAAATATTACAGGGATCATCAGCCTTTTAGCACTTCTCGTAATGATGGTATTCATTCAAGAAGATGGTAGCTTCCTTTATTATGGTGGGATGTACTTAGCATCAGCAGTTACAGCTGTCTTGATTGCGGTCATCGTCCATCCAGCTAGTTCAATCAGCAAATTATTTAGCTTCAAGCCGCTAATTTGGATTGGTGTTCGATCATATGGTATTTATATTTGGCATTTCCCGATTATCGTCCTTTTAGGAATCGCAGTAAAAACGGAATCAATCAGCGGAACGAAAATTGCCATTGCATTGATTTTAACTTTCATTTTATCAGCGCTGTCATTCAGCTTAGTGGAAGAACCGATTCGAAAAGGTGAATGGAAAAATTGGATTGCGAAATTCCGTAGCAGTTCATGGTCGTGGAAGTGGAAGGAACAATCGATTAAACAGCGTACAGGTATGGTAGTTGCGAGTGGTATTGCGATTATTTTTGCGTACGGTATGATTGTCCAACCGAGTCCAGAAGCTTCGCCGAATAATGCGTTAGAGAAGCATCTTCAAAAAGAACAAGAAAAAAATGAGAAGAAAATCTCAGCAGAAGATCAGAAAAAAGCACAACAAGAAGCATTAGCGAAGGCGAAGAAAGAAGCGAAAGAAGCAGCGGCAGCAGAGAAAAAAGCTGCAACTGATTTGAAAAAACGTGAAGAAGCGAAATTCAAAAAAGATGTTGCGAATGCTAAAATTGCACTTTCCAACACACCTGTTACAGCGATTGGGGATTCCGTATTGTTGAGCGCGCGAACAGAATTAACGAATTTCATGCCTCAAATAGATGTTCATGCGGAAATTGGTCAGCAAGTTTCAGCAGCAATTGAGCAAATCAAAGTACTGGATCGTCAAGGTAAAATCGCCAATACAGTATTAATAGATTTAGGTTCGAATGGTACATTTAAAGAAAGTCAGTGGCAGGAAATCTACAGTATTCTTGGTAAAAAACGCAAGATTTACTTGATGAATGTCCGTGTAGGTAAGAGCTGGCAAGACGGTGTAAATCGCACGGTCAAAACAGCGGCTCAAAACTACAGCAATGTTTATGAAATTGATTGGTATAGCGCAACTGCCAACAAAGAAGATTTATTCTATCCAGACAAAATCCACCCGAATCCAACAGGTGGCGAGTATTATGCGAGCCTAGTTGCGATTGAGATGGCGAAGCATAAATAGGAAAACGGACAACCTCCGATGAAGAGGTTGTCCGTTTTTGTTTATTCAATATGTTCGTAAAGCGAGATATTCTCCATATAGTTTACAAGTCTACGTAAATCTTTCTCTTGTTCACGAGAAATTTTTCCTTCTTCATATAATTTATGAATTTCTTGACGCTGTGTTTCCAACATCATGAGGCTGAATTCTTCTTGAAGTTCTTCTTCACGCGCAGAATCTAATGTATTTCTTCTACGTAATCTTTCGAATGCTTTTTCATATTCAAAGATGACGATTGTATAAAGCTCAGGTCGACTAGATGCATCTCGACTTTCTTTCAAATATTTGAGTGCTTCCGTGTAAGCTTGGCGGCGAACATCTTGGCGCATCAGAATATAGGAAAGGAATTTTTCTTTGTCATTATGATAATGTTTTCGGGCATGTGAAGCTTCTCTAAACATTTTTCGAATCGTAAATAATACTCTTTTCCAAGTGCTTGAATACAGTAAATCTTGGCGATCTTTAAATGAGTTTTGAATGGAAACATACATTTCTTCATCGAGTTTTTTATCCCAATAAAGTTGGTCGATATAGTTTTTCTCAACTTTTAATGCATTTAATCGGATTTTCGTCACTTTCGAGGCAAATTGAGGACGCGTTGCATCATCTGCATTTGCTTCTAATTGCGTTTGTTTGAATAAATGCTGTAAGTTTTCGATTAACTCATAAGCGATATAGCGATTTTCATCATCAATTTTCGTTTGAACTTGTCGCACTGTATTGACGAGGACTAAACTTTTCGCATCATGGAATGATAATTGACCTTCTGCTAAAACGACTCGTTCTTCTGAATCCGTCAACATCGGTAAGAAAATCGTCGCGATTACTAATGTAAATAGAATGACACCCGAAGCTAAGAAGAGAATGAGCGACCTTTCAGGGAATGGATCACCATTGTCTAAAAAGAATGGAAGTGATAAAATCCCGGCCATTGTCACTGCGCCTCGAACGCCGACAAGACTACTGATTAAACTCATTTTTAGTAAAGGCTTGGCTTCTTTCCCGCGAGAATACCGCCATAGAGAGAAGAAGTGTGACCAAAGGAATCGGATGATTAAGATCATCGAACCGATTGCACCAGCATAACCAACGAGTAACCAGTTGTTAATTTGAGAATCTTCGAGTGATTGCGTCATGGATAGAGGTATATTCAATCCTAGAAGTAGGAATACGACACCGTTTAAAACGAATAGCACGATTGCCCAGACATTTTCAGTAAGTACTTGTTCTTCTGCAAGAACGGTTTCCGTATGATCTTTGAATAATGCTTGAATAATCCCACCGAGTACGACTGCAATTACCCCAGAAGCGTGGAAAATATGCTCGGCGATTAAATAAATGATGAATGGTGTAAGTATTTGATAAAGTGTGTGGAAAACTGCATCACGAATCCCAGCACGACGAACGGCAAATCGTAATTCGATGAGCAAGAATCCTAGTAATATACCGACAATTGCGCCTACTATGAATGTATAAGTGAAGTTCGTTAAAGCTTCTTGAATGGAGAAATAGCCTGATACTGCCGCGGCAACAGCATATTTAAATGCGACAAGGCCAGAAGCATCATTAATAAGTGATTCTCCGCGAACGACGCTTAAAATATTTTCAGGAATTTGAATTCTTTTGGCGATGCCGTTTACTGCAACTGGATCCGTAGGTGATAAGATTGCAGCAAGTGCGAATGCAGCTGCTAAAGGAATAGTTGGAACAAGCCAGTGAATGAAGAAACCTCCACAAACTGTTGTTAAAAGAACGAGGACAATAGCATTTCCGAGAATAGGCATACGCATATTCCATAAATCATTTCGCGGGAAATTTCGTCCGTCATTATATAGAAGTGGTGCAACAAATAGTAGTAAGAACCACTCTGTTTCAAGTTCTAAATCGAGACTCGGAATAAATAGTGCTAAAACAACACCGAGTGCTATTTGAATTAAAGCTGTAGGAATAAAAGGAATGAAATGCCCGATAATATTTGAGGCAAGTAGTGCGAGTAGTAAAAATAATGTAATCATTAGTAAATCCATAGCAAGACCCTTTCTAACGCGTTATACAATAAGCTTACACCATAAGGGAAGGCGAGTTCAATAATCTAGGACGTTCATTGGATTGTGACATTCAACAATGAAAGTCATGTTCGGTTTGAATTATACTAGATGAGTAGATAAAAAATGACCGAAGTGGAGTTGAATAGTATGAAAACAGTAGCAGTAATTGGTGGCGGCATTACAGGAATGAGCGCAATGCATTATTTACAAAAGTTTGCGAATGAAGAGAATAGTGAAATCAATTTAATTTTATTTGAGAAAGATGCACAACTTGGTGGCAAAATGACGACGGTTGAACGGGATGGTTATTTGATGGAAGTTGGTGCAGATTCAATCGTAGCAAGGCATTCAAGTGTCCAACCATTTATAGATGAGTTGCAGATGCAAGATGATGTTGTCTATAATGCAACGGGTGTATCATACATATTGAGAGATCAAAAGCTCCACGCAATTCCGGTCGAGAGCGTTTTTGGCATTCCAATGAATCTGAATGCTTTGGCTGAAAGTACACTCATTTCAGAGGCGGGTAAAAAAGCACTCGAACAAGATTTATTGAAACAGGAAGTTCCTTTCACATTGGAAAGTTCAGTTGGCGATTTCCTAACGTATTATTTCGGAGATGAAATCGTTCAAAAACAAATTGCGCCAGTATTATCGGGTGTCTATTCAGGTGATTTATTCTCACTAACAATCGGTGCGACTTTACCGCATCTACTAACATATAAAAAAGAATTCGGCAGCATTATGAAAGGGTTCGAAGCGAATAAAGAGTTTTATGAGAAAAGCGCTGCGAAGAAATTTATTTCATTCAAAAATGGCTTAATTTCTCTATTTGATCGTATTGAAGCAACTTTGGAAAATGCACGAATCGAAAAAGAAACATCTGTAACTGCAATTGAAAAGGTAGAAAATGGGTATAGAATAGAAACGGATCGTCATGAGGCGATTATTGTGGATGAAGTAATTTTAACAACACCACATCAAGTTGCTCAGAAAGTGTTGGCAGATGAGGCACTAAACCAAGCATTGGAGTCATTGCAAACTGGTTCGATTATTACGGTTTACTTGGCGTATGACCTTCCAAACACAGTCTTACCGGCGGATGGAACGGGCTTCATCGTTTCTTCGGGGAATGATATTGATTGTAATGCATGTACGTGGACGAGTAAAAAGTGGCAACATACGTCAAAAAATGAGAAACTATTAATTCGAATGTTCTATAAGAAGAATAATCCTAAATTCGAGCAGTTTAGTAAAATGTCGAATGATGAATTAGTTGAAATCGCAAAAAATGATTGTCGAAAAGGATTAGGTATTACGGAGGAACCTTCATTCGTAGAAATTTCGAAATGGATGGATTTAATGCCAATTTATAATTTACAACATAAACAAGCAATCCAACAATTAGAACAAATAATGAACGAAAAATATCCGAAACTTCATCTCGCAGGTTCATCTTACTATGGTGTTGGGATTGGCCTATGTATTCAAAATGGTAAAGAAATTGCTGAGAAAATAATAAAAGGATAGTCGAGCATAAAGGGAGAGTGGCAAATGAAGCGCAAATTAAGTTTAACAATTGGAATACTTCTTCTTGTAGTAGGTATTGCCTTAGTTTTTAATAAACAAATTATGGGCTTTGTCGTAACGCATATGACAGAGCAATCGATCAACCAATTTGATGAGACGAAAGCGAAAAATGGTGATGTAAACTTCGATTTTGAAGATGTTAAAGACTTGAGTATTCAAGATGTCTTGAAAGCTCAAATGAATGCGAAAGACGTTCATTCCATCGGTGCGATTAGTGTCCCAGATGTGAAGATGCAGCTGCCGATTTTATATGGGATTTCCAATACGAACCTTGCAATTGGTGCTGGAACTTTGAAAAAGGATATGGAGCTTGGTAAAGGGAATTATGCACTAGCTGGTCATAATATGAATAATGATAAAACATTATTCAGCCCACTTACGAAAGCAAAAAAAGGTATGCTTATGTACACGACGGATTTCAAAAAAGTGTACACATACAAAATTACGGATATTTTCATCATTCAACCAACACAAGTTGAAGTTATCAATGATCATCCGAAGAAGCGTGAACTCACACTTGTCACTTGTAATTATGACGGTTCGAAACGCATGATTGTCAAAGGTGAATGGGTGGAAACAATGAGTATTGATGACGCTCCAAAAGACGCATTCAACTTAAAAAAATAAATGCCTGACACTAGTTCAATTCAAATGAACTAGTGTTTTTTTGTATGAATATACGAAAATATTGCAGTTGCGCTTGACGTAAAAGTTATAAAGATGTATGATTCTCTTAATATTCTTAAAATTCAATATTTTTCTTATCCAGAGAAACCGAGGGACTGGCCCTATGACGTTTCAGCAACCAGCCATTTATTGGTCAGGTGCTAATTCCAGAAGAACGCAATGTTCTTGAAAGATAAGAGGGACTAATTTTTATTGTCTTTACGCCTTCTTATTTATTTATAAATAAGAGGGCTTTTTTTATTGGGGAGTTCGGCAAATCGAATGGGAGGATGAATAGTATGGGATTAATTGAAGACTTAAAAACGAAAGTATTAACAGCAGATGGTGCGATGGGAACATTGCTTTATTCATACGGCATTGATTTTTGTTATGAGGAGTTGAATGTTCGAAAGCCAGCAGTTATTGAGGATATTCATCGACAATATATTGAAGCAGGCGCAGATGTGATTCAAACGAATACATATACAGCCAATACGATCAAGCTTTCAAGATATGGCATCGAAGAAGAATACGAAATTTTAAATAAGGCAGCGGTGGAAATTGCGAAGAAAGCAGTTGGAGATGGGCCGCAATATATTTTAGGAACAATCGGCGGCATTCGAGGTATTCGTAAACATGAATTTAGTTTAGAAGAGATTTTAATTTCACTCGTTTTACAAGCGAAAGTCCTTGTGAATAGCGGTGTAGATGGACTATTATTAGAAACATTTTATGATTTAGAAGAATTAGAAACACTCGTTAAATCGATTCGAAAATTCACTTCGATTCCAATCATTGCACAAGTTTCCATGCATGATCCGGGCGTATTACTAAATGGTATGAACTTGAATGAAGCTTTTGAAAGGTTGGAAGTAGCAGGCGCGGATGTTGTCGGTTTAAATTGTCGATTTGGTCCACACCATACAATCGTCGCATTAGAAAATGTTGAATTACCTGAAAATGCGTTTTTATCTGCCTATCCGAATGCGAGTTTACTTGATTTAGAAGAAGGAAAAGTTGTCTATGAATCAGAGTTTGAATACTTCGGAAAAGCGGCACTTGAATTACGTGATGAAGGTGTTCGATTAATTGGTGGATGTTGTGGTACGACACCTGACCATATTCGTGAAGTGAAACGTCAATTATCTAATCTGCAACCAGTAGAAGATAAAGTCGTTGAAGTACGAGCAGTTGAACCGATTAAAGAGGCGGCAGTTCGCATCTATGAACCGCTTCATGAAAAAGTTAAAAAAGGTCGTTCGATTATCGTCGAATTGGATACACCGAGACATTTAGAAACGGAGAAATTTATCGAAGGTGCGAAAATTCTTCAACAAGCAGGAGCGGATGCAGTGACGATGGCAGATAACTCATTAGCTTCACCTCGTGTATCAAATATTGCGATGGGTTCGATTTTAAAATATGAGGAAGAAGTAAGGTCATTAGCACATATTACTTGTCGTGATCGTAACTTAATCGGTTTGCAATCTCATCTCATGGGATTAGATGCACTCGGCATAAATGATATTTTAGCAGTAACAGGCGATCCGACAAAAGTGGGGGATTTCCCAGGTGCTACAAGCGTTTATGATGTATCGAGCATTGAATTATTGCAGTTGATTAAAAAGTTAAATGAAGGTATCTCATTCTCAGGTAAACCACTTCGTAAAAAAGCGAGTTTCTCTGTTGCGGCTGCGTTCAATCCGAATGTTCGCGTTGTCGCAAGAGCAGTGCCGAGATTAGAGAAGAAAATTGCTGCGGGTGCTGATTATTTCATTACACAGCCCGTTTATTCAAAAGAAAAAATCATCGAAATCTACGAAGCAACAAAGCATCTCGATACGCCGATTTACATCGGAATTATGCCATTAACAAGTTTGAGAAATTCCGAGTTTTTACATCATGAAGTACCAGGCATCAAATTGTCAGATGAAGTATTAGTCAGAATGGCAAAAGCAGATATCGATCAAGTAACTGCGCAAGCTGAAGGGATAAAAATTGCGAAAGAATTAATTGATACTGCATCGGAATTATTTAATGGAATCTACTTGATCACACCGTTCATGCGTTACGACATGAGCGTAGAGCTGATTGAATATATTAACCAACTAGATGAACAACAGGTAAAAGGGGGAGTAGAATATGTCAAAGCATCTCATTGAACAACGACTTGAACATCATATTTTAATTTTAGATGGGGCAATGGGGACGATGCTTCAAAATGCGAATTTAACGGAAGATGATTTTGGTGGAGAAGAATTAGATGGTTGTAATGAAAATCTAAATTTAACGAGACCAGATGTTATTGCGGATATTCACCGTGCTTACTTTGAAGCGGGCGCAGATATCGTTTCTACGAATACATTCGGTGGAACACCAGTCGTATTAAATGAGTATGATCTTGGGCATAAGGCTGTTGAAATTAACCGCCGAGCAGTGGAGATTGCTAAAGAAGTTGCGCAGGAAATCTCAACACCTGAATGGCCTCGTTTTGTTGCAGGTGCAATGGGGCCAACGACGAAAACATTATCCGTGACAGGTGGTATTACATTCGATGAATTGGAACAGGATTTCTATGTTCAAGCGAGAGCTTTAATCGAAGGCGGAGCGGATTTACTTCTATTAGAAACCTCTCAAGATATGCTCAATGTGAAGGCAGGTACAATCGCTGTAAAACGTGCATTTAAAGAATTAGGTAAGGAAATTCCGATTATGATTTCAGGTACGATTGAGCCGATGGGGACAACATTAGCTGGTCAAAGTATCGAAGCTTTCTATATTTCAATTGAACATATTAAGCCATTATCAATCGGTTTAAACTGTGCGACAGGGCCAGAGTTTATGACGGATTACTTACGTTCATTGTCAGAGCTATCTTCAAGTTTCGTCAGCTGTTATCCGAATGCTGGATTACCAGATGAAGAAGGGCATTATCACGAAACACCGGATAGTCTGTCGAAAAAATTGGAAGGCTTTGCGGATAAAGGTTGGTTAAATATTGTAGGTGGTTGTTGTGGTACAACACCAGCACATATTCAGGCGATACGCCGAGTAGTAGAAAATAAAACACCGAGAATTCGACAAACAGGCGAGAAAAATCATACGGTTTCAGGAATTGAACCACTTGAATATGATGATTCAATGCGTCCACTTTTTGTTGGTGAACGAACGAATGTCATCGGTTCGCGAAAATTCAAGAAATTAATTGTCGATGGAAAGTTTGAAGAAGCAGCAGAAATCGCGCGAGCGCAAGTGAAGAATGGAGCGCATGTCATCGATATTTGTCTTGCCAATCCTGACCGTGAAGAAATCGATGATATGGTGAATTTCATGAAGCAAGTTGGTCAAAAGGTTAAAGTGCCTTTCGTAATTGATTCGACGGATGAAAAGGTCATTGAAGAATCATTGAAATATTCACAAGGTAAGGCAATCATTAACTCGATCAACTTAGAAGATGGAGAAGAACGCCTTGATGCTGTATTACCAATCGTCAAAAAATACGGTGCGTCAATCGTCATCGGTACGATTGATGAGAAAGGGATGGCCGTTGATCGTCATCGCAAACTTGAAATTGCACAAAGAGAATATGATTTACTCGTGAATAAATGGGGCATTGCACCTGAAGATATTATTTTCGACCCACTTGTATTCCCAGTCGGCACAGGCGATGAGCAATATATTGGTTCTGCTGTTGAAACGATTGAAGGGATTCGCCTGATTAAAGAAAAAATGCCGCGTGCTTTGACGATTCTCGGTGTATCCAATGTGTCATTCGGTTTGCCACCTGTTGGACGAGAGGTGTTGAATGCAGTGTATTTATACAATTGTACGCAAGCTGGTCTGGATTATGCCATCGTAAATACGGAGAAATTGGAACGCTATGCTTCAATTCCAGAAGCTGAAATCAATTTAGCGAATGATTTATTATTTAATACGACGGATCAAACTTTAGCAGATTTTACAGACTTTTATCGTGATAAAAAGAAAGAAAAAACGGAAGATGATATTCCGAAAACAGTACCAGAACGACTGGCTTACTATATTTTAGAAGGAACGAAGGAAGGGCTTATTCCCGATTTAGAAACCGCACTTCAAACATATGAATCCCCTTTAGAAATCATAAATGGGCCTTTAATGGCAGGGATGGCGACTGTTGGGAAGTTGTTCAATGAGAATCAATTAATCGTAGCGGAAGTGCTTCAATCTGCCGGTGTGATGAAAGCAGCGGTATCTTTCCTTGAAGGATTTATGGAAAAATCAGAAGACGATGTCGGTAAAGGGAAAATCATCATCGCTACTGTAAAAGGTGATGTACATGATATCGGCAAAAACTTAGTCGACATTATATTAAGTAATAATGGATACAAAGTAATTGATCTCGGCATTAAAGTGACGCCGCAGCAATTAATAGAAGCGATTCGAAAAGAGAAACCGGATATTGTCGGACTTTCGGGATTACTCGTAAAATCAGCGCAGCAAATGGTCATTACGGCACAGGATTTCAAAGAAGCGGATATTGATACACCAATCTTAGTTGGTGGCGCAGCACTTTCACGCCGATTTACGGATACGAAAATTGCGGCGAGTTATGACGGCCCAGTTCTCTATGCGAAAGATGCGATGATCGGACTTGATTTAGTGAATCGACTACAAGGTATAGACAGAGCCGAATTACTCGGCGAAATCGCAACCGCACAGCAAAAGCGTGTAGAAAAAGAGGCGAATCGAGTGGATCGGGGTGCAGTAGCAGTAGCGACCCGACCTGTGAAATCGGTGAGTGAAGATTTCCCGATATTCGTGCCGACCGATACAGAGCGCCATGTATTAAGAGATTATCCAGTAAAACATTTATTCCCGTATGTAAATATGAGAACTTTGATTGGCCATCATTTAGGCTTGAAAGGGTATAGTGAGGAATTACGCGCAAGTGGCGATGAGCGAGCGAATGAACTATATGATTTAGTTACCGGCTATTTAAAATCAGATTTACTCTCACCTTCTGGCATGTATCAATTTTTTCCTGCACAATCGGCCGGCGATGATGTCATTATTTATTCGCCAAAAGAGCCAGGTGTTGAGATTGAACGATTTACATTCCCAAGACAACAAAAAGCACCATTCCTATGTATTTCTGATTTCCTTAAATCAAAACAGAGCGGCGAAATGGATTATGTAGGATTCATGCAAGTAACGGCAGGGCATGGCGTGAGAGAAGTGGCGCAGCGCTTAAAAGAACAAGGGAAGTTTTTAGAAAGTCATGCGATTCAAGCGACTGCATTGGAGTTAGCGGAAGGCTTTGCGGAACGTGTTCACCAAGAGATGCGTGATCAAGCGGGCTATCCTGATGCGACGGACTTTACGATGCGTGATCGTTTTGCGGCGAAATACAATGGGCAAAGATTTTCATTTGGATATCCGGCTTGTCCGAACTTGGAAGATCAAGTGAAATTATTTAATTTAATTAAACCAGAAGATATCGGAGTGGAATTGACGGAAGGATATATGATGCAACCAGAAGCGTCTGTTTCTGCGATTGTTTTTAACCATCCAGATGCGCGATACTTTAATGTTTAAATCAACTTAGTGGGGAGGTATTTTCCTTTCTCGCTAAGTTTTTAATTTTCTAAAAAATAATAGTGACAGTTGTCATATGTGTCATGTGACATTCACCTCTATGACCAGATGCTAAAAAATATTATTATTAAGAAAATGACAATAAGGGAATGAGAAAACATGGACAAGGAAAAAACAAAACAACTTCATAAAGCCGTGCAACCTTTTGCTAAGTCAAACAAAGCAAAAAGTGTTTTCCAAATTATTAATACAATCGTACCTCTAATCGCATTATGGGTTTTTGCATATATGATCGCAGATACAACAATTTGGGGCGCTATTGGTGTAAGTGTTGTCGCTTCATTTTTCGTTGTAAGAACATTTATCATTTTCCACGATTGTACGCATGGTTCTTTCTTCAAAAATAAGAAAGCGAATGCAATCGTAGGAACAATCGCGGGTGTATTAACAATGTTTGGTTACTCGAAATGGCGTATTGAACATTTATTACATCACTCATCAAGCTCAAATTTAGATCATCGTGGTGTTGGTGACATATGGATGATGACTGTAGAGGAATATACGGAAGCTTCGAAATGGAAAAGACTAGGATACCGTCTATACCGTAGCCCACTTGTGATGTTTGGTTTTGGTCCAATTTACTTAGTCCTTGTTGCCAATCGTAAAAATCGTAAAGGTGCAAAAACAAAAGAAAAAATTAACACATATTTAATTAATGCTCTGTTAGTAGTTGGATATGGCATTGTGATTTACTTCATGGGCGTATCAGCATTCTTAGCAGTAACGGGTGTTTCAATGTATATCGCAGGTGCTTTAGGAGTTTGGTTATTCTATATTCAACATACTTTCGAAGATTCTTACTTCGAAGCGAATGGCGAATGGAGTTATGTGAAAGCAGCGGTTGAAGGAAGTTCATACTATAAGTTACCAGCAGTTTTACAATGGTTAACAGGTAATATCGGATTCCACCACGTGCATCATTTAGCACCAAGAATTCCAAACTATGAATTAGAGCATGCGCATGATCAAACTCCCCCGCTTCAACATGCTACAACGATTACATTAAAGTTAAGTATCGAATCTTTGAAATACAAATTATATGACACAGAAAATTATAATTTTATTACATTCAAACAATTGCCGAAGGATTTACGAAAGACTTCAGCAAAACCGATCTTACCAATTAAAAAAGTAATCTAACATTCTAAAGTGCGAGGGGATACTGTTTACAGTTCTCCTCGCTTCTTTGATATAATAGATGAATTGAAAAGGAGTGTTTTGTGATGATCAAAATCGTCATTGCGGAAGACCAAGGGATGTTACTTGGTGCGATGAAGGCACTGATCAATATGGAAGATGATATGGAAGTTGTTGCAATCGCTCAAAACGGTGAAGAAGCCTTGGAGCGTGTGAGGGAGCAGCAACCTGACATTATTATTATGGATATTGAAATGCCGGGTAAAACAGGATTAGACGTTGCCGAAGAACTAAAGGATGAACAATATAAAATCGTCATTTTAACGACGTTTGCTCGACCAGGGTACTTTGAAAGAGCGAAAAAAGCTGGCGTAAGAGGATATTTATTAAAAGATAGTCCGATCGAAGAACTCGTGAATTCAATTCGTGTCATTATGGAAGGTAGACGAATTTATGCACCTGAATTAATCGACATTGTTTATGAAGATGACTCGAATCCCTTAACAGATCGCGAATCTGAAGTATTAAGCTTAGTTGCGGAAGGCAAAACGACGAAGGAAATTGCGAAAGAACTTTTCCTATCTCCAGGAACGGTGCGTAACTATATTTCAATCATTCTGGATAAGTTAGAAGTCAGTAATCGAATTGAAGCAATCGCTCGTTTTAAAGAAAAAGGTTGGAATAAATAATGAACACTAAAAGATGACTCCAGTAAATTAACCAGGGCCATCTTTTTTAGTGTTCATTTATTTACGTTTCTTTGTTAAACGGCCAATAATAAATGCAGCAGCAGCTACACCTAAAATAGTATTCGTTTTTTTGTTGAATACTTGTTTCGTAACTAGTTGAATGTTTTGAGGACGTTCTGCAAGGCGACGCATGAAGTAACCGTACCAATCTTCTCCGAAAGGAACATACGTACAGAAGTTATAGCCTTCTTTTGCAAGATCGATTTGCATCTCTTTACGGAAGCCATATAACATTTGGAACTCGTATTTTTCTTTTGGAATGTCATGAAGCGCGATGAATTTCTTCATATGGTTAATGACATCATGGTCATGAGTTGCGATCGACGTAAATTTCCCGTTCAGAAGGTGGTATTCAAGCAGTTTTATATAGTTAGCATCAATCTCATCTTTTGATTGGAATGCGACTGTTTCAGGCTCTTTATAAGCGCCCTTTACGATGCGTAGACGGTAGTCTTTGAATTTTGCAAGATCCTCTTCAGCGCGGTGGAAGTAAGCTTGAATTACTGTGCCGACATTGTCATGTTTTTCTGATAGTCTTTCAACGAAATCGAATGAAGTTTGAAGACGTTCGTAGTTTTCCATATCGAAGTTGATGAAAATATCATATTGATGTGCAAGAGAGACGATCTCTTCTAAATTGTTATAACAAAAATCTAAATCGATATCTAAACCAAGTTGTGAAGGTTTTAATGAAATATGTGCGTCTACGCCACTTGTATGAATTGCTTCAATTACCGCTAGAATCTGTTCTTTTGCAGCTGTTGCTTCAGAACGTTCGAAAACAAATTCACCTAAATTATCTACTGTACAAGAAATTCCTTGTTTATTTAAATACTTAATTGATTCAATTACTTCATCAATATTTGTGCCAGCAACTACGCTTTGAGCGCCAAGTTTTAGGCCGTACTTTTTAGCGTTGTTATTTAAAAATTGGTTTTCTGAAAGTGCGATAAAAAAATCTTTTACAGACATATGACATTACTCCTTACATGGTTATATTTTAGTAGTTCATAACCCTATTAAACCATGAAATGCTAAAAAATACTTAAAAATCTTACAAAAAAACGCTTACTTTTTAAAGAAAGAATATTCTGATAGAATAACGTTATTTTCAACAATATTATGTAAAATGGAATTCATTTAAAGTCTATTCCTAAAAGTAAAATTGGCAGAGTTTTTATTTTTTACAGCATTCGTCTAATTTGTAACCGTTTTTGTCTCGTTTTATGACAAACGAGTTGCATTTAACTAATAAAATCTGTAAGTTGTTACGTAGGTACAAAATTAATGTTATGACAAAAAAGTCGTCTTCCCACATGGAATGGGAAGACGATTTTTAATTTTCTGGATTAAACTTTTCTTTGATCAATTGCATTTGCTGATTAAAGAGCGTTGGGTAGGAGAGGAAACCTAGTAGGACACTTGAAATCGCTGCGCTAGATAGGAGCATGAATAAGACGAGCAATTGAAATTGAACAGCTTGTAATGGATCTGCACCTGCAATAATTTGTCCACTCATCATACCCGGTAATTGAACGAGTCCGATTGTTTTTTGGCTTTCGATTGTGGGAATCATACTCGCTTTGATCGCAGCAATTAGTTGGCGATGAATCGCTTGTTTTGGCGTCCCACCTAATGAAAGAATTAACTCAACTTCATCTGAATACGCTTCGATTTCTGCTTTGAATCGATTAAGGAATAGGATGGATAATACCATGGCGTTACCAATTGCCATACCGCTCAAAGGGATGACGTATTGAGCTGTCGGGGGAATGACTTGAAACCCTACTAATACAGTCATCGTAATGATTTCGACGGTCAATAATGTTAGTGCGATTTTCCAAGTGATGCCGGAAATCGACTCGCCCTTTTTACGTGCATTTAAAGTCGCTGCAACAATCATCAATGCAATCATTAATAAGATGTAGATTAGTTGATTGCCCTCAAAAACAAATTTTAGAATGTAACCGACAATTAGCAGTTGAATGATTGATCGAACAGTTGCAATGATCGTATCTTTTCCAAGGTTTAAATTGAGAGCTTTTGATAAAAGTAACGGCACTAATACAAAGAGTAGTGTGATCGCTAATGTAGTAAAAGTCATTTCAGCACCCCGCTTAAAAATTGCTGAATTTGAGGATTTGAGGAGTTTTTTAATTGATTGCTTGCGCAAATTTCGATTAAAGAACCATTCATTAGCACCCAAATTTCATCACTTATAGCGATGGCCTGTTCAATATTATGTGTGACTAAAATAATTGTTACATTATATTTTTTATTTAAAGATAAAATTAATTGCTCGATTTCTTTCGTCGCAGTTGGATCTAAAGCCGATGTAATCTCATCTAGCAACAATATTTTTGACTTATTAATTAGCGTTCTAGCAATAGAAACACGTTGTTTTTGCCCACCAGATAAATTTTTTGCATCTTTTTTAAGAAACGTTTCGTCTAATCCTACGTCCTTTAATATAGTAATGGCGTCACGGGTACTAAGTGTGGCTTGTTGGAGTTTTTTCGGAAGGTTGAGATTGTCAAAAACCGTTCCGTTGATCATAGGCGCAGACTGAAGAGAAATGCCAACTTCACGTCGCAGTTCAATTGGATTGAATTGCTCAATTGGTTGATTGAAAACTTCGATTTTGCCCGAAGTTTGAGAGATGAGTCGATTACACATTTTCAACAGTGTGGATTTACCAGCACCTGATGGTCCGACAAATGCAGTGATTTTTGCTTCAGCAATTTTGCCACTTATATTTTCAAGAATTTGTTGTTTATTTGAAGTGAAATAAACATTTTCAAAACAAATAGCAGGTTGATTTATTGGATTCAAAAAGTCAGCTCCTCGTCAATTACTATAGTAAAGAAATAATGATATTTTACTATTATAATTAAATTAAGTTATGAAATACTAAAAACGCGGGTATAATTCAAATACTCATATTATATGATAAGAGATAAGGTGATGAAAATGCTAGGGAGTGTTCCTACAGAGCTTGAATGGCAAGCTATAGAAGATAATAATGCAAAAGTTGATAAAGAATTTGTATATGCGGTCACTTCAACAAAAATTTGTTGTCGCCCTTCATGTCCTTCAAAAAATCCGAATAAGGAAAACGTTCGAATTTATAGAAATGTTGAGTTAGCAATGGAAGCAGGGTTTAGACCGTGTAAGAGATGTAAACCTGGTGGCATTCGATTGCCAGATGAGATTTGGACCGATCAAATGAATCAATATATGGATCAAAATTATACGGAGCACATTACGCTACAGTTTTTAGCAGATACTTTCCACGGTAGTCCATATCATCTACAACGAGTATATAAAAAAGCAAAAGGTTATTCACCTACGGAATACTTACAAAAGGTTCGAATAAATAAAGCGGTAGAATTATTACAAAATACAGGTCTTTCTGTTGAAGAAGTTGGTCATCAAGTAGGTCTACATAATACTTCTTATTTTATTACACTTTTTAAAAGTTTAGTTGGTACAACCCCTAAGCAATATAAAAAAACATTAGAAGGCAGGTAGTAGCATGATTGTTTACTATGATTCTCTAAAGGGATGTAACGATGAAATATTTATAGCTGCCACAGAACAGGGGCTATGTTTTGTCAGTAATGATTATGATGAGATGGTGGAATGGTTAGGGAAAGCCGGCATGACGGAGCTAACACAATCAACTCAATATATGAAGGACTATACAAAAGAGTTTGAGCAATATTTTTCAGGTGTCACTACAGATTTTTCGGATGTGAAATTAGATCTACGTGGCACTGATTTTCAACAGTCAGTTTGGGCTGAATTGTTGAAAGTTCAATACGGAGAAAAATGTTGTTACTCGGATATTGCGGAAGCATTAGGAAAACCCTCGGCAGTGAGAGCTGTTGCAAATGCAATCGGAAAAAATCCAATTCTCATCGTCGTTCCTTGTCATAGAGTAATCGGCAAAAATGGTAAACTAACAGGCTTTAGAAGTGGTTTAACTTTGAAAAAAGAACTGCTTACACTTGAAAATATTCTATAAAATAAAGGTCACGGATTATCAAATATCGGTGACCTTTTTTGTATTTATTCTGGGTGTTTTTCGACCATTTCATCTGTGAAAAGTGGTAGTTCATCAAGGTGAATGACATCTTGTCGATCTACTGATTCACCTTCGACTAAAATACAGGCTTTCGCTACAATCTGTCCGCCTGCTTTATTAACAAGGGTTTCAAGCGCTTCCAAAGAAGAACCAGAACTAATGACATCATCAATGATGGCAACGCGTTTATAATTTAAGAAAGCCGCATCCTCATAATCAAGTGCGAGTATTTGAGATTCGGCAGTGGTGATCGAGTGAACCTCATGAACAATAGGCTTAAACATATAGCTCTTCACTTGTTTTCGGGCTACGACATATCGAGGGAGTTTTAACATTTTAGAAAGTTCATAAATTAGCGGAATACCTTTAGCTTCGGCAGTAATCAGTACATCTAAGTGTGGCAATTGTTGAAGTAATTCTTTCGCTGTCGCTTGCACTAATTCAACATCACCTAAAAGGTTGAAACTAGCAATGGATAAATTTTCTCTAATTTTGACGATGGGCAAATGGCGTGTGTATCCTGCAACTTTGATTGTGTAGGTCTTCATAATTTTTCTCCCCTATATAATATAAGTCTAAATTGTAATGATAGAAAAACAATTTACGGTTATTTTTTTATGTATAAAGTAACTTGTTGAACTTTAGTTTAATATTAAAATTGTTGAACTTCAATGGCTATTTCCAAATATTTTTATTATTTCGAATGAACTGTTCTATTTAGTAAAATGCCTTTCTGAATAGGGAAATTGCTATGCTATAATACACTTTACACCTGACAAGATATTAAGGATATGTCAAAATTATGTACAATATGGACGACTTATACTTATATTTTTGCTATTATGTATTACATAAATATTATTTTAACAGTGAAGTAACTACGTAAATACAACCAAATGACTTGAAATGTATCTAACCGGGTATGATAATAAGTAATCATTTTGGCTGCAATAATCGACAAATAAAGAGAAGTGGAAGAGGGAGAACCATTATGACAAAAGTATATCCTGACGACAGCCTGGCTTTACACACAGACTTGTATCAAATTAATATGGCGGAATCTTATTGGGCTGACGGCATTCATAATCGAAAATCAGTATTTGAACTATATTTTAGAAAGCTACCATTCGGCAATGGCTATGCGGTGTTTGCAGGGCTTGAAAGAATGTTGGAATACTTAAGAGACTTCAAATTCAGTGATTCAGATATCGCTTACTTACGAGATGAAGTAGGGTACAAGGAAGATTTCATCGCCTATTTAAAAGATTTAAGATTCACGGGTGATGTCTATTCGATGATCGAAGGCGAGACGGTTTTCGGAAACGAGCCAATCGTTCGCATTGAAGCACCTCTAGTGGAAGCACAACTAGTAGAAACAGCATTATTAAATATCGTTAACTACCAAACTCTAATCGCGACTAAAGCGAGCCGTATTAAACATGTTGCTGAGAATGAAAGCGTTATGGAATTCGGTACGCGCCGTGCGCAAGAGATGGACGCAGCGATTTGGGGTACACGTGCTGCAATTATTGGCGGATTTGCTTCAACGAGTAATGTTCGAGCTGGCAAGTTATTCAACTTACCGATTTCAGGTACGCATGCACACTCACTTGTACAGGCTTATCACAGTGATTATGAAGCGTTCCATGCATATGCACGTAGACATAAGGATTGCGTGTTTTTAGTGGATACATTTGATACATTGAAATCAGGTGTACCTTCAGCGATTCAAGTAGCAAAAGAATTAGGCGACAAAATTAACTTCGTCGGCATTCGTTTAGATAGCGGTGACATCGCATTCCTATCAAAAGCAGCTAGAAAAATGCTTGATGATGCAGGATTCCCAGATGCGAAAATCGTCGTTTCAAATGATCTTGATGAATACACAATGTTGAACTTAAAAGCTCAAGATGCTCGTGTAGATATGTGGGGAATTGGTACGAAAATCATTACGGCTTATGACCAACCAGCTTTAGGTGCGGTCTACAAAATTGTTTCGATTGAAGATGTGGAAGGCGACATGGTGGATACAATCAAAATTTCTGCCAACGCAGAAAAAGTGACAACACCAGGACGCAAAAAACTGTATCGCATCATCGACCGTGAAAACGGCAAAGCAGAAGGCGACTACATCACAATGTACGATGAAGATCCGCAATCAGAAGAAAAAATTAAAATGTTCCATCCTGTCCATACATTTATCTCGAAATTTGTGACGAACTTTGAAGCGAAAAACCTACATGAGAAAGTTGTAGAAAATGGTCAAGTGATTTACACAAGCCCAGCAGTTTCTGAGATGGCACAGTATGCAAAAGATAATTTAGCATTATTATGGGATGAATATAAACGTTCATTGAATCCAGAAGAATATCCAGTAGATTTAAGCCAAAAATGTTGGAATAACAAAATGCGGAATATTGCCGAAGTTCAAGAAATGGTCGCTAAAGTTAGCGAAGGACTTGGAGGGAAGTAATGATGACTTTACAACAGACTGTCATTCAAGAATTGCGAGTACTACCAGTTATTGACGCACAAACGGAAATTCGCCGTACAATCGACTTTTTAAAAGAGTATGCGCAAAAACATACTTTCGTAAAAGGTTTTGTATTAGGTATTTCAGGAGGTCAGGATTCAACACTTGCAGGTAAGTTGACTCAATTAGCAGTCGATGAATTGAATGAAGAAGCTGGTGAACATCAGTATTCATTTTGGGCTGTACGATTGCCGTATGGTTTACAAGCAGATGAGGCGGATTGTGAAGATGCTTTAGCATTTATTCAACCGACAAAGACATACACTGTCAATGTAAAAAATGCGGTAGATGCGGGAGTTCAAGCTTTAATCGATGCAGGCGTGAAATTATCTGATTTCCAAAAAGGAAATGAAAAAGCACGCGAACGTATGAAAGTTCAATTTGCGATTGCTGCTGCAAATGCAGGAGTTGTAATTGGTACGGATCATGCGGCTGAAGCAATCACTGGCTTTTATACGAAATTCGGTGATGGTGGAGCGGACTTAACTCCGATTTGGCGTTTGAATAAAAGACAAGGCAAACAGTTGCTAAAAGAATTGAATTGCCCGCCACATCTTTATGAAAAAGTACCGACTGCTGATTTGGAAGAAGATCGACCTTCATTACCTGATGAAGAAGCATTAGGTGTCACTTATGATCAAATAGATGATTATTTAGAAGGGAAGGAAATTCCTTCTGAAGCAAAAGAAAGACTGGAAGGTCACTATTTACGTTCACAACATAAACGACATATGCCAATCACTGTTTTCGATAATTTTTGGAAATAAGTTTTGGTTTAGAGACATTCGGGGAGAGATTTCCGAGTGTCTTTTTTATTGAAAAGAATATTTGACGAAAAAAAGTCACACGGATTTTCATTTTATTTCACAATTGCCATGTACAGTATAGAAGTAAACTAGAACGTATAAATACAGAGGAGTGTTTTATTCATGAATTATCGAGTTGGAATTAGCGCATTACTTGCAGTATCACTATTAGGAGCTTGCGGTAACTCAGAAGATACATCTAAAAAAGAAGAGTCTACACCAAAAACTGAAGTGTCCAAAGACGACGGCACGACTGTAGTAGATGGAATTAAACTAAAAGAACCAGCGAAAGATGAAGTTTGTGCATTCTGTAATATGAAAGCATATGCTAAATCAGATGATATGGGTGCATTCACTGCACAAGCTGTAGATGCAAAAGGAAAGAACTTATTCTTCGATGATGCTGGTTGTATGTTAAACTATGAACGTAAACATAAGGTAACACTTGATAAATTCGTACGTAACTACGATGATAAGAGTTGGATGAAGTTAGATGACGCAATCGTTGTGAAAGGTGATATTAAAACACCTATGAAATATGGTTTCGCATACTTCGGTACGAAAGAAGCAGCAGAATCATTTATCAAAGAACATAAAGAAGCTAAAATTGTTAAAGCGAGCGACATTGATGATGTAGCTCATGAAAGATTTAGCAAAATGGGCGATATGAAACATGATGAACACAAAGGTCATGACGAGCATGAAGGTCATGATGAACATGGTGATCATGATAAAGAACACGACGATAACAGCGGTCACTAATTAAAGATCAAATGAGGGGAATATTTTATTCAATTGAAATATTCCTCTTCACCATTATTGGAGGAGAAAATAATGAAATGGCGTTTCCTATTCGTTTTTTTCATTAGCTTACTCGGTTTTTCAGCACAAGCACACGCGGAAAGTTTACAATCACAAATTGATAAAACTCCAAGTGGCGGTACATTGAAGTTGTTTGATCGCAGCTATTCAGAAAAAGCTACGATTAAAAAACCAATTACAATTATCGGTGGCAAGAAGACATTAATGCGTGCAGGATATGATAATACGGTATTAACAATCGAGAATACGAAGGATGTTACTTTGAAGAATCTTCGTTTTGCTCGATCTCAATCTGCCATAGATGTGAAGAAATCTTCACAAATTCACATTGAGAACATTAAAATGATCTATATGTGGAGTGGTGTTAATATCCGAAATTCTTCTGATGTAACTGTAGATGACTTTACGATGCGTGGTGTCGATGGGCAATATGCGGATAAAGGATCTGGTGTAGCAGCTTACGATAGTAAGAATATTAATATTTCCAATAGCTTTATTACGGAAGTGATGGATGCATATTATTTAGAACGAGTAACAGGTTCGAAAATTATAAATAATAAAGCAACATACAGTCGTTACGGCTTGCATTATATGTACGGAAAAGATATTTATGCCAGAGATAATATGCTTGAGAATAATGTAACCGGAATCATGCTAATGATTGCGAAAAATGCTTTACTTGAAGAAAATACGATTCAATATCAAAGTGACTGGAATAGCTCGGGCTTCACGCTCTATAATGCTGAAAATATCGTCACGAAGAATAATCAATTGATTGGGAATCGTACGGCGATTTCAAGTCAGAATATGAAGAAATCGCATATTTTGGATAATGTATTTTTAACGAACCAAACGGCAGTTGAATTTACAGGTTCATATGAAAAAAATACAGTGAACCATAATGATTTCCTGGGAAATATTGTGAATATACGTTCCGATGGTACAGCGAATGATATTCATGAAAACTTTTATGATGATTACTCAGGCTTTGATGTAGATGAAGATGGTTTTGGAGATGCGAAATATGTTGCACTTCAAAGTTTTGGGCAATGGATGGTTCGTGAACCGGCATACCAATATTTCATCGAATCACCAAGTGTTGTTCTATTAAATCAAATGGATCAGCAAACGAATAAGACGGAGAAAAATCAGTTGGTTGATGAACGTCCACTTATGTCAGCAATTTCAGAGCATAAGGAAGACAAGCCGATGAAGATTTCTTTAATTATAATCGGGAGTTTGATCTTTTTAGCAGGATTATATGGTTGGAGAAGGAGTGTTCGAATTTGAAGAAAAAATGGATGAGCGCAGTTCTTGCGACAAGTATTTTATTAGCTGGTTGTGGTAATAAGGATTTCGAAGCGAAGGAAATTAATCCACAAACTGATATTTGTAAGATTTGTAATATGAGTATTGCGAATGAAAAATATGCAGGACAAATCGCTTTAAAAAATGGCGATTATCAAATGTATGACGATTTAGGTTGCTTAATGCAATCTTATAATAAGACAAAGCATGACGATATTGGCGAAGCATTCATTAAAGATCAAGCCGGTAAAGAATGGTTGAATGTTGAAAAATCAGCCTTCGTATATGAAAAGAGTATTCCAACACCGATGAGTTATGGCGTAGTAGCTTTCAAAGATGAAGCCGCAGCGAAAGAATACGTGAAAAACCAAGGTAACGGGAAAGTTATGAACTTTGATGAGCTAAAAAGCTTTGATTGGGGCGAGTAATCAGCAATGAACCAACTATTTATAAAATTAGAATGGAAGCAAATGTTGCGCAGTCGCTGGATGCAATTAGTCGGTGTACTTTTTATTCTAGTATTCGCAGCAATCGCTTTAATTCAACAACTAGCATTACCAGTGGATGGTTTTACGAGACAGACGGCTAGTTTCTTAAACTTACTATTATTCCTATTACCGTTATTCGTTTTAACGATCGGAAGTATGAGTGTAGCAAGTGATATTGAATCGGGCTGGTATTCATTACTCAAAACATATCCGATGTCTTTAACAGGCTATATTTTCGGGAAATATATTTCTCTAGTATTGTCATTCTTCTTAATACTACTGATGTCATTTGCAGTCGTATTAATTATGAGTGGCGTTGCAGGTTCAGTACAATTACCATTAGTCTTCGTATCGCTATCTGTTTTAACGGTGTTAATATTCGCAGCGATCGCAGTTCTCTGTGGTGTAATTGCGAAAAACCGATTACACGCTTTAGCGCTTGCACTTGTCGTATGGGCAGCGGCGTTATTATTACTACAATATGTATTAATGGCAGTCGGAACATTCGTAGCAGGACACGTGACATTAACATTGACGATTATTATGATGCACTTAAACCCAGCAGAATTCATCCGTTTCGGTTACTTCCTATTCTCTGGTCAAACGACAGTACTCGGCCCTTCATTCTTCGAGTTTACTGATTTCTACAACTCGGTATTCGGCTACTTATTATTCGGTATCGTATGCGCAGCTTGGATTTTAGGACCATTATTCATTGGTCAGTGGATTTTATCACGAAAGGGGCGAGCTGAATGATCTTAAAAGGTGTCGACGTTAAGAAAGTTTACTCCTCTAACAATGGATTACATGGTATTAACTTCGAGTTAAACAGTGGAAGAATCATCGCATTAGCTGGGGGAAATGGTGCTGGTAAAAGTACATTAATCCGCCTATTAATCGGTGAAGAAGAATATGATAGCGGTGAATTACAATGGGAAGACGGCGTATCGATTAAATATATGCCGGATGATATTAACTTCCCACCAACATTAACTGCATTTGAAATTCTACAATTGCTGGCACATTTGAAAAAACTGCCGAAATCAAGCGTAGAAGAAGTATTAAAAAGAGTTGGGCTTTGGGAACATCGCAAACAGCATGTGCGTCAGTTCTCGAAAGGGATGCGCCAAAGATTAAACCTCGCTCAAAGTTTACTTGGAGATGAGAAACTTCTTATTTTGGATGAGCCAACAAATGGTTTAGATTTGTTGTGGATTGCGGAATTGAAGCAAATTCTTCAAGAACAAAAAGAATTAGGGAAAACCATTTTATTCTCGACTCACCTGCTATCATTTGCAGAAGAGTTAGCAGATGATGTGTTGCTACTGCATGATGGTCAAATCTTGATGAACGGTTCTTTAGAAGAAGTGTTATCACAAGAGAAGGCAGATCATTTAGAAGAACTCTTCATGAGAAAAATTGGTCTAATTCGCCAACAAAACAAAAAGTACTAAATAGACCGGGGTAGCACTGAATCGACAGCGCTACCCTTTGTTTTTGAGAATTACATACATTTTTTAACAGAAAAACCATGATGAGATTGACTATAGATGTATTTAACTTCAAAATAGAAAGTAATTATGAATATTGGAGGAAGAAGGATGGACGTACAAAAAAAGTTGCAAGAAGTAATTGAAAACATTGAAAAAGTAATGATTGGTAAAAAACATATAGCAGAACTAAGTGTCATCGCCATTTTAGCGAAAGGTCACGTCCTTTTAGAAGACGTTCCAGGTGTCGGTAAGACGATGATGGTAAGAGCGCTAGCGAAGTCTATGAGCGCTGATTTTAAACGTATTCAATTTACACCTGATTTACTGCCATCAGATGTTATTGGTGTGTCAATTTATAATCCGAAAGAAATGGAATTCTCATTCCGCCCAGGACCGATTATGGGCAATATCATTTTAGCCGATGAAATTAACCGTACTTCTCCAAAGACGCAAGCAGCATTGCTTGAAGCGATGGAAGAAGCTTCTGTAACGATTGATGGCAATACGATGACGTTAGCGCAACCATTCTTCGTCATGGCCACTCAAAATCCAGTTGAGTATGAAGGAACATACCCACTGCCAGAAGCACAGCTTGACCGTTTCCTTTTAAAAATGAAAATGGGCTATCCGACAAAAATGGATGAAGTAGAGATTTTACGCCGAGCAGAAGGTGTCTCACCACTTCAATCATTACAAGCAGTTGTGACTTTAGAAGAATTAATTGAAATGCAAAAACTTGTGGACGAAGTATCGATTTCGGATATGATCAAAAGTTATATTGTCGCAATCGCACAAGAAACAAGAAATCATCCAGCGGTCTATTTAGGGGCGAGTCCACGTGCTTCAATCGCATTAATGAAAGCGACGCAAGCATATGCCTTATTAAAAGGTCGACAATATGTAACGCCTGATGATGTGCAGTATTTAGCGCCATTCGTATTTTCACACCGCCTTATGCTGAAACCGGAAGTTCGTTACGATAATTTATCTGCGGAAGATTTAGTCGGTCGAATTTTGATTAACGTACCTGTTCCAGTTAGAAAGATGGATCATTTATGAAATCGCAAATCCAAAGAGTAACTTCTTCAGTTGTAAGATTGTTGCTCGTTGTACTACTCATTTTAGTGACGCTAACTTTTGCTATTATTCAAGGCGGTTTTTTCCTATGGTTTGTATTTTTTATGTTGCTGCCATTTGTTTGCTTCTCTGCGTTAATTTTTATTGCGCCAATTGGCAATATTACGATTGAGCGAGAAATGAATCGCGACAGATTAATACAGGGCCAATCTATAAAGATGAAGATTATATTGAAGCGAAATTCTTCATGGCCGATTCCATTTTTAGTCGTGCAAGAAGTGGAACCGAGTGGCGTTTTTAGACAGTTAGATGAGAAGGTTACGCGTAAATTAATCCCTATCGGCTTCAAAAAAGAAGTGAGTTGGACGTATGTTGTGGAGAAGCTACCGAGAGGGAAGCATGAGTTATTTGGTTTCCAAGTAGGTGCAGCGGATTCATTAGGATGGGTTCGGAAATCGAAATTCATCGAATCACCGAAAACTTTCATTGTTTATCCACATGTGGAACAAATGCAATTTAACCGTACGATTTCGCATGAACAAGGGCAATTCGGGCAAACAAATCGTAAAAAACAACATCATTCTACAATGGTAGCAAGTGTGCGTGAGTATGCACCAGGTGATCGGATGTCATGGATTCACTGGTCGAGTTTAGCGAAAACAGGTGATTTATATACGAAGGAATTTGAATTTCAGCAATCTGAAGATGTGTGTGTGTTACTTGACGGTATGAAGGGCTATGAGTTTGAAGGGCAAGTATCATTGGCTGCATCATTACTATCAGCAGCGCATCACCAGAAGGAGCATGTGTGCTTCTTAGGAGCGGGTGAGAGACGATTTGAATTAGATCAAGTACACACATTGAACGATGTAGAGAATTTGATGTATTATCTTGCAACCGTATCTCCAACAACGAAAGATATTACAGGTAAATATGATGGCGACGAGTTGTTAACAAGTACGAAAGCTATCATTTTAATTACATCGAATTTGACGAGTAAATGGGTCGAATTATTAGGGAGAAGTGCGAAAAAGGGCAGTGTCCCAATTATTTACGTCGTCACTCGACCGAACTATAAAATTTCCAATGAAGAAATGGCGATTAAAGAATCCGCAGAAAAAATGGGGATTCGTGTGCAGTACACACATATGGGCCACTTCCATGAATTAAGCAAGGGGGCAAACTAATGTCCAATGAATCCGTTGTAAAATGGGGGAAGTTACTATTACTATACGGGCTAATATTTCTCATGTTAGTGGAATGGCTACGTCCAGTAATTGAATTAACAGATACAGGGCATTTAGCTTTGTTACTACTGTTTATCATTATTTGCCTCGCAACAAATATTATTAAAATTAACCCGGTTTTGTCGGTAGCAATCAAGCTCGTCTATATAATTTGGTTTATGCTCTATATCCAAGATCCGCGTGAAGGTACTTTATTGAATAGCCTCGCGAATGGCTTGAAAGCTTTGTTAACAGGTGATTGGTATAGCATTAATGATACGATCAAAACCGTGCTATTTTTAGTTTTACTATGGATGACGATTTATTTAATCCATCATTGGCTAACAATACGTAGATCCATCATGTATTTCTTCATTATGACGATTATCTTTTTAGCGTTGGTGGATACATTTACGACTTACAATGCGGAAATGAGTATCGTTCGTACGATGATTTTAGGGCTGTTATTAACCGGTCTTCTTTTCACGGAGAAATTAATTAGTGAAAATGGAATGCGCGCAAATGTAGCAAACTATGCGAAATTGCTAGTTCCATTGGTGATATTAATTGCATTAAGTGCTTTATTCGCCTATTCAATGCCGAAGAAAGAAGCTTCTGAAAATCTACCTGAACCGATCAATGACATCGTTAAATGGGCAAATTCGAGCATGGGCGCAAAAGGGAAAATCGGCTATGTGGAAGATGATCATCAACTTGGTGGAGATTTTGAAAAAGATGATACACCAGTCTTACAATATACTTCTGAAACACCTCAATATATGCGCATCGAATCGAAGTCATTGTATACAGGTCGCGGTTGGGAACGTCCAAAAGGTGATATATTCGTCAACACTTTCAAATATCGCCAAGACGTGAAAACTTCCATTCCAAAAGGGCGCAAAAAAGATACTACGACAATGGCAATTACGATGGATAAGAAATATAATTTCCTCGTTCAGCCATATGGTGTCGAAAAAGTGCTTCATAGTAATGTGAAGAAAAATAAATTTTACATTGAAGTGGATTCTGGGAAAATCCGCGCTATGCAAGGGAAGGAACAACTTTCTCTTCTAAATTATAGTTACGAATATAGCCCACCACTTTATGAAGAATCAAAATTGAACGCTTCAAGAGTGAATCAAATTAGAAGTGAAGAAATTCTTACTAAAGAAGAAAAGGAAAGCTATTTACAAGTTCCGAAAAACCTTCCGGATCGAGTTGGCGCTTTAGCTGAAGAGATTACGAAGAATGAGAAAAGTGTCAATGACAAAGCGAATGCAGTTGTTGATTACTTTAAAACAGCAGGCTATGAATATTCTCGTCTAAATGTAGGTTATCCAAAAGGAAAAGAAGATTATGTCGATCGATTCCTATTTGATACGAAGATTGGTTATTGTGATAACTTTTCATCTTCAATGGTTGTTATGATGCGTACACTTGGCATTCCTACGCGTTGGGTGAAAGGTTTTGCCCCTGGTGAGCGAATTGTAAGTGCTGGCGAATCTTCGAATGAAGAGAAATACAGTATTACGAACAATAACGCACACTCATGGGTAGAAGTGTATGTGCCGAAAGTTGGTTGGATGCCGTTTGAACCGACTATTGGTTTCGAAGGATTTGAACAACTAGAAGAAGAAAAAGCTTCTGACACTGCACCGAAAACAGAAGATGCTAAAAAAGAAAAAGAAGAAAAGAAAAAGCAAGAAGAGAAAAAAGCTCAAAATGAAAAAGAAGAAAAAATTCAAGAAAAGCAATTAAAGAAAGAGAAAGAAGCGCAGAAACAACCAGAGAAAAAAGAGGAGAATAAAGCCTCGATTACTTGGTTGTGGTGGACGCTTGCCGCAATTGGATTACTAGTTGTTACAATCTTATTTAATCAACGTCGAAAAATAATGCCGACTTTATTAATTTGGTACTACAACAAAAAGAACCCAAGTTTAAGTAAGGCATATGAAAAAGTAGTGAGCCGATTAGATAAGCAACTCGGATTAAAACGAGAAGATGGCGAAACATTACATGGATATGCAATGAGAGTCGACAGTTACTTAAAAACGAATGACTTTTCAACGTTGACAAGTTATATGGAGCAGGAACTATACAATCCTGATGCTGAACTTGCGAAGTGGATTGATTTTAAAGAATGTTGGGAAAATTTAATCAATCAAACAAGAGGTTGATTTTAAGTCATACAAAAGGTAAACTAAATGCAAAGTATAATAATTGAATTACCCTCATATATGTTCGATAATAAGGTTCGAATGTTTCTACCAAGTTGCCGTAAATGACTTGACTATGAAGGTGACTGAACGGTTACCATTATGAAACAGAACTTAGTAGATCATCTTTTAGTTGAGAGTAGACGCGTAGAAAATAAACGATTATTTTCCTACGCGTTTTTTCTAATAGAGACTCCCTTATATTTTGAGCAAATGAAGTAATCAATTAATTTTAATGAAGAGGTGGAACTTTTGTCAGTAAGCACAAATTTAGTGAAACAAGAAAAGATCATCGTTCTTGATTTCGGTAGTCAATACAATCAATTAATTACTCGTCGTATTCGTGAATTTGGTGTGTATAGTGAATTACATCCCCACACAGTTACAGCTGAAGAATTAAAAGCTATGAACGCTACAGGCGTAATCTTCTCAGGTGGCCCTAATTCAGTATATGGTGAAAATGCTTTCCGCATTGACGAAGCTATTTTCGAATTAGGTTTACCAATTCTAGGTATTTGCTATGGTATGCAATTAATGGCTCATACTCTTGGCGGTAAAGTTGAAAAAGCTGGAAACAGTGAATATGGTAAAGCAGAGATTCAAATCCTTGCTGAAAACTCTCTATTCGCAGATCTTCCAACTGAACAAGTAGTATGGATGAGTCACGGTGATTTAGTAACTGAAACACCTGAAGGCTTTACAACTGTTGCTACAAGCGAATCTTGCCCAATCTCTGCTATGGCAGACGAAAAACGCAAATTCTATGCAGTTCAATTCCACCCAGAAGTACGTCACTCTGTTTACGGTAATGAATTACTACGTCACTTTGCTATGGATATTTGTAAAGCAAAAGGCGACTGGTCAATGGAAAACTTCATTGAAATGCAAGTTGAAAAAATCCGTAACCAAGTTGGCGACAAAAAAGTTCTTTGCGCACTTTCAGGCGGCGTAGATTCATCAGTTGTTGCTGTATTAATTCACAGAGCAATCGGTGATCAACTTACTTGTATGTTCGTAGACCACAACCTTAACCGTAAAGGCGAAGTTGCCCAAGTTATGAAAACATTCACGGAAGATTTCGATATGAACTTAATCAAAATCGATGCTCGTGAACGCTTCATGAACAAACTAAAAGGCGTTTCTGATCCAGAGAAAAAACGTAAAATTATTGGTAACGAATTCATTTACGTATTCGATGAAGAAGCAGCTAAATTAGACGGCATGGACTTCCTTGCGCAAGGTACACTTTACACTGACATTATCGAATCAGGTACAGCTACAGCTCAAACAATCAAATCTCACCATAACGTTGGTGGTCTTCCAGAAGATATGCAATTTGAATTAATCGAGCCATTAAACACATTATTCAAAGACGAAGTACGTTTACTAGGTCTTGAATTAGGTCTTGATGAAAAAGTAGTGTGGCGCCAACCATTCCCAGGCCCAGGTCTAGGAATCCGCGTACTTGGTGAAGTAACAGAAGAAAAACTAAACATCGTTCGTGAATCTGATTACATCTTACGTGACGAAATCGCTAAAGCCGGTCTTGACCGCGACATCTGGCAATACTTCACTGTATTACCTGACATCCGCTCAGTAGGCGTAATGGGCGACCAACGCACATACGATTACACAATCGGTATCCGCGCAGTAACATCAATCGACGGTATGACATCTGACTGGGCACGTATCCCTTGGGACGTCCTAGAAAAAATCTCAGTCCGCATTGTAAACGAAGTTGATCACATCAACCGCTGTGTCTATGACATTACGTCTAAGCCACCAGCAACTATTGAGTGGGAATAAATAAGCCTTAACAAAAAAACAAAGACTATGCGTGCAAGCTCGCTTGCAGACGCATAGTCTCTTTTTTGTTAGAGCAACTATGTTGCTCAGGTGAGCATAGCTCACCAAGGATTATTTGCGACGAGGATGCGAAGCACCGCAGGAGCAACCACTAGAGTTGAAGGAGAACTGGAGAAGGAACACTTAGGGGTTACTCCTGCGACCGGAGCGAAGCGGGAGGGAGCACGGAAGGATGAAAGGAAAAGCAGAGAAGAAAAACCCGAAGGAGCAACCACTAGAGTCGAAGGAGAACTAGAGAAGAAAAGCGCACGGGGTTACTCCTGCGACCGGAGCGAAGCGGGAGGGAGCACGGAAGGTGAAAGGAAAAGCAGAGAAGAAAAACCCGCAGGAGCAACCACTGGAGTCGAAGAAGAACTAGAGAAGAAAAGAACGGGGTTACTCCTGCGACCGGAGCGAAGCGGGAGGGAGCACGGAAGATGGAAGCGAAACCTGAGAAGAAAAACCCGCAGGAGCAACCACTAGAGTAGAAGATAAACTAGAGTAGAAGATAAACTAGAGTAGAAAAGTAGGGAAGTTATAAAGTTAGAAAAGCTCATTTATTAGCTACTTCTTTTACTGAATCAGAAAGGATAGATAGAAAGTCACTTTAAGAACTGTGTGATATCTACGTGAATAATCTGTAATGAATTTATCATTTGTTAAAAAGTGTATTCCTGTTATCATTAAATAGGGAATAAATCACATTTTTATAATCCGAATTGCTATGTCGGATTGTTTCAGTAGTATTATATACAGTATTAGTAACTACTAAAAGCGTAAATCGAATAGTAATTCTAAATTAATCTATAGCCTTGATTTTTAACAGACTTGATAGATTCTATTTTAAGGAGGAGTTTAAAATAAATATTAACAAGGAAGAATTTTTGGTGAAATACAGTTTTGAAAGTAATGTTTTAGAAAAAAATAATATTAATTGGGAGACGTTAATTGATATTTATAATGATTTTGAAAGTTATAAAGAAACCTTAGAAGAATATGCGAATTTAATATCAGGATTGCTAAGAAAACAAGACAAAGTACATACTGTGCGGACAAGAATTAAGGATTCAGAACATTTAATCGCAAAACTCATAAGAAAAACACTGGGAAGAAAAAATGAATATGGTAATGAATTTCAATTTACGGTAGAGAATTATAGAAATGAAATTACAGATTTAATTGGAGTTCGTGTAATTCATATATTTAAAGAAGATTGGTTGAGCATTCATAATTTTATATCGGGTAATTGGATAGTTAAAGAGTCACAGGCAAATATTCGTGAGGGTGATAATCAAAACAATTACACAAATTTAGGTGTACAAATTAACTCGCGAAAAACAGGATATAGGTCAGTACATTATCTTATCGAATTTATGCCGACAATTCAAAAAATTATTGTAGAAGTTCAAGTTAGAACAATTTTTGAAGAAGGTTATGGAGAAGTAGATCATCAACTTAGTTATCCAAATAGCAATGTTCCAAGTGTTTTAACATTAAATTTATTGATGCTAAATCGTTTAGCAGGTAGCGCAGATGAAATGGCTTCTGCTGTGAAATTAATTAAAAATGAATGGGCAAACATGCAATTTTCTTTAAGTGAAAAAGAACAAGAAATTGAAAAGTTAAAATCGAAAATAAATTCATTAGATATTAAACAAGAGCAAAAGGATTCTTTAGTTGAGGATTTGGATAAAGTAAAAACTAACAATATATGGAGTTCGATTAAGATGAATCCAACATTAACTTCAAAAGATCTAGCATCAGCATTAAAACAAGTAAATATGAATCCAGCATTAACTTCAAAAGATCTAGCATCAGCATTAAAACAAGTAAATATGAATCCAGCGCTAACTTTAAAAGGCCTAGCATCAGCGCTAAATCTAGAAAAAATGAATCCAGCATTAACTGCTGTAGAGATGAAGGACACTGTCTCAGGGGAAGTGAGTAAGACTAAAAAGAAGAAAAAATAAATATTTCAAGTTGGATTTTTTAGATTGAATTAATATTCAACTTTAGTTTTCTTAGTTCTAACTTGAATATCTATTAGTGTTTCAATGTGAACTAAATCATATCCTCCCCCCGCACAAACTTCTCATTAATTTTTTTAATCGTTTCTTTCGTTCGCCAATCCAATTTCACAACTTGCAGGTGATCATCTTCATGTAGCAAAATTTCACCTGTGCCATATTGTTTGAAATAAGGAGGTTTCTCAAGAGGTGTGACCGTAAAAGTATCTATGAAAATCAATTCTGCTTTTGAACTAATCAAATTCTTTAGTTGTATTCTATGTTGGGGCGTATGACCGATGATCTGTTTCAAATGTTTTTCATTCGGATGGCGTGATAATTCTTTGGCATCTGCCCAGATTGGACTACCCGAGATATAATTGCCACCACGAGAAATCCCTACATGTTTATTCAACCATTCAACATGCTCAATTGAGTTTTCAGTGATTTTCTCAAAATGCCAATCTTTTAATTCATAATCCACTGTGTAACCTGCATGACTAACTAAGAAATCCCCAAGCTCATAAGCGATTTGTAAATCTAATTTCAACAATTTTTCCCGCACTTGTTTAAAGCCAGCAACGTCTCTCAATGAATAATGCACTGGTTTATTCGTTAAATAAGAAGCATCGTGATTTCCAAGTAACATAATAACTTTAATCGACTGCGCTTCTAATTTTTCTTTAAATGCGAATAAATAATTCACCTCATCAAGATAAAGTGCTGTATTTTCAGTTTGGTAATAAGCATCTGTATAATCACCTAAGAAAATAACTTGATCACACTTTTCAGCCAGTATTTTCTTTTCAACCATTGGCAAAACTATTTGTGCAGTTAAATGAAGATCACCGATTAATAAGGTTTTCATTATTTCTCCTCTTTTCTTATTGGTATTATTGAGTGAAAGTATATCAAATACAAAAACAGAGGTGCATCACATGGACAAGGAAACATGGACAACTGTTCAAGAAGCGATTGATGAAGGACAGGAATTGAGCTTTGATTACAAAGGTGAAGAATGGTGGATCAGTAGAGTGGATGGAGAACTAAGCTTTCTCTTAACGAGATCTTCAGATAGCTATACACAGTATTTCAAAACTGCTGAAGAATTATATACGAAAGGTATGATTGAAGGTAAACCATTTATTGAAAGAATAGAAGAATTATAAAAATATTAATGATTCTTCTTACTAGCGACAGGGTCTTTACTAATCGAATAAATAATTACTAACGGGAAAAATAAAATCGAAAGAAATAGTGATTCAAGTACGATGGATGTCATGACGTGAAAGAAAAACTCTTTAATTTGTCTAATCATTTGATGAACCCTTTCTATACGTGTATTTACTTCAGAATAAACGAAAGTCATATTTCCGTACATAATAAAAATACAGCAATTTTAGTACATACAAAAAGCGAGGTAGAAAGATCATCCATCTTTCCACCTCGCTATTTTATTTGTCTTCAAGATCTACGACAGGGATGACTGCGCTTTTCGAATTTGTATTCGAGCAGCCTGTTAAAAAGTAAGCAGTTTTTGAACCTTCCGAACGCTTATTAAAAGAACTACAGTGAATGACTGTATTCGGACTATCTTCTGAACCAATCGCCGTATAGACAATCTCGCCTTTCTCGAACTCAAGCTTTGTTCGAGTAGGATCTGTGCCATTCGAATGAATTGTTTTAATACGCAATTCACTGCTCGTATTATTTTGAACATCATCGTAAAATGACTTCACAAGTTTAGCATTTGTCACATTAGCGCCTTCAACTTGCACCTCTTTCTTTTGGCCACAGCCGAATAAGAGTAAAGAACAACTAATCGAAATGCCAACTACACGCAATACTTTCATGAGTAAAATCCTCCTTCTATATGTAAAAACCACCTAACACAAGGTAGCGTTATTTCCTATTCCTTTTCCCAGCGAAATGATCGTAAGCTTTTACCCACTCATCCATCGACATTTTCTGAACAAGTTCGCCAATCAAATCAAACGGAACTTTTTTAGCATTTGTAAATCGAATACAACTTTTCCCCATATTCAATTTCGTCGGTACAACTTCCGCATACTTCTCCTCAAACCATTGTAGTAAAGGTTGATTCCCCATGATGCCCATATGATAGACAGCTAAATGTTTCTTTTGATAGCCTACAGAAATGAAAGGTACAGGTTCATCTGCACGATTTAAGTAGCCATCTGGATAAACTGCCAAAGGGACAACCCATGTAATCATGCCATATTGCATACGTTCTTCGAAACCTTCAGGCATATTATCTTTTACAACTTCATACAATTGAAGGAATGCATCGCGGCGATCTTCGTCAATACTTGCTAAGTAATTTTCAATTTCCGGCATAGGGAAACCTCCCGGGATTCGTTTCTTTCATTATATAATATCGATGAGAATTGATAAAGACACGCGTCATAGCATATAATATAGATAGCTTAACTATATCGTGGGGTGAAATCATGACAGAAAATACACCGAAAAAGAAAATGACGTTACAAGAAGCCGTTTTACAACAGCTTGAAAAGAAGAAAAACAAAGCTGCAGGAAACAATGGCGGTAAAAACGGTAGTACAAATACGAAACAAATGAAGAGTCAACAAGCTAAACAAACAAGTTCTGCTAGACGTAAAATGGGTAGCTAATTTGCCTATGGAAGAGTGTCGCTATTGAAGCGAGGCTCTTTTTTTATGCGTTAAAATAAGTGATTTTTAATATAAAATGACAACTTTGCGTAATTATTAACATATTTAGTAACGGAACTGTAATGATTTTGAAGCCGATGTCATATTTTTGTGTGCTAATCTATGTATAGATTAAATGAATGTACGTGGCACACTAATAAAAACAAAGGTGGAATTCAAAACATGAAATCAATTAAAACAGTAGCACTTGGAACGGTAGTAGCGGCAGGATTATTCGGAGCAGCATCAATGACAGCGAGTGCTGATACTTCATATACAGTACAACCGGGCGATACTTTAAGTAAAATATCTCAGAAATTTGTAGGGAATACATCATTAGTTTCAACTATTGTTTCAACAAATAATATTGCGAATCAACATTTGATTTTTGCGGGAGCGACAATTACGATTCCTTCATCAACGGTAGTGAGTACGAATAATGTAGCACCAGTACAAAAACAAGCAGCACCGAAGCAATATGTAGCGCCAGTACAAAAACAAGCAGCGCCGAAACAATATGTAGCACCAGTGCAAAAACAAGCAGCGCCGAAACAATATGTAGCACCAGTGCAAAAACAAGTAGCGCAACCAAAAATTCAAAAAACTTCTTCATATAAAGGAAATTCATCATCAGCAAAAGCTTGGATTGCGAATAAAGAATCAGGTGGATCTTATAGCGCTCGTAGTGCATCTGGAAAATACATCGGTAAATATCAATTAACAGATTCATATTTAAATGGTGATTATTCTCCAGCGAATCAGGAAAAAGTGGCGGATCGTTATGTAAGCCAACGCTATGGTTCATGGGATAATGCGAAAAAAGCTTGGTTAAAACAAGGTTGGTATTAATAGTTGGCTGCATAACTCAAAGTTGTGCAGCTTTTTTTGATGGAAGGGGCATAGTATAATCCATATAGAGAGATGGAGGGGTTATATATGGTGAAAATTGAGAAACCAAGAGTAAATGAAGATTATGAGTATCGTCCATTCCAAGATATTTTATTAGAAGAAGATCCAGAACTATCGAATTGCAATGTAAGAGATGCGGAGTTTGAATCGGATATGTTGGATCGTGCGAGATTGTCGAATATGATCATTCGCAATAGCCGATTTACAGAAACGGATTTCCAAGGAATTGACCTATTAGATGTACGTTTTGAAAACTGTGATTTTTCGAATGCGAATTTAAGTAAAGCGTCGATTCATAGAGTGGAGTTCGTTAATTGTAAATTGCTTGGAGCGGATTTAACCGAGAGCAGCATCGGGAATGTATCATTTGAGGAATGTAATATTAGTATGGCGATGTTCGGAGAGTCGAAATTGGAGAAGGTGCAATTTACCGAATGTAAAATGAATAGTGCTGATTTCTTTTCACTTAAGCATAAGCAATTGGTTTTTGATCGTTGCCAATTAACGGCTGTGAATTTCCAGGATACGAAGATGAAAGGGTTAGATATTAGTACTTCTTCGTTTGAAGAGTTGACGGTCACGATTGATTTCTTAAGTGGATGCAAGGTTTCGGGCGAACAAGCCATCTATTTTGCAAAATTACTTGGCCTACAAGTGACGGATCTATAAAAGTAAGTTTTTTCTAATACACGAACTATATTTTACTTAACTTAAATAATGTTCGGAAAAACTGTTGCATTTCAAAAAAGACCATGATATATTATGAAAGTAATTAAATAACGTCGTCGTATAAAGCTGAGAATAAGGCTCAGGAGTTTCTACCAAGTAACCGTAAATTACTTGACTACGATTGAATGGGTTGCTGACCTATTCGTACTATGTCTTACATAGAATCGGAGCATACGACTTAAAAAAGTTGTATGCTTTTTTATATTTTTGACGACACTCGGAGGATTTATAACATGAAAAAGTATTTCCAATTTGAAGAGCTCGGTACTAATTACCGTCGCGAGATCATTGGGGGAGTTACAACATTCTTAGCAATGGCTTACATTCTGGCAGTAAACCCAGAAATGTTATCATCGACAGGAATGGATAAAGGTGCAGTATTCGTAGCAACAGCAGTAGCAGCAATTATTGGTTCATTAATTATGGGGATCTTAGCTAAATACCCAATCGCATTAGCACCGGGTATGGGCTTGAACGCATTCTTTGCTTTCACAGTAGTAGCAGCATATGGTATTCCTTGGCAAACTGGTTTAACAGGCGTATTCTTCTCAGGTATTATTTTCATCATTCTTTCACTTACAGGTATTCGTGAAACAATTATTAACGCCATTCCAGTTCAATTAAAATATGCAGTATCAGCAGGTATTGGATTATTCATCACTTTTGTTGGTTTAAAAGGTGCAGGAATTATCGTTGCTGATGAAGCTACACTAATAACATTAGGTAACTTCACACAAGGAAGTACATTACTAGCAGTAGCGGGTATCGTAATCGCAGTAATCTTAATGGTCAGAAAAGTTCCAGGAGCAATCTTCATTACAATTATCCTGTCAACAATCATTGGTATGCTTACAGGTGTTATTGAAGTTCCGAAAGCAATCGTTTCATCTATTCCAAGTCTTGCACCAACATTCGGTGTTGCACTTGATCCGATCTTAAACGATTTCTCATCATTATTAAATCTTAAATTCTTAATCGTTGTACTTACATTCTTATTCGTAGATTTCTTCGATACAGCTGGTACATTAATGGCTGTAGCGGATAAAGCAGGATTAGTTAAAAATAATAAATTACCACGTGCAGGTCGCGCATTAATGTCAGACGCACTTGGTACAACAATTGGTTCAGTTCTTGGTACATCTACAACGACTGCTTATGTAGAATCTACAGCAGGTGTTGCTGCAGGCGCACGTTCAGGGTTCGCAGCAGTTGTAACAGCAATTTTATTCGGTATTTCGTTATTCTTCTTCCCGTTACTAGATGTTATTACATCAGCAGTAACAGCACCGGCGTTAGTAATCGTTGGTATTCTAATGGTTTCTTCATTGAAATTAATCGAATGGGATAAATTCGAGATCGCAGTACCGGCTTTCTTAACAATGATCATGATGCCATTAGGTTATAGTATCGCTTCTGGTATCGCGGTTGGATTCATTTTCTACCCAATTACAATGTTACTTGCAGGTCGTCGTAAAGAAGTTCACTGGATTATGTACTTATTATTCTTCGTGTTCATCGCTTACTTCATCTGGGTAAGGTAGTTCAAAAACAAACGCATTATATAGAAGAAACTCGAAAACCAGAAACGGTTTTCGAGTTTTTTTATGTAGAAGAATAAGCGTAGGGAAATTAAGTGTAGGAAAAGTGTTGACAGTATAGTGTTTAAAGCGTATAGTTATCAACGTTGCCTCAACAAGTTGTACAAAACGTTTTAATAGTGATTAAAATAGTTGTTGACTTTCATGAGAGTAGCGCTTATAATAATATAAGTCGTCAAGCAAGACGCGAACGAAACTTAAAAAAACAACTTGAAAAAAGTTGTTGACATCATCAAGTTATCTTGATATAATAAGTGAGTCGCTAACAAGTGACGCAAACAAAACATGAACCTTGAAAACTAAACAAGCAAGAAGTTAATCACAATAAAGTCTTATCACTTAGTGGTAAGCAATTGTTATCATAGATAACGCTAGCAAAGCAAATGAGCTTTCAAACACTTTTTATGGAGA
>NZ_QFVS01000110.1 GCF_003143955.1 Kurthia zopfii | reverse complement strand
GCGACGAGAAGAGCTACATCGTCGATGTCGCGTTCCAGCAGAACGAGCAGCAGCCGGCGGCGAAGCCCTCGCAGAGTTCGTTGTTGCCCACGCGCGGCAAACTGAAGGGCGCCGCGGCCATCGCGCCGGTGACATCGGAGAGCTTCGCGCAGCAGGCCAGGATCGAGATCCGTCCCGATCAATCCAAAGCGGAGCCTGCCAAATCTGAGTCTGCCAAGTCTGAGTCTGCCAAGCCTGAATCTGCCAAGTCCGAGCCAGCCAAGCCTGAGCAGAAGTCCGGGCCGCCGCAATCCGAGCCTGCGAAACCCGAACCGGCTACGACCGAACAACCGGCCGCCATGCCGGCGAAGACCGAACAGCCGAGATCGGAGCTGCCCGATCCGGAACTGCCGAAGGTCGTGGCTGCACCAGCGGCCGACGTCGAGAACCCGCCCGCACCGCGCGAGGGCAGTGCCGGCGCCGCGGCAGAGCAGAACAAGGCACCAGTCAGCGAAGCACCGAAGCCCGCCGCTGAGCCATCGCCGCCGGCCGAGGCCCGTGGCAAGTCCATCGCCAAGTCCTCAGTCGATGCCCAGCGCGACAGCGATGGGCTGCGGGTGACATTCTCATTCCCCGGCGCGACGCCGGCGGCGCTGTACCGCCGTGCCGACACCGTGTGGATGGTGTTCGACACGCCTGAGGCGATCGATGTCGACCCGATCCGTGCCAAGGGCGGCGCGCTGATATCAGATGTCAGCCGGATTGCGCTGGAGAACGGGCAGGCGGTACGCTTCCGCCTCAACCGGCCGCAGATGCCGTCGCTCGAAAGCGACGACCGTTCGCGCGGCGTGAGCTGGACGCTGACCTTTGCCGACCGCGTGCAGAAGCCACCTTTGCCGTTGTCAGTGGTGCGCAACATCTCAGAGCCGTCGCTCGCCAATGTCAGCGTGCCGCTCGCCAATCCCGGCCAGCTCCACAGACTGGTCGATCCCGACGCGGGCGATACGCTCTGGATCGTGACCG
>NZ_QFVS01000010.1 GCF_003143955.1 Kurthia zopfii | reverse complement strand
GTCTATTTTTAAGTTCAGGATATTCTTTAAATAAGAATCGTGCAGAGACGCCTTTAAACGCTTTGACTATAGTAGGAATATAATGTTGCGGTTTACACTCAATAAGCATATGAACATGGTCTTTGTCTGATGCCATTTCAATTATTTTAATATCATCATCTAAAGTAATTTGCTTTAATAATTTCTTAACATATGTATCAATACTTCCGTGTAAAATATGATGTCTATATTTTACACACCAAACTAAATGATATTGGATAGAATAGACGTATCCACGACCGCGATGTACTTCTGACATGAAAAAAAACTCCTTGAAAATAATTTAACATATGTAATCGTTAAATTTCAAAAAGGTATGTCATATTTTATTTATAATCGGTTGTTTAACATAGCTGAAGCTATGCCACAACCGAAGCCGATTCATCTACACGACTAAAGTAGCGAGTGTTCTCGGCTATTTCATAAATTCGTGCTAAAGCAGCGATTTTTTCTTTTAACTTAGTACGGATTTGTGGTGGTGATATACATTCACACTTATTCCCGAAACTTAATAAAATACCATAGTAATAATCTTGATCTATAAAAGGGAAATTGACGATATAGTGATGTTCACCGTCTTTTAGAAAACTCTCATAATCACAATAATCCAGTAATTGTTCCATTATAGATTCGTGAACTCTAAGTTTAATCGTTACTTGAAGGTTGGTAATTATTTCTTTAGTGTCTAACAGAAGTTTTGGATATTTTTTTGGAATAAATGTTCGATCTACTATTTCTAAAGTTAGAATTCGCGTTAATTTAAATAAGCGAAAATCATTACGTTTGTAGCAATAACCGTGAAAATACCATTTACTACTTTTTAAAACTAATTGATAAGGTTCCACTTTTCTCGTCGTTTTATTGCCACTATGACTAATGTATTCAAGTGATAGTAGTTTATTGTCTTTTAATGCCGTTTTGATCCTATTTATTTGCGGTTCTAAATTTCGATAGCCAATCCATTGATTAAAATCGATTTGTACTTGTTCTGACTGTATATTCGTAGATTCTAGTTTCTCTGAAGGTATGAATTGTCTAATTTTCGTAAAGGTATTTATAAAATCTTTACTTTTCATACTATCTGGAATACTAGAAACCCCCATCAAAAGTGTCGTTAATTCTTCCTCCGAAAATGTGTTTTTATCCATTTTGTGATTTTCCATGATTTCAAATCCACCACCTACACCAGATGTTGAATAAATTGGAATGCCTGCTAAATTAATTGCCTCCACATCACGATAAATCGTCCGAGTTGATACTTCAAAAATATTTGCTAATTCCTTTGCACTTATTCGTTTTTTATCCATAAGAATTACATAAATACTAATCAATCTACTAATCTTCACTTTTGATCGATCCTTTACTATTTTTTAATTGTTGCCATAATGCTGTCAACAATCCCTATGTATAATGATATCAAACTCAATTAACGGAGGGAAATCATGAAAACCATTTATATTTATGTATTAAATACACTTGCAGACTGGGAGTTAGGCCATATTACGGCAGAATTAAATTCTAAGCGATTTTTTAAAGCCGAAGCACAGGAAATAACAATTAAAACTGTCAGTTATTCGAATCAGCCAATAAAAACTATGGGCGGCTTTGCAATAACACCTGATTGCTTAGTTGAGGAGATTGATTTAAATGAAGAAAGCGTTCTATTGTTACCAGGTGCCGATACTTGGAGTAAACCTGAACATATTCACATAGTAAATGTTGCTAAGGATTTGTTAGCAATAGGTGGAACTGTCGCAGCAATTTGTGGTGCAACTGTAGCGCTTGGTAACGCTGGTTTATTAAATACGTATTCACATACTAGTAATGGCCTTGAATTTCTTGAGATGTTTTGCCCGATTTACGAAGGCCAAAATCTTTATATTGAGCAACCTTCTGTTTGTGATCATAATCTCATTACAGCAAGCTCAACTGGTGTGTTGATGTGGACGAAACAAATCATTGAAAGTTTAGATGTATTTGAAAAAGAGTCACTAGAAGCTTGGTTTAATTATTTTAATACTGGAAATGCTCATTATTTTTTTGAACTTATGCAAACATTACCTGCTAATAATAGAGATTAAATGAACAAAAAAAGAACTACCCGTAGGCAGTTCTTCAATCGTTTAGTTTTCTTCAGAATCATTTAAGTCAACTGCACGAGAAGGTGAGAATGTCGAAATAGCATGTTTAAAAATCAAGTGCTGTTTGCCTTCCGCTTCTAATAAAATTGTAAAATTATCAAATGATTTAATCGTCCCTTTTAACTGGAAACCATTTAATAAGAATACTGTTAAAAATATAGAGTTTTTGCGAAGTTGATTTAAGTACAAGTCCTGTAAGTTTTGCGATTTCATGTACATCCCCCTTAGATTTTAAGTTTATCTATTACTTATAAATCTTAATACCCTATTTTTTTGAAAATATTACTAATTAGCTCATTTTTTTCTTCAGTCGCATCAAACCACTGAATATCTAGCTTGTTTCTAAAGTAAGTTAACTGGCGCTTCGCATATCTTCTTGAGTTTTGTTTCAAGTTTTCGATTGCTTGTTCCAAAGTTACTTCTTCATCAAAATATTGATAAAGTTCCTTGTAGCCGATCGCCTTAATCGATTGGCAGTCGCGAATACCACGATTGTATAGCCCTTCTACTTCTTCAAGCAGGCCATGTTTCATCATAAGGTCGACGCGTAAATTAATACGGTCATACAGACGATCGCGATCCATATTCAAACCAATAATGAAATGATTGTATAAAGCTTCATTTCCTAGATGTGAATCTTCATCTGATTTCTTTTGTTCACCATGTTCCGCCATCTCTAAAGCACGAACGACTCTACGCGTATTATTCGGATGAATTGTCGCAGCTGTTTCTGGATCAACTTCCATCAATTTCTCATGCATTTTTTCAGGCCCTAATGCTTGAAGTTCATCATAATATTTTTGACGCACAGCTTCATCAACTTTTTCTTCGGTAAATCTGAAGTCATACAGTACTGCTTGTACATAGAGTCCTGTACCGCCAACGATAATCGGTAACTTGCCTCTACTTTGGATTTCCTCGATTTTCGCGCGAACAATTTGTTGGTATTCAGCTACTGAGAAGTCATCTGTCGGTTCTTTAATGTCGATCAAGTGATGGACAACCCCATCCATTTCATCCTCAGTAATTTTCGCTGTACCAATATTTAAATCCTTATATACTTGCATAGAGTCACCATTGATGATTTCTCCATCTAATTCTTTTGCTAATTGTATGCTGAGCGCTGTCTTCCCTACTGCTGTAGGGCCAACAATCGCAATGACATCATACTGCTTTTGCTCGTTCATGTACTTTTTTCTCCAACCATTTTAATATTGTTTTATAGACGATTTCGTTATTCGTCTCATTTAAGATTTCATGACGTTTATTTTCAAATAAATGAATCGCCACATGTGTGAAACCAGCGTGGTAATACTGATTGGCTACTCGCCAAACCCCTTTACCATACTCGCCAACTGGATCTTCCTTGCCGCTAATTAATAAAATCGGTAAATCTTTTCGAATTTTATTAATTTCACTTTCTTTAGACACTAACTGCATCCCTGAAAGTAAATCCACATAAAATTGATTCGTACACGTAAATCCACATCTCTCATCAGCATCATATTTACGCACTTCATCTCGGTCTGTCGAAAGCCAATCAGAAGGTGAATAAACAGTGCTAATTCTTGAGTTATATGTGCCGAATGATAACTGTTCTAGCAATTTCGCTTCTACTTGTGGGCCTTTTTGTTTCGCTAGCACTTTCGCAACGATTAAGCCCGCTTTATGCAACGCATTGAAAGAACCCGTTCCCATAATTAACACTTTACTAATTTCGTCGCTATAGTGTTGAATGTATCTTCTTGCGATAAATGATCCCATACTATGACCTAGAATGACAGGCTTCGGCAAGTCTTCAAAATTAGCTCTTGCAGCTTGAACTGCAAAATGAGCATCTTCTACGACTACTTCAAAGCCATTTTCATAAGCAAAGTATCCGAACTGTGCATCATTATTTTCTGCAGTTGCACCATGACCGCGATGATCATGAGTTGAAACGACATAATGATGATCCGTTAAAAATTTTGCAAAATCCTCATATCTTTCTTGATGCTCTGCCATACCGTGGAAAATATGCACATGACCAACATACGGTTTCTGAGGTGTATATACGGTTACTGCGATTTTATGTCCATCTGAACTTTCAACATCTAAAGTCGTTTTATTCATACATACCTTCCTTTGCGAAATGAGTTGCTTCATCAATTAATCGACACATTTCCTCTTTTTTAATGTCAGCTTCATAATCCGAATATCCTAAGAAATCATTCATTAGCGAAACGATTTCGTCTAAATACTTCTTCACTGTATCAATATCAAAGTATAATTTACCTGTTCGACGTACTAAGACATCTGCAGGTGTGTACGCACTCTCATATTGCATCGCGTATACCACTTGGAGATAAAGGTCCACTGGTAGTCCACGTTGCACGAAGTCATCGCCCGTCACACGCTTAATTTTGAAAAGATCATCAATATTAGTACCATATTTTCTCGTTAATGACTCGCCGATCGCTGAAGTTAAACCATAATCAACCGCTTCTCTTCCTTTAAATGAAATATAGGCTTCGAAGTTTTCTTCATTAAGCATCGTCGCTCCTGATAAAGAAAGTTCTCGCGTAATACAAGGACCAAATTTTTTGAAATAAGGTCTTTTCACGAGTAAATCAACAACATTTTCAGCCATTTTTCGATAACCTGTTAGTTTTCCACCCGCAATTGTCAGTAATCCAGATGGGGCATTCCAAATTTCATCTTTACGCGAGATTTCAGAAGGATCCTTACCGTCTTCATAGATTAATGGTCTTACACCTGCCCATGTTGACTCGACATCTTTAAATGAAACTTTCACATCTGGGAACATATAATGCATCGCTTCTAGTAAATAGGCGATATCTTCATCTGTTGCTTTCGGATGTGCGGAATCCCCTTCAAAAACAGTGTCCGTCGTACCGATATATGCTTTGTTATCGCGCGGAATTGCAAAGATCATACGACCATCTGGCGCGTCAAAGTAAATCGATTGTTGCAATGGAAAAACTGATTGATCTAAAACGATATGAACACCTTTTGTTCTTAATAAATGTTTCTTTTGATCATTTTGGACATCTTTTTCTAATGTTTCTGAAACCCACGGGCCAGTAGCATTGATGACAGCTTTCGCCTCAATTGTAATATCTTCACCGTGAATTTGATCTAATACTTGAGCGCCACATATTTGGCCATCCTCATCGTAAATGAAATGCTCTGCTTTGGCATAATTTAACGCTACTGCACCTAATTCTACTGCTCTTTTAATGACTTCAATTGTTAATCGCGCATCATCTGTACGGTATTCAATATAATGACCGCCACCAAGTAAACCATCCTTTTTTAATAGAGGTTCATATGCAAGCGTTTCTTTAATATTCAACATTTTTCGACGTTCTTCTTTCCGAACGCCTGCTAATCGATCATAGAGTTTCAATCCCATTGAAGTCGATTTCGGCCCAAACTGTCCACCACGGTAAAATGGAAGTAACATACCGACCGGTGTTGTAATATGAATCCCATTTTCGTAAACAACTTTTCTCTCCTTACCAACTTCTGCAACAATTCCAAACTGAAGTTGTTTCAAGTACCTCAAGCCACCGTGAACTAATTTAGTAGAGCGACTTGATGTTCCTGCAGAAAAATCTTGTTCATCGATTAATGCCACACTCATCCCTCGAGATATCGCATCTAAAGCAATACCTGCTCCCGTTATACCACCGCCAATTACGAGTACATCGTAAGAATAGATATTTAATGTATCGATTAATTTTTGTCTATTTGCTGCTGAAATCATTTGTCGTCCTCCTTCTATTTACATGACACGTTTAAACATTTTTTCTATTTCATACGTTCTAAAGTGGATAATAACTGGTCTGCCATGTGGACAGGTAAAAGGATTATCGCATAGCTTCAGATCGTCTAAAAGTCTAACCATTTGCGGTTGATCAAGGAAATGATTGGCTTTGATCGACTTCTTACAACTCATCATAATCGCCGCTGCTTCTCTTAATTTCTTGATACTCGCCTTACTTTCCGTCAACACTTGTTCAATCAAATCTTCAATGATTTCCTGTTCCATACCAGGTGGGAACCATGTCGGATATTCACGAATAACAAATGAATTTTGACCGAATTCTTCTAAAAATACGCCTACCTCAACTAACTGCTCGCGATGTTCAATTAAAGTTAAAGCCTCATCTGCAGAATAATGGAATGTCAGCGGTAGCAATAATGCTTGGCGCTCATCCGCAGAAACTTCGCCGACTTTCTCTTTGAAAAATTCGTATTTAATTCTTTCTTGCGCAGCATGTTGGTCGACTAAATAAAACCCATCCGTACTTTGCGCAACGATATACGTGCCGTGAATTTGCCCGATTATTTCTAAATCAGGAAACGGTTCTTTATAATGCCCTTCTTCATCCATCGGTTGTTCCACTTCTTGGATTGGATCATGGATTGGCGTAAAGTCCCTCTCTACAATATCTTCCCAATTTTCAGCTTCTGTAAAACTTTCGGCTTCATCATTTTGAATCGTTTCTTTTACAACTGGTGAAATCAATTTTTCTTCTTGTTGAGCGGCACGTGGTTTATCGCCATATTGCTCAATTTTTGTCGAAGCATAATCGATATTCTTCCAAAAATTCGTTTGCTCCGTCGTCTGTGCGAATTTCTTTTTCTTCTGCTCGACTTCAGGTGCCTGCATTTTCACGCGAATCGCTTGATGTAAAGTCGTCTCAATGAGTTTCATCAACTCGCCTTCTTTACTCAAACGGATTTGCTGTTTAGCTGGATGCACATTGACATCCGTCAAATGCGGATCGCCTTCAATATGAATAACCGAAATCGGCGCTCGACCAATCGGTAAAAATGTATGATAGGATTCAATAATCGCTTTTTGAATCGTATAATGTTTGACCCAACGTCCATTCACGAAAATCGACATATAGTTTTTCGAAGCTCGCGTTACTTCAGGTATTGTCGTATAACCATAGATTTTATAATCAGCAGATTCTCCGTTAAAAGGAATCATTTTTTTCGCATTCGCAATGCCGTAAATCGCCGCAAGAACTTGCTGTAAATCGCCACGACCATTCGTATGCAATAATTCATGATCATGATGTCTCAAAGTGAATGAAATATTCGGATAGCAAAGCGCTAAACGATTGATCAAATCGATTGTATGACCAATTTCCGTTTGAATGGTTTTCATATACTTCAATCGTGCGGGTGTATTGAAAAACAGCTGCGATACTTTAATATCTGTGCCTTTTCTTAAAGGTGCTGGCTTCTCTTCGATAACTTTGCCGCCTTCTAAATACACTTCCACACCCGTTTCACCATTTGAAGTCATTAATTTCACTTTCGAAACGGAAGCGATTGATGCTAATGCCTCACCTCGGAATCCAAGTGTTTTAATGCGGAATAGATCATGCTCATTGTCGATTTTACTCGTCGCATGGCGCATGAATGATACGAGCGCATCTTCCGTATCCATACCATGCCCATTATCGATTACTTGAATTGAAGTCAATCCCGCTTCTTCTAATATGATTTCAATAGAGGTACTACCTGCATCAACGGCGTTTTCAACAAGCTCCTTCACAACTGATGTCGGTCTCTCAACTACTTCACCAGCCGCAATTTTATTGGATAGAGAATCCTCCATAATATGAATATGCCCCATGCAAAATACCTCCTTTTTTTATTTTGTAAGTTTTTGCTGCAAATTATTTATTAATACAACAAGATCAATTGGCGAAGTACCTAGTAAATTCAATGATTTCAAGGTTTGAATAACTTCTTTTTCGCCATCGCTCATGGCACTTTCTTCCGCAAATAAAGTCAGTTGATCTGAAGATTCTGCGACTGTACCTGGTACTTCTACGATTTTCTCAACAATTTTTTCTACAATGACAGGTTTTGATGTATTCGTCGATTCAAATTCGGCAAGTAGCTCACGTGATCTCTCGATAATCTCATCTGGTAATTCAGCTAATTGTGCGACGTGAATCCCGTAAGACTTATCTGCCGGTCCTTCCTTCACCTTATGCAGGAATACGACATTGCCATCTTGCTCGGCAGCCGATACATGGACATTGCGAAGATGACTTAATTGCTGTTCTAACGCAGTCAATTCATGATAGTGAGTCGAGAATAACGTATTCGCGCCGATATTTTCATGAATATATTCCATCATCGCTTGCGCCAAAGCCATACCATCATACGTTGAAGTGCCTCGACCAATTTCATCGAAAAGAAGTAAACTTCGCTTCGTCGCATTGACGATGGCGTGTTGTGATTCAATCATTTCGACCATAAATGTACTTTGACCACCTGCTAAATCATCAGCTGCACCAATTCGAGTGAAAATCTGATCGGTAATCGGTAATACTGCTTCATCGGCAGGAACATAGCAACCAATTTGCGCCATTACTGTAATTAACGCTACTTGACGCATATACGTCGATTTACCAGACATATTGGGTCCTGTAATTAAAAGCATATTTTCTTCATCCGAAAGTACGCAATCATTCGGAACATAAAGCGATTTATTCATCATTTTTTCAACGACTGGATGACGTCCATTTTTAATCGTGAACGCTTGACCATCGTGGAAAGTTGGCAATGTGAACTGGTAACGCTCTGACACTGATGCAAAACTAGCAAATACATCAATTTCACTCACACTTGAAGCGAGTTGCTGAATTCTCGGAATGAACGGTTTAATCTTTTCACGAATTTGCGTGAATAGTTCATACTCTAACTCTAAACTTTTCTCCTGTGCATTTAAAATGATTGCCTCTTTTTCTTTTAATTCTTCCGTAATAAATCGTTCGGCATTCGCTAAAGTTTGCTTACGATCATAGCGAGTTAAGTCCGCTAAATGAACATTCGATTTCGTCATCTCGATATAGTAACCAAATACGCGATTATAACCAATTTTCAAGTTTTTAACGCCTGTAATTTCACGTTCTTTTTGTTCTAATTGTGCAATCCAGTCTTTGCCGTTTCTAGATGCGAAGCGGTATTCATCAAGCTTGTCATTAAAACCTTCACGAATTACATCTCCCTCTTTAATCGAAATGGGTGGATGATCTGTAATCGCCGTACTTAAAAATGCCTCGATATCTTCGCATTCATCAATTTTTGAAGATAACTCCATTAATTGCGCTTTGCCTGATTTAGTTAGTTGTTCTTTTAATAATGGAATTTGACGAAGTGATTCTCTCAATTGTGCTAAATCACGACCTCCAACGCTTCCGAATGCAATACGTCCCGCAAGTCTTTCTAAGTCATACACTTGCTTCAATGTTTCTTGAATTTCAAGTCTTTCAAAATACAATTCCATTAAATCTGTTACTGTTTGAAGTCGTTTTTCGATTGCTGATTTGCTCGCTAATGGTTGGTGAATCCATTGTTTCATCTTTCGTCCACCCATTGCCGTAACGGTATCATCTAATAACCAAAGTAACGAGCCTTTCGTTTCGCCTCGTAATGTTTGAATTAACTCTAAATTACGTTTTGAATTCGCATCAATTTTCAAAATTGAATGTGTTTCAATAAATCCGAATTGTTGAATATGTGATAAAGAGCGCATTTGTGTTTTTTCTAAATAATGTAGTAGTCGCTGTGCAGCATGTTGAAGCGGCTGTGGAACTTCTTCTAATAAGTCCATCGCATTCGTGCTAAGCTCGTCTTCAATCGAAAGGACGATGGCGTATGCATCCGCTAATTCTACTAAGTTCGTAAATAAGTTTTCGCTCACTACAAGCTCTTTAATATGAAGTGATTGCAAATGCATGAATAAATCCTTCGTATCGCCTTCCACATATGTAGCATTCGCTTCTCCAGTTGATAAATCTAAATAAGCTAAAGTGAATCCCATTTCACTCGTTTCTGCTGCCGCAATATATAAATTACTCTTTTGGTCGATATTTTTGCCGTCCATAATCGTCCCTGGTGTCACGACTTGCACAACTTCACGGCGTACGACACCTTTTGCATGCTTCGGATCTTCTGTCTGTTCGCAAATCGCTACTTTATATCCTTTTTGTACTAATGTATCGATATAATTTTTCGCAGCATGATGGGGAACACCACACATCGGAATTCTTTCTTTCATACCCGCATCTCTGCTCGTTAATGTAATTTCTAGTATTTGAGAAGCTCTCGTCGCGTCTTCAAAAAACATCTCGTAAAAATCCCCAAGACGGTAAAATAAAAAGGCGTCTTTGTGACCTGCCTTCACGGATAAATATTGTTGAATCATTGGTGTATATGCCATCTTTTTTAACCTCACATTCGTGCTTTTCAATATGTTCTATTATAACAAAAATCGTTCGATAAATCGTCACACGCACTTGAATTGTTTCATGTTAGAAATTTTGTAACTTATGATACACTAATCTAAGTAACATTTCTCATCGAAGGAGAATTAATAGTACTCTTATGAAATCACATCCGCTTCAATTCTTAAGAATAATGGGCTTGTTAGATGGATTATCACTCATTATTTTATTATTTATTTCTATGCCGTTGAAGTACATATGGAACGAACCTCAGTTTGTCGCAATAAATGGCGCGATTCATGGTGGGATTTTCATTCTTTACTGTATAACAATCGCTTTTGTGCAAACTCGTTATCAATGGAAGGGGTATTGGACTGCTCTATCAGTCATCGTCGCCTTCATTCCATTCGGTAACTTCATTTTTGACCGTCAATTGAAAAAGATTGAGCCGACTTTATCGCCACAGCCGTTCCCTTATCATTGGATTGTCTACGGCATCATATTCTTCTCATTCTTTGACCTTTTCGTTCAATTACCAATTATGAGTACTTACGCCCGAACGCTAGGTGCTTCAATCTTCATTGTTGGTATTGTCGTTGGTTTATATTCATTTACGAACACATTTGGTAATATTTTCTCAGGAATTTTTACGGACAAAATCGGTGCGTACCGCATGTTGTTCATCGGTTTATTCCTATCTATTGTGTCGCTATTCAGCTATCAATTAATTGATGAGCCATCGACATTATTATGGGTGCGCTCGATTCATGGATTTAGTAGCGGCTTCATTACACCAGCTGCATTCACACTTTTAGCTAATATGCGAAAAGAGAATAATCAAGGTAGCGGCAGTGCGTTCACCGGTGCTTTCGTCGGTTTAGCAGCTATTATCGGTCCTGCTACAGGTGGGATTTTAGGAACGAAGATGGATGTTCCAGATGTTTTAGGCATCGTAGCGATTTTAGGAACGATTTTAATGATCTCTTTACTTTTCGTATCTGCTGGAAAGGTTTCAGTTAAGAAAATCGAAACGGATCGTCAACCTTTTAAATGGTCACAAAAAATAATTTATTCCTATATAGGGGCTTTCTTCTTAATGCTCTCGCAAGGTAGCTTAGCGTACTTACTACCGATTTATGTGCAAGATATCGGCTATACCTCCCGCATGTCAGGTACATTACTCAGCATGTTCGGTATTGTCGCAGTCATCATCTTCATTTCGCCTTTGAATCGTATTTTTGATTATTTGAATGCGAAAATTGCTCTTGTCATCGGGATTTTCTTACTTGCGATTAGCCAGATGTTAATTGGTTTAGTAGATACGACGATTCCGCTTTATGGCGCATTATCACTTTACGGCATCGGCTTTGCTTTCACGTTCCCAGCTATTAATAAACTGTTGATGGAAGCTACTACACCTGATGTGCGTGGTAAAGCATATGGCTATTTCTATGCGTTTTTCTCAATCGGTACGGTTGTTGGGTCATTCCTACTTGGCTCGCTTGATTTAATTAATACACCAGGATTCACATTTACAAGTTGTATATTATTCGTCTTTTGCATCGGCATCAGTTTGTCATTCATTAAACGAAAAGCATAAATTGAAAACCCTTTGGAATCACTTTTTGTGAAGTGACTTCAAAGGGTTTTATTTTCAGAAATAACGAATGCTTTCCGCCGACAAGTGCCTCACTATTTTCGTAGCTTTGTATCTACAAATTGTTCCAGATTGCCATATTGCAATTGTTCATAGTCCTTCTGGCCACGAATGTATTTTTCCTTTAAATTGAAATAACAGATTTCTAAATATTCATCATTATGATGTCTAGCATATGGTGGATATGGTTTTTCGACTGTTGTATTTGCGAAATACTTATTCATTTTTTCAAAAGCCCGGATTTTATAACCTCGTTTTGCCATTTCATCCGTTACTATTTTTGTATATATGTATAAATCCTCTTTCGGGTATTCATAAATATAATTGATTAAAATATGCTTGTCTTCCTTAGCAAAAACGCTATTTAATTCACGCCATTGTGAAAGTAATTGTCCCTTTGGTAGAAATTCAATTAAATCTGTATGCCATAATCTCAAACTGATCACTCCTCTGCTATTCATTTTATCATGACGAAAAAAACTCACAAAGTAAAATCATACTTTGCGAGTTCTGAATTTTAATGAACTAACATCATTCTCACAGCATCAATGACAAGTGCTGGTTTTTCTGCCATTCCCATATGACCTGTTGGAATACGTACTCTTTGGACGTTCGGGCCATCCGTTTCAATCGGTGGAAGAATTTTATCATTCGTTCCTTCAATAATCGAAATTGGTATTTTCGCATTTTCGATGAATTTACTTCGATCTTTACGTGATTGCATGGCAGCTAATTGTTGTACCATGCCTTCAACTGTCGCGTCTTTCGCAACTGCACGCATAAATTCAATCGCTTCTTCAGGCGCATCTTCCGGGAAGAAATTGCCGATCATGCCATCGACAAATTTTGAAACGCCTTCTTCTTCAATTTGTTTCTTCTGCTTTTCTCTTTTGGCGATCGCTTCTTCACCATCTGCTAAATCTGAAGAAAATAATAAAATGAGTTGATTCACATGAGCAATTCCTTCATCAGCCGCTGCAAGTGCGACATAACCACCCATTGAATGACCTAACCAAGTAGCTTCTTCAATTCCTTCTTGCGCTAACACTTCTTTTATTTCACGGGCATAGTCTTCCACTGTATAAGTGTGACCTTCTTTTATATTACTCGCACCAATTCCCGGTAAATCAACGGAAATAATCGTGTTCGTTGCAGCCAAATCTTCCACAATATACTCAAAACTACTCGCACCACTTAAAAAACCATGAATAAAAACAATCGGTGGACCTTCGCCTCTCTTTGTATAAGTAATCATAAAAATCCCTCCTTCTAACTATTATTTCCAAAATACCATACTTCAAAACAATAAGTAAAAATAAATGCCCCTCCGAATTAGAGGGACATTCTTCATATTATGAACAGCTGCTGCCGTATGTTTCGTTTTTGACTCTTGATCCAGTTTCGCCACGAAGTACATCACCATCTGTTGAACGAATTACTTCATTCGTTACATTGTTGGCAATTGTATTCGAAACAAGTTGTAGTAAATCATTTACATCCACTTGTGAGTTTTTAAATTCTTCTACGATTGGCATTTCATCAAGTTCTTTTTCAATCGCTTCGATTTTACCTTCCACAAGATTTAATGCACGTTCCTTACTATAATGTTGGAAATTAACTGCTTGTTTTTGAAGGCTTTTCAGTGAAGCAATTTTTTCACGCACTTTTTGATTTTCATTAATTTGAGCTTCAGCACGTTTGAAAAATTCTACTTCCTCTGTATTCGCGATCATATGTGCAATTTCGTGAGATTTTGCGATAATTTCATCTTTCGTGTATAGCTTTGTCATTTTACTTCACTCCGGCTCTCTCTACCACTTCGATCAATTCACCTGCTAATGAGTAAGTTTTTGCTTCCGTAATTTTTACGTTTACAAGTTTACCAATCACTTCGCGCGGTGCTTCAAAGTTTACGAGTTTATTTTTTCGAGTATAACCTGCTAATACATTTTCATTACGCTTACTTTCACCTTCAACAAGAACTTCTACAATCTGTCCTTCTAAACCTTTTAACGCTTTACCTGAATATTCACCAACAACTTCATTTAGTCTGTATAAGCGCTGTTTCTTCACATCTGCAGGAACATTATCTATCATCTTCGCAGCAGGTGTTCCTTCACGCGGTGAATAAATATAAGTGAATGCCATTTCGAAACCAACTTCACGATACAATGATAAAGTTTCTTCGAATTGTTCTTCCGTTTCATTTGGGAAACCAACGATAATATCAGTCGTCAACGCGACATCTGGCATCGCAGTACGAATTTTACGCACTAACTCCAAATAACTTTCACGATTGTATTTACGCGCCATAATCTTCAGCATATCACTTGATCCTGATTGAACCGGTAAATGAATATGCTCGACTAAATTCCCTTTTTTCGCAAGCACTTCGATTAAATAATCATCGAAATCACGTGGATGACTTGTCGTGAAACGGATACGTGGAATATCAATCTTGCGCAACTCATCCATTAACTCGCCTAGCCCCATTGTAGCATTTGGTAAATCCTTACCATATGCATTTACGTTTTGACCAAGTAATGTAATCTCTTGGTAACCCGCTGCTGCTAATTCACGAACTTCTTGAATAATATCTTCTGGTAAACGACTACGTTCCTTACCTCGTGTATATGGAACTATGCAGTACGTACAGAATTTATCACAACCATACATAATGTTAACCCATGCTTTAGTTTGACCTTTACGTACTTTCGGCAAGTTCTCAATGACATCGCCTTCTTTAGACCATACATCAATAACAGTCGCTTTTGACATATATGCTTCGCTTAAAATTTCAGGTAGGCGGTGAATATTATGTGTACCAAAAACCATATCTACTTGATCATATGTTTTTAAGATTTTATTCACTACTGCTTCTTCTTGTGACATACAACCACAAACGCCGATTAATAAATCTGGATTTTGTAATTTTAAAGGCTTAAAGTGACCAAGTTCTCCAAAAACTTTATTTTCAGCATTTTCACGAATGGCACATGTGTTCATTAAAATGACATTCGCTTCTGATACTTCATCTGTCGCTTCATAGCCTAATTGTTCAAAAATACCTGCCATTACTTCTGTATCATGCTCATTCATTTGGCAGCCGTATGTACGGATATAAAACTTACGATCACGGCCCATATTCGCAAAACGCTCATCTATTTTGAAATCAGCATGGTATTCAATTTCTTCTTTACCACGTTTTTTCGCATCTTTTAAAGACGGTGTTTGTTGGAAAAACTGACTGTAATCCTTCTCTGTTACTGGTTTTAACGGTTTCAAAGGCTTCACTTGCTGACCTTGTAGACGTTGTTCTTCATTCATTGGTAAATACTCCCCTCACCTAAATACCATTATACGGAATGTTCGCCGCACTCCACAATATAAAAGGATAAAAATTCCTTAATTAACAAATAGTATTAATGCAATTTCATTTTTTAGATATCTAATCCATCATACCAAAAATGAAGGAAATACTCACTGATTACATATTATAAAACGATGATGTTTTCGCCTATATAAATAAAAATACTCCTCTTCAAAATTTTAACAAATATTTGAAAAAAAGGAAAAATTCATCAAATCCCTTTATAATACACTACAATATCAGAAGAATTTAACGAATTTTCTAAATAAATTATACACAAATTCATTTTTTTCATTACTTCAGACTTAACAAAAAATATTTTTCTTGATTCCTTCAAATCATAATCTGATAATCCAGCTATTTCATCCTCAGTTAAATCAACTAAATCAGGATGATAATATTCAACATTTAATTGCCCTAATATATTTATCCATTCCGAAAACATATGTATTAAATTATCAAAACCATAATAATTAATCACAGAAATACCAGTATAATCAAGACCTTTAAGTTTAGGTTTTATATTTCCATAAGGTTTTTTAACATAATGAGGATTAATTGTTGGAACCAAATTAAATAGATCATTATTACAATCCATATCCTCACGAACAAAATCTATAAAAACATCTTCCAAATTAATTTCTTTAATCAAAACATCATTTTTCTCATCCACAAATAAAAAATCATGATAGACCACCATTTTACAAACCACCTTTATAATTTATTTAAAAATAAAATAATTTTTCTACTCACTCATGTTTATCTTAACACGCGCTACACAAAACACGTACTACAAAAAACACTCTATTTATCTAAATCAAAACCTTTTAATTCACCTATCATTTCATCAAATTCAGAACGACCATATTTTCATTACTAAACGTTTGCCAATTTTAACGAAAAAAACACTGGAAACAAAAAAGACAAGGGAATTCAAATCATTCACAAGTATCAATTCCTTAAATTCTCACTTCAAAGATTAGCAAAAAACGCTGACCTTTTCCATTGCGTTTTACCGTTGTCACTTATCTCAAATTCCCCTCTATCTTCAAATAAAAAGGAACAGCTTTTAGCTGCTCCTAATCATCATCATTAAAAAATTCACCTGTTTCAGAATCAATATTTTTTGAATATATCGGACGATAACCACACTGATAATTCGCATCAAAATACAATCTGAAAATCCCTGAAGAAGCAGCAATGATTTCATCAACATATTTCATTCCATCAATCCCAAATTCTAAACCACGTTGACTAAGAAAAATTCTAAACTTGATAATATTAACAATATTAAATTCAGTTATGATTTCAAACAAAGATTCTCTCAATTCGCGTTTTTGATTTTCGTCTAATGTTATGTATCTATCAATATCAAAATCATTAAGATACTATAAATCTTTTCTGTCATACTTATGCTTATTTTTTCTAATAGTAACTGAACTTTCATGCGTTAGATACTGATAAATATTTTCAATATTATCAACGATTTCAACATGGGAAATTGACTGATTCCCTAACGCTCGTTTAATTTTGTTACGAACACTTTGAATTATCACAGGATTTCGAGCAACATATAAATAAAAAGCCATCGCAATTTATACGATGGCTCTAAAACTTACTACTACATGAATTCTTTCATTAAGCTATTTAAGTCTTCTTCTTTTAAGTGAATGTCTGCTTTATTAATTGGTTCTTCATTGTAACCAATTACTTTTTCCTGATATGAAGTTGTTTCAGTATCTTGATAAATAATACCAGTTACTAATCCTTCATGTTCAATGACAGTTTTCATTGCCATTTGACGGTCAGCATTATCATAACCTTCAATATCAGCAAGTTTTGTTAAATTCTCTTTGAACCAGTCATATGTGTTCACTTTATTGTAAGTTACACATGGGCTGAATACGTTGATGAATGAGAATCCTTTATGTTGCATACCTGCTTCGATGATTGCAGTTAACTCTTTTAAATCTGTAGAGAAACTTTGTGCAACGAATGTAGCACCTGATGAAAGGGCTACTTCTAATGGTTTTAATGAAGGCTCAATTGCGCCACCTGGAGTTGATTTCGTAACGAAACCAGCTGCAGAACGTGGAGATGTTTGACCTTTTGTAAGACCGTAGATTTGGTTATCCATAACAACATATGTCACATCGATATTACGACGAATTGAGTGTACAGTATGACCCATACCAATCGCAAATCCATCACCGTCACCGCCTGTAGCGATTACGTTTAGATCACGATTTGCCATTTTAAGACCTTGAGCAATCGGTAAAGCACGACCATGGATACCGTGTAGACCGAATGCATTAATATAACCTGATAAACGACCAGAACAACCGATTCCAGATACTACTGCTAAATCATGAGGTTCAATTCCTTGGTTTGCTGCGGCACGTTGAATCGCTGCTTGTACTGAGAAATCTCCACATCCAGGACACCAGTTAGGTTTAATTGTATTACGGAAATCTTTAAATGTTACCATTTATTTTAGCAACTCCTTTACGCGATTTAACAACTCTAGAGGTAGGAATGGCGTACCATCATATTTAACTAAATTGATGATCTTATCATGTCCACCCATGTTCATTTTCATAATGTTCGCTAATTGACCTGTCGCATTATTTTCTACAACGATAACTTTTTTAGCGCTTGCCATTAATGGTTGAAGTTCTTTCGTTGGGAACGGGTGAATTAAACGAATATGTGCATGGTTCGCTTTAATACCTTGTTCATCTAAAAGTGGACGAATTTCTTCGATCGAACCTTTAGTAGAACCAAATCCAACGATTAATACGTCTGCTTCTTCATTTGGAGCATCTGTGAAGACTGGTGTATCAAAGTTTACGTAATCAAGTTTACGCATACGTTTGTCCATTTGCGCTTGACGGTTAGATGCCGATTCAGAAGGTGTACCAATCTCACTATGTTCTACGCCGGTTACGTGGTGAATACCATGTTTTTGACCAGGAACGACACGTGGTGATACGCCATCTTCAGTTACTGCATAACGTTTGAAGTATTCTTTATCTTCTAGCTCTGGTAATTCACCAAGCTCTAATTTACCACGCTTAATTTCAATTTTATTAAAGTCAAATGGCTCAACAGTTTGTTTACCAAGTGATAATTGTAAATCTGATAGCATAATGACTGGGATTTGAAGTTCATCTGCAATATTGAATGCTTGAATCATATCGTAGAATGCTTCTTCACCAGTTGATGGCGCGATAACTACTTTTGGAATCTCACCATGTGTACCATAAAGCATCGCCATTAAATCTGACTGTTCTTGTTTTGTAGGAAGACCAGTTGATGGACCACCACGTTGCGTATCTACTACAACAAGTGGTGTTTCTGTCATACCAGATAGACCAAGTGCTTCCATCATTAATGATAGACCAGGACCTGCTGAAGCTGTGAATGAACGAGCGCCACCATAGCTTGCACCAATCGCCATTGTTGCTGCTGCGATCTCATCTTCCGTTTGGATGACTGTACCGCCGAATTTCGGTAATTTCTTAATTAAATATTCCATAATTTCAGTTGCAGGTGTGATTGGATAAGCTGACATAATACGTACCCCAGCAGCAAGCGCTCCAAGTGCCAATGCTTCGTTACCAATCATGAACATACGGTGTTGACCATCGCCTTGTTCAAGTTCGAATTGACCTTCTTCAAGCCCAGCTTCCGCAAGCATGTCATGCATAATTTGGTGACCTTGAGCAATTGCTTCCATATTTTTCGCTACGACTTCTTCACCTTTACGGCCGAAGATTTCACTTACAACACTTTGGAATACTTCATCTTTCAAGTTCATTAATGCAGCAGTTGCACCGATTGCAACCATGTTTTTCATTAATGTAGTGCCTAGCTCTTTTGCAGTTTCAGTAAATGGAACGATATATAAAGTAGCCGGGCAATCTTCAGGATTCGCAGGTTTGAATTTAGCATCTGCTAAAATGACCCCTTCTGCACCTAATTCATGATAGTTGACGTCGATTGTTTCTTGGTCAAATGCTACTAAAATATTTAGATCATCCGGAATCGTATGCACCGGTGTTGTACGAACATTGATTTTATTATTTGTGTGACCGCCTTTAATACGTGAAGAGAAATGACGGTAACCATATAAGTGGTATCCTAAACGGTTCATAGCAGTAGAGAACATTTCGCCGGTACTTTCAATACCTTCCCCTTGTTGCCCGCCGACTTTCCATGAAAGCTGATGTAACATCTATAAACATCTCCTTAAAACAGGTTATTTTTAAATTTATTTTTCTACTTATTCAGTTTATCACGAAGAAAGTCCATAAACTATTGTTAATACATGATTTTAGCCAATTTCAGACCTTTGACGGAATAAAAATTGACGAAATTGTGAGAATCTCAAATGAAAAACAAAACATTCAATTATGCAATACCTTTGATTGTTCGGATTTCATGTAATATACAAATTTTTACCTTTTTAATCAAATTATGTTTTATTATTACTGAAAGGTTCAAAAGCATTAATGAAAAAGGGAAATTTATATGAGAAAACATCTACTATCAACAATTGCATTAAGTTCCATTTCAACTACTTCAGCGATTGTTCAAGCACCTCAAGAAGCTTCAGCCGCTTCTTACAAAATTTCTAAAGGGAAATTAGTAAACAGTAAAACAGGTAAAGTCTTTACTTCTACCCTTGTTTACAAAAACACTCTTTATGTAAAAGGCAAACGTTCAACAACGACAACTCTTTTCAAAAACACTTTATATGTAAAAGGTAAAGTGAAAAAAGGGATTGTTCAATATAAAGGTAAATTTATAAATCAGGCAAATTAGCATCGAAGAACACCGCATTTGTTTACAAGGAAAAATTGTATAAAGGCCAAAAATTATATGCTGGCTTCAAGAAATTCTTTGATCCTGAATTCGAAAGACAATTGCTTTTCAAAGATGGTAAACATTTTAATGGTGTTTATAACAATACAATTCATGAAGAAGGTGGAAATTTAGAACAGTATAACGGTAATGTACCTCGTTATAATAACTTGACAATATTCGAAGCGGATGGTACTTCGATGACGTATTACTTCATTCGTCCAACATACGAAGTTGCATCATTCAATGCGAAAGTTGTGACGATTTCTGGTGGCGCTAAAATTGAATCTGTTAAAAAATCTGTCGAACAAACTCAAGATGTAACTATTTATGCGATTGAAATCACGAATATCGAAAAAAATAATAAGTATGATTTGAAAATCAATCATGTAAAAGTTGGTAAACTAGGTTCAATCAACTTCGCTGGCCCTATTTATTCATATGATTCAAAGCTTGATTCAGCAAAATCATACCAACGAGCAAATGAACTTTTCAAAAAATATGGTGCTTACACACCGAAGCAAATGGGTAAAATCACGAGTGAAGAACATGAGGTTTTATCAAATTTCACATCCGGTAATACTGGCCCAACCGTAAGTAAATTTGAAGATCAAGCAATTGAAACAATCTCATCTCTACTTAGTATCAAATTATCTTATTCACCTTATTTCGGTGAATTAGGACTTTAATATACGAAAACAGGAATCGTCTTTTATTAGACGAATTCCTGTTTTTTTAGTTCATTATAGGATTATCCTTTGAAAGGATTGTCTTTATTTATTAAAATACGTTCACATGATTTTGATTTACCTGTTTGATCATCAATATCAACGAAGAATGCGCTTAATACTTCTGGACCTCTTTCAGGCACTTCAAAGCGTACTGGCATATTTGTTTTGAATCGGTAGATGACACTTTCCTTTTTCATACCTAAAACTTCATCATATGGACCTGTCATACCAACGTCAGAAATAAATGCAGTTCCACCTGGGAAAATGCGGTTATCGGCCGTTTGAACATGCGTATGTGTACCAACTACTACAGAAGCTTTGCCATCTAAATTCCAACCTAATGCAATTTTCTCAGAAGTCGTCTCAGCATGGAAATCGACGAATACGATTGGCGACACTTTCTTCGCTTCTTCAATCATCTGCTCAGCCATTTCAAATGGTTCATCATGTGCTGGTAAGAATACACGACCATGAAGATTGATGACAGAAATTGTTTGACCATTTTTAGTAACAGTCGTCATTCCTTTACCTGGCGCTTCTTTTGAGAAGTTCGCAGGGCGGATTAAATATTCCGTATCATCAATGAAGTCAAAAATTTCTTTTTGATCCCATGTATGATTCCCCATTGTAATGACGTCAACGCCCATCATTAATAAATCTTGATAAATGCGTTTTGTGATTCCTCTACCTTTTGCAGCGTTTTCACCATTTGCAATAACTACATCAACATCATACTTACGTTTTAATCTTGGCAAATACTTTTCTACCGCATCTAAACCGATGTCTCCAACGATATCTCCAATAAATAATACTTTCATTTTTCTTCCTCCAATATAAAAGGGGTGTGACAAATAAATGCCAACACCCCTTGAACTTTATTTAGCGTATTCAACCGCTCTTGTTTCTCGAATAACCGTAACTTTGATATGCCCTGGATAATCCAGTTCATCTTCAATTCGTTTACGTATATCTTTTGCTAATCGATGCGCTGTAATATCATCTACTGCATCTGGACGAACGATGATTCGTACTTCACGACCAGCTTGGATCGCGAATGACTTCTCAACGCCTTCATATGATTCAGAGATTTCTTCCAGTTTTTCAAGACGGCGAATATAGTTTTCAAGTGTTTCACTACGTGCGCCTGGACGAGCTGCAGATAATGCATCTGCTGCCGCAACAAGTACTGCAATGACAGATGTTGCTTCTGTATCACCGTGGTGAGAAGCAATACTGTTAATAACGACTGGGTGTTCTTTGTATTTTGTTGCTAATTCAACGCCGATTTCTACGTGAGATCCTTCGACTTCATGGTCGATTGCTTTACCGATATCATGTAATAATCCTGCACGTTTAGCTAACGTTACATCCTCACCTAATTCTGCAGCAAGTAGACCTGCTAAATGTGCAACCTCAACTGAGTGTTTAAGAACATTTTGACCGTAACTTGTACGGTATTTCATACGACCTAAAATCTTCATTAAGTCTGGGTGTAAATTGTGAATACCTAGCTCGAACGTTGTTTGTTCACCAGTTTCACGAATTTGTTCGTCCACTTCACGACGAGATTTCTCAACCATTTCTTCAATGCGCGCTGGGTGAATACGGCCATCTTGCACTAACTTTTCAAGTGCTAGGCGGGCCGTTTCACGGCGAATCGGGTCAAAACCAGATAAAATAACTGCTTCTGGTGTATCATCAATGATTAAATCAATACCTGTCAATGTTTCAAGTGTTCGAATATTTCTACCTTCACGACCGATAATTCGGCCTTTCATTTCATCATTTGGTAAGTTAACGACTGAAACAGTTGTCTCAGCAACATGGTCTGCTGCGAATCGTTGTACTGCTAATGATAAAACTTCGCGGGCTTTTTTGTCTGACTCTTCTTTCGCACGAATCTCGGCTTCTTTCGTCATAACTGCGATATCTGTAGAAAGTTCATTTTCAATCTGTTTCAGAATAATTGCTCTTGCTTCATCGCGTGTTAATGCAGAAATTCTTTCTAGCTCTGTTCCGTGTTTTTTCAGAAGTTCATCCACTTTGTTTTCCATCTGTTCAATATGCTGTTGTCGATCATTCAGACCATCTTCTTTGCGCTCTAAGCTTGCTTCTCTCTTATCTAGCGATTCATCTTTACGATCTAAATTTTCTTCTCGTTGTAATAAACGGTTTTCTTGTTTCTGAAGTTCGGCACGACGTTCACGAATGTCGTTCTCTGCTTCAGTTCGAAGTACGTGAGTTTCATCTTTTGCTTCAAGGATTGCTTCCTTTTTAAGGGCTTCCGCTTCTCTCTTGCCTTCTTCAACGATTAATTCCGCAGAATTCTTTGCACCTTTAACTTTTGAATCATTCACAAGTTTATTAATGACAAGGCAAACAACGGCACCGACGATCAGACCAATCAAAGCGGAGATGATGTAACTACCCATTCGAACACCTCCTCTTGCTCTAATATTTGTGATTTTTAGTCGGCTATAAATTGTTGTAACAATATACTGCCTATTTCATTTCGGTTTTAGAAATTTAAAATAATACAATTTTAATTGTATAGGTGTAGGCTTACTCTGTCAAGGATTCACAATTATTGGATACACCTTAAAACATAGCAGTTATGCGATTTCCCAAGCATTTCTTCGCTTCCATTAAAGCGCTTCCAACCAATTATTTGAAATAAATGTTTGAAACTTCTAAAAACCGGTAATAAAACTTGTTCGATTATAGATCGCAATGATCTATAATGGTTCCACGGTTCAATTATATATGTTGGAATCTTAAAACAATGCACGCTTTAACTTTCAGTGTTGATGTGTGTGAGAAAAGGCAAAAAAAGCACAGTTTTACCAATTCTTTATATTGAGATGCCTAAGATTCCTCATGCCTACCCGATCATTTCTAAATTTCATGATGATTGAATACAAAGAATTAGCCATAAAAAAGGTCGGAACCATACGAGATGGCCCGACCATATTTGATGTTATTTACCTTCTAATTCTAAAGCTAACTCTTTATCCATCTCTTCTTCTTCTTCTGGAGAAGCAGTGATTTCGTCATCAGCAATTCCAGCTTCCTCACGAATCTTACGAGAGATTTCGTCTTTAACAGACGGGTTTTCTTTTAAGAATTCTTTCGCATTTTCACGACCTTGACCTAAACGTTCGTCGCCGTATGCATACCAAGAACCAGATTTTTGAACGATGTCTTTTTCAACACCAATATCAATGATCTCGCCTTCTTTAGAAATTCCTTCACCATACATAATATCAACTTCAGCAGTTTTGAATGGTGGAGCAACTTTATTTTTAACAACTTTGATTTTCGTACGGTTACCAACGATATCATTACCTTGCTTGATTGACTCAGCACGGCGCACTTCTAAACGAACAGATGAGTAGAATTTTAACGCACGTCCACCAGTAGTTGTTTCAGGGTTACCGAACATAACACCGATTTTTTCACGAACTTGGTTAATGAAAATAGCGATACAGTTCGATTTATTAATAATACCAGATAATTTACGTAATGCTTGTGACATTAAACGAGCTTGTAGACCCATATGTGAGTCACCCATCTCGCCTTCAATTTCAGCTTTTGGTACTAATGCTGCTACTGAGTCAATTACGATAATATCAACTGCACCACTACGTACTAGAGCTTCAGTAATTTCTAAAGCTTGCTCACCCGTATCTGGTTGAGATAGTAGTAATTCATCAATATTAACACCTAGTTTTTGTGCGTATACAGGATCCAATGCATGCTCAGCATCGATAAACGCAGCTTGACCACCATTTTTTTGGATTTCAGCAATCGCATGTAAAGTAACAGTTGTCTTACCAGAACTTTCTGGTCCGTAGATTTCTACTACACGTCCACGAGGGTAACCGCCTATTCCTAGTGCTGTATCTAAAGCTAGTGAACCACTAGATGAAGTTTGAATTTTAATATCTGATTTCTCGCCAAGTTTCATTACTGAACCCTTACCGAATTGCTTTTCAATTTGTTTTAGTGCGTTGTCTAACGCAGCTTTACGTTCGTTCAAATTATTTCCTCCTCCGGAAAATACGTTCTCTTTTTTTATTAACTTAACTATACTTTATTTGTGAGAAAACCACAAGTAAAAAGGGAACAAATATTCGTTTTTTTATTTTGAAGCATTTTTATGCGTGAAAATTAAAATCTAACTATATTTTACGGTACCCTTTTTCTGATAGCAATTGGATCAATCGGTATATAGCCGTTTTTACAGATCTTAGTCGATTTGTATTGCGCATACCTTGTAAATTAAGTTCAAAAGTTAGTGGTTCGTCATCGCGGAATGCAATCCCAATCCACACAGTACCAACAGGTTGATCTGCGTGTTTGCCTGGTCCAGCAGCGCCTGTTAACGAAACGCCTATGTCTGCATTAAATTTTTCTTTTATATTAATGGCCATTGAAGCTGCACATTCTGCACTTACAACCGAATATTGATCAATAATTTCTTTCGGAACGCCTAATTGATTGATTTTCATTTCTTCCGTATAAGTCACCATGCCACCTTGTAATACTTGACTGACACCTTGTATTGCGGCTAATTCAGATTGGAATAGCCCTGCAGTCAGACTTTCAGCTGCAGAAATCTTCAAATCATTTTCAATCAACATATTTACTAATTTACTACTTAAAGAATCATCATTTACACCGTATAAATAGTCACCAACGATTTCAAGTAATTCCGTACGTGTCGGCGTGATCAGTGACCATGCTTCTTCTTCACTTGCTGCTTTGGCAGTAATACGTAAAGTTACTTCGCCATCTCCAGCTAAAGGTGCGATTGTTGGATTCGTCTGTTGGTCAATTATATGTTGTACGCGATCTTCTAATTCCGCTTCACCAATCCCATAGAAACGGAGGACGTGAGAAACGATTAAACCGCCATCTGATACGAGTTTTGCAAGCTTTGGTTTCGCTTCGAATTGGAACATTGGCTCTAATTCTTTCGGCGGCCCTGGTAAAAGAATGACGATACTGTTCTCTAATGGTATAAACATACCTGGAGCCATGCCATTTTCGTTTGCGAGAACTTCTGAGCCTTCAATCACGAGTGCTTGTTTACGATTATTCGCCGTCATTGGACGATTTCTCTTTGCAAAGAAAGCTTCGATCATGTTCATAGCCTCTAAATCTTCCTTCATACCTCGACCTAGATGCTTCGCAATTGTTTCCTTCGTTAAATCATCTTTCGTCGGGCCCAAGCCACCAGAGAAAATAATTAAATCTGCTCTTTTTTCAGCGATTTCTATTGCTTGTACTAAACGTTTCGGATTATCACCTACAACGGTATGATAATAAACATTAATGCCTAGTTCTGATAGTTGGCTTGAAATAAATTTAGCGTTCGTATTAGCGATTTGCCCTAAAAGTAGTTCCGAACCAACTGCTATAATTTCTGCATTCATCCAATCACACTCCTAAATTAATATATAGAGGACAAAAACGGAATCACGCGAGAGTGCGGATTCCGTTTTTAGTGAACATCTACTAAATTTGTTGATGTCTTATTTTGATTCTAATAAAACTCGACGGTTCAACCAGAAATATTCGATTCCTGACCAAACTGTGAATCCTAGAGCTACCCATAGCATAATAACATCTGCTGGGAAATTCCACATTTCGAAAATAACATTGTGTAATAACAGCAGTGTGATTGCTACAATTTGAGCCCAAGTTTTAATTTTACCAAGTTGGTTGGCTGCAACTACTTCACCTTGTTCAGCACAGATTAATCGTAATCCTGTAACCGCAAATTCACGGCTAATAATCACGATAATGATCCAAGCAGGTACTTTATCAGAGATTTCAATTAATAAAATAAATGCCGCAGAAACCAATAGTTTATCTGCTAATGGGTCTAAAAATTTCCCCATATTTGTAACTAAATCATGTTTACGCGCATAATAACCATCGATCCAGTCAGTAAGAGAAGCAACAATAAAGATAATTCCTCCAACTAAATGTTCAACTGGCATAGTTGCGCCTAATAGCGTAATGTCACCCCATCCGAAGTCTAATACCATAACCAATACGAAAATTGGTATTAAACAGATACGGGATACAGTAATTCTATTAGGTATATTCATGTGTTTTCCACCCTTTTAAAGTTGAAAATATAATAGATTAGCCCACATGAGATGAAAATACTTCCATCTCATATGGGGCTATCTTTACTCTTTTTCAGCTAATTTAATAACGATATTTTGAGTCGTTTGTTCTGTAACTGGTGTAACCAGCTTCACTTCTTTTCCGTTTACAAATATTTTACCATTTGCAGCGGCTCCAAGTCGAATACGAACACTTTTCTTATCTTTTGCATCTGCTTCTATTTTATCGCCTGCAGAGAACATACCTGATTCACCAATCGTAGCGCCAGATTCATCTGTAAGACCAATCCAGTTATCGCCTGTAACGTCTACACGGATTTTGAAATCAGCTGTTTTTGATAATGTGTATGTTGTAGTGACACCGTCAGAACCAACTTCACCTTTAGAAAGTTTTTGAGTTGCTTCTTCTTTTTTAGGTGTTTCTTTCTTTGGTTCTTCTTTAGCCGGTTTTTCCGGATCTTTTGCAACGCTTGAATTTTCCTGAGTTTTCGCTGGTTCTTTTTGATCCTCAACCCCATTGTTATCCGGTTGTTTTAACATTAAGAAAGCAGCTACAGCTACAGCAATAATAATAAATAATGCAACGACGAATTTTGGCATTACTTCTGAGAACTTCTTGCTTTGTCCCATCGATTTCGCCACTGTAGTTCGTCTAGTCGATTGACTACCTTGTTCAATTGTTGCACCAGTTCCTAGCGTTTCTGCAACCTTAGAAGTAGGTAGTTCAGATTTGTATGTTTCTAGCAATTCATGCGCATCTAAATCAACTGCTTCTGCGTATTGTTTAATAAATGCTCGAACGTAGAAAGTACCTGGCATTACTGCGTAGTTACCTTCCTCAATTGCAGATAAATACCTTTTTTGAATCTTCGTTTTTTCTTGTAAATCATCCAGACTAAAACCTTTAGATAACCTTGCTTCTTTCAAACGATTTCCTAATTCCGTCAATTACACACACCTACCTAATTATTAAAAATTAAATCCTCCAAAACCACCGAAACCATCAGAATCTTGGAAAGAATTTTCTCTCTCCAAACGTTCATATGTGATTTCTTCATCTGGATGATGTCTTAATTCGATAATATAATCGAAATCCTCAATTGCATATTCCGAATGTTGTACAAATATATCCGGATGTTCGACTACTTTAATCGTAGGTAAATTCATGATTTCACGTACTAATTGATGATGTTGCTCATCGCTTGAGCGTCGTGTTACCGCACCATCTAATACGAAAATATTTTGATCACCGTACTCATCACCATGTAGGCGATTTCTAGCAGTTTGCTTAATCATTGTTGAAGAAACAAATAACCATTTTTTATTCGCACAAACACTTGAAGCTACGATTGATTCTGTTTTACCTACTCGTGGCATTCCTCTAATACCAATTAATTTATGGCCTTCTTTTTTAAAAAGCTCTGCCATAAAATCTACAAGAATTCCTAATTCATCACGAACAAAACGAAAAGTTTTCTTTTCATCTGCTTCCCTCTGTATGTAACGTCCATGACGAATTGCTAATCTGTCTCTCGTAGTTGGTATTCTAAATTTCGTTACTTTAATCATTTCCATAATTGACACAATGTTCATGAAGCGCTCGATTTGTTCTTCCCTTTCAGCTCTTAAAAGCATCCCACGACGAACTTTATCCACACCGTTAATGGTTACAATATTGACACGTAACATACCTAGTAGTGAAGAAATATCACCTAATAATCCCGGACGATTGATTTGAATTTCGTATTCAAAATACCATTCTTTCACATACAACGATCCCTTCTATTATACCGACGAATAAAACATTTCTATGTTCCATAATAGCTGATTTCACCATATTTTTAAAGAGGTAAAAGGTAACTAGGTGTATTAATATATAATTTTTTACAATTGTACTCATAATGACAGGGAATAATGACGATTTGTCACTATTCCCCGGGAAATTATTTATATATACCAGCCGCCATTAAGTCGTAAAATTTGGCCCGTCATATAATCCGCTTTGCCTGATTGTAGAAAGTTTACTAAATGAGCAACTTCTTCTGGCTTACCTGCTCGCTCCATCGGAATTTCTTCTAATAGAATGCGAAACTCTTCTTCGGATAAATGTCCATTCATCTTCGTATTAATTAAACCTGGTGCTACTGCATTTACATGAATGCCGTTATAAGCAACTTCTTGCGCATATGCTTTTACGAAAGCATGAATCGCACCTTTGACAGTTGAATAGACTACTTCACCTGCACCGCCTGCTTCTCCCCAAATTGAACCAATCATCGTCACATACGATACTTTGTTTTTGCGAAGTTTTGGCGCAAGTTTTGAAATTAATTCAATCGGTGTTTGCACATGCACTTTCCATAGAGCTTGCATATCTTCAGGTGTCGTATCATCAATTAATTTATACAATGACTGACCACTTGCCACAACAATCGCTTGTAATGAAAAGACTGAAGCTGCTATTTTTTCAGCAGCAGCCCCGTCCATCATATTTGCTTGTACGAGCATGAACTCTTGATTCGGGAACTCTACTTCAAGTTGAAGTAATAATTCCTTAACAGGCTTGTCATTTTGATTAAATTGTAAATAAAGTGACCAACCATCATTTGCTAAGTCCTTTGCAATGGCAGAACCAATCGCTCCAGAAGCCCCTAGTACTAAACAAAACTTTTTAGAAATCATTAGGCTTGTTCTTTCAAAGGCAATACCGTGAAGATTGCTTGTTGTGATTCGCCTTGAATTGATTTCATCGCTTCTTTGACATCTTCAATCGTCAATTCTTCAATGACAGGAACTGCATCAAATAAGTTCATATCATTAAATTGGTAACGCGTGAACTGATTGGCAATAAATTCGATTGAGTTTAATGCACGTAGGAAGAAACCGATTTTACGGCGTTTCACACGTTCTAACATTTCTTGGTCAAATGGTAACTCAATAGCAGATTGATTCATTACTTCTTTGATCGCTAACTCAAGTTTTTCAGGTTCTTGCGTATCCGAACCAACCATCGCAAAACCGAAACCTTTTTCTAATGAAAAGTCGTAAGAGTAAGACTCATCAATCCAGCCTTTTTCATACATATCTTCATAGAATTCTGAAGAACGACCATACATTAAGTCTAATGCAAGCTGAATCGCTAACTCATGTTTCAACATTTCGCGCCCTTGAATTTGAGTTTCTCTCGACTTAAATGATACATAAGCTTTTTTCTTTTGAATATCCATACGTAATTCATTTGATTTGCGGTAGGCTTCTAAAGGTTCATCTACTTCAATTCGTTCAATCTCCGTCGCTTCGGGGAAAGTTTTTTGAGATTGATTTTCACGAATATGAGCCATCATTTGCTCAGGATCTACTGAACCAATTGCGAATAACAACATATTCGAAGGATGGTAGAAAGTGTTGTAGCAAGTATATAAATGGTCGGCTGTAATACCATCAATTGACTCAACAGTACCCGCAATATCGATATTTACTGGGTGTTTCTCATATAAATTCTCGATTGAGCCGAAAAATGCACGCCAATCAGGTTGGTCATCATACATCGTAATCTCTTGACCAATAATTCCTTTTTCCTTATTAACTGTTTGCTCCGTAAAGTAAGGTTGTTGCACGAAGTCTAATAAAGTAGTTGTGCTTTCATAAATATGATTCGTCGCTGAGAATAAATACGCAGTACGTGTGAATGATGTAAATGCATTCGCAGAAGCACCGTATTGAGAGAATTTTTGGAACACGTCGCCATCTTCTTTTTCAAACATTTTATGTTCTAAGAAGTGTGCGATACCGTCCGGAACAGTAATCGGCTCTTTTTCACCGATTGGTACGAATGTGCGATCGATTGAACCGTACTTAGTCGTAAACGTAACAAATGTTTTAGAAAATCCTTTTTTCGGTAAAATATAGACATCTAAACCATTTTCAAGTTTTTCATAATATAATTCTTCGCCTAATTGATCAAATTGTACTTTTTGCATATTAAACTTCCTCCGTTCCAGTTAAGAAGAATACCGTTTCACGCTGTACTTTCTTAGCTACTGCTGCTACATCTTCCTTCGTCACTGCATCCCATTTCTCGCTAAGTGCTGCAATTGTAAATGGAATCGGTAATTCACGGTATTGATCGTAGATTTCGATTTGTCCTCTAGCAGAATCAAGAGCTTCCGTTAATTGATTTTTTAACATTGCTTTCGTTTGAATCAATTCTAAATCAGTAATTTCACCGTTTTGAATCGCTTCTAACTGCTCATCGATTAAACGAAGTGCTTTTTCCTCATTCTCTGCTTCGATGCCTGAAGTAACATACATAACACCATATTGAGATGAATATGAGCTACCGCAATAATATGCTAATGATTCCTTCTCACGTACATTTGTAAACAATTTGGCATGCGGATAACCACCGAAAATACCATTAAAGATTTGCATAGTGAAAAATTCTTCATCATTAAATCTAACCGGCGCTTTATAACCGATATGTAATTTCGCTTGGCGCATCTCAACTTGTTCTTTACGGTAATCTGTAACAGGTGTTGTATCTTCAACTGCTACTTTTTTGTATTCATCTTTACGATCAGTAAATGGTAAATATTTTTTCAATGAACGAACCATTTCATCCTCATCAATATCTCCTACTACAAAAATATCGATAAAGTCATTCGCTAATAATTCTTCATATGCTTGTTTTAAAGCTTCTAGTGTAATGGCTTCAACAAGCTCAACAGTACCGTTCACTCCTGTAGAAGCTGGATGATTCGGTCTGAATAATTGTTGTAACTTCACTTGCGCATAACGAGATTTTTCGTCAAATACAGATTGAATACGGTCAATAACCATCGCTTTTTCACGCTCTACGATTGTTGATTGGAATAGACCATCTGTAAAGTTCGGATTGAATAAAACGGTATGCATAAGTTCTAACACTTTATTCAATACATCTGCATCTTTTAAGAAATGATCATTTACCGTTTCTACATTAAGTAATGTAATATATTCATTTCCTTTTTTAGTCGTATCTAAATAAAGAACCGTACCATATAAATCATCTAAGTACATTCTCATCTCAGCTGCTGTTTTAAACTGCTCATTACTATGTTGAAGAACATTCGTTAAAACTGTTCGTAACGCTGTATCCTCTTTAAGAAGTTCTTTTTTAAATTTGATAGAAAAATTCACTGTTTTGAATTGATCCGTCTTACGTGTATATACGTTAACACCTTTTGCAATCTCTGTTGTGTTAAACATGAAAACCCTCCTGTCATCAATTAAAGCTCTATTACAATCATACCTTTGCAATTCACCATTTGGCAACTAATCAGCCACGAAATAAAGCTATTTGCCAACATTTATATGCTGTAAACACTTCTTATTAAATTATTGAAAATTCCGTATAATTATTCTTTTCACATTAAACTATTCCATAAACGAAATCCCTACTAAAAAGCGCATGAAAACGAACGACTTTTCTCCCTCACACCGATTTTCATTATTTGATTAGCTATGTGTCAAATGGTGGAGTGAATGAAATTGGTTTTTCGATTTCAATCACCTTTTTTATTCATTCCAGATGTAAACCAACCTTTCAAACCTTGCAGTACCCTCGTATATGAACAAGCGTTTTTCACTTTTCTTTCTCTGTCTAGCTCCAAACGCTATATGCTAAAAAAGGCTTAACTGTGCTACATGAATATTCTAGGATTAAGAGATATTTCAATCACAAAAAAATCGAAAAATTGAGGGAAGTATGCCTTTATATTGAGATCCCTCATTCTTGTCCATCTGCCATTTAAACAATGAAAAGCTGGCAGATAGAAATACTAAAAAGTTTTGCTTCTGGTTACTCAAGTGGCTTTTCGAATGGCACTAATAACAAAACAAAAGCTATGAAACGCAATGCATATGCCTATAAACGATTCGATTGATTTACAGCCAAAATACGATTAGTAATCAAGTACAAAAAAGTTTAGTTTACATCTGGGATGAATTAAAAAAATTGGTCACTCTAAGTAAGAGTAACCAATCTTTTATGAATTTTATCGTTTTCCTTTAATATATGGTTTACCTGAAGCTTTTGGAGCTGAGGCTTTACCAACAAATCCTGCAAGTGCAAGAATTGTTAATACATATGGTAACGCAAGAAGTACAAATTCTGGTACTTCTTTTACGTAAGGGATTGTTGCACCTACAATACTTAGTGATTGTGCTAAACCGAAGAATAGCGCAGCTCCTAAAGCACCAAGTGGATGCCATTTACCGAAGATCATTGCTGCAATTGCCATGAAACCTTGACCACTGATTGTACCAGCGCTGAAGTTACCTGCGATTGCTTGAGCGTAGATTGCACCACCAATACCACCTAAAGCACCTGAAATCATTACTGCGTAGTAACGAGTACGAGCTACTTTAATACCCATAGTATCAGCCGCCATTGGGTGCTCACCTACTGAACGTAATCGTAAGCCAAATGGTGTTTTGAAAAGTACAAACCAAGCTAGAATGGCAACACCAATTGCTAAAATTGAAGTGCCATATACATCTGTGAAGAACATTTTACCGATGACTGGAATTTCACTTAATCCGGGTACATCGAAACGAGAAAAACGTTCGTTAATTGAGTCTGTTTGACCTTTATCATATAAAAGTTTAGTAGCAAATACTGCAACTGCTAAACCTAACATATTTAAGGCAACCCCTGTTACAGTTTGGTCTGCACGTAATGATACTGCCGCAACTGCAAGGATTAATGAGAATACAATACCTACAAACATCGCTACTGCTAAACCTACCCATGGAGCCCATGAGCCAAGCTGGTCAGCAAAAGTTAAGTTGATGACAATACTGATAAAAGCACCCATAATCATAATACCTTCAAGACCGATGTTTACAACACCTGCACGTTCTGTGAAGACACCACCAATTGCAGTGATTATTAATGGAGAAGCGTATAAAATCGCAGCGGGAATTATGAACTGCAAGACATCTAAAAAGCTCATATTATTCTTCCCCCTTTACGTTCTTATTGTTCTTTTTATTCTTTTTACCCATTTTAGTAAGCACTAATTGGATGATGTAACCAGATGCAACGAAGAATACAATCAATGCGATTACGATTGATACGATTTCGTCTGGAATACCAGCTTCGTTTGGCATATTCAGTCCACCATTTTTTAGTGAACCGAATAAGATTGCACCTAAAAGAACACCGAATGGTTGGTTTGCACCTAGTAAAGCTACTGCGATTCCGTCAAAACCAATACCAGAGAATGCTGTCATTTTCATGATGTTGCCGAATGTTCCTAATGCTTCCATTGCTCCACCTAGACCGGCAAAAGCACCTGAAATTACCATTGCAAGAATGATGTTTTTCTTAACATTCATGCCTGAATATTCAGCAGCATTTTTGTTGAAACCTACTGCTTTTAACTCATAACCACGAGTTGTTTTTTGTAAGATAAACCACATAACAATTACTGCTGCTAATGCGATTACGAAACCCCAGTGTAAACGAGAGAAATCTGTTAACTCACCCAAGAAGTTAGAAGTAAGTGAAGCTGATTCTTTGATCGTTTCTGTTTTTTCTTTACCATCAGATAAGTAATTGATTGTTGCGTTGGCAACGTGAAGTGCAATGTAGTTCATCATAATTGTAACGATAACTTCATGTACTTGTAATTTTGCTTTTAGAAGACCTGGGATGAATGCCCAAAGTCCACCGGCTACCGCTGCAGCAATGATTGCTACGGCTGCGTGAATACCATTTGGTAGATCCCATGCATAACCTACGTATGCGGCAGCTAACCACCCCATGATTAACTGACCTTCAACACCAATGTTGAACATACCTGTACGGAATGCGAAGGCTACTGCTAAACCGGCAAATACATAAGGAGTGATTGCACGAATTGTCTCACCTAAGTTATAACTATCTCCAAATACACCATTCCAAAGAGCGATATAACCATCAATTGGATTAAAACCTGTTGCAAGCATTACGATTGCACCAACGATTAAGCCTAAAATAATTGAAATGACTGGTATTAATACCGAAATCCACTTTTTAGACACTATTCGTCACCTACCTTATCTTGCTTAGTATGTAGTGACTGTCCAGCCATTAGTAGACCAAGCTCTTGTTCTGTTGTTTTGTATGGTTTTACAACGTCCATAATTGAACCGTCATAAATTACCGCGATATTATCTGACACGTTCATAACTTCATCTAATTCGAATGAGATTAATAGAACGGCTTTTCCTTTATTGCGTTGTTCGATTAAGCGTCTATGAATAAATTCAATGGCACCTACATCAAGGCCACGAGTTGGTAACGCAGCAATTAATAAATCTGGATCACGGTTTACTTCACGACCGATAATTGCTTTTTGTTGATTACCACCTGATAATGCACGAGCTTCAGTATGAATACCTGGCGTGCGAACATCATATTCTTCTACAATTGCTTTTGCTAATTTATTTACTTGTTTATAGTCGATAATGCCGCCTTTAGAAATTGGTTTTTGATAGTACGTTTGAAGCGCAATATTGTGCCCGATTGGAAAATCTAGCACTAAACCATGCTTATGACGATCTTGTGGAATATGTCCAATTCCTGATTCTGTAATTTTACGAGGTTTTAAACCTGTAATATCCTTACCTTTTAAGGCGATTGTTCCTGATGACGCCTTGCGAAGACCGGTAATTGCTTCGATTAGCTCGGATTGACCATTACCATCAATACCTGCAATACCAACAATTTCACCAGCACGAACGGTAAGATTAAGATTTTTAACGCGCTCGATATTACGATTATCTTTTACAGTTAGGCCTTCAATTTGAAGAACTGGCTCTTTTGGTGTCGCTTCAGTTTTTTCAGTTTTGAATACAACTTGGCGACCAACCATCATTTCTGCAAGTTGATCTGGGTTCGTTTCAGAAGTTGTTACTGTACCAATCCCTTTACCTTTACGGATGATTGTTACACGATCTGATACTTCCATGATCTCTTTCAGTTTGTGTGTAATTAGAATAATTGATTTACCTTCTGCGATTAAACGCTTCATGATTTGAATCAATTCTTCAATTTCAAGAGGTGTTAAAGATGCTGTAGGTTCATCGAAGATTAAAATTTCTGCTCCACGATATAGTGTTTTTAAAATTTCAACACGTTGTTGCATCCCTACTGAGATGTCCTCGATTTTCGCATATGGATCAACATCTAATCCATACTTTTCAGATAAGGCTTGAACTTTTTTCGCAGCTTTGCGAATGTTGATCATACCCATCTTAGTTGTTTCATTACCTAAGATAATGTTTTCTGTCACCGTAAAATTTTCAACTAACATAAAGTGTTGGTGAACCATCCCAATGCCAAGGTCATTTGCCTTGTTAGGATCGGTAATTTGAACTTCTTTACCGTTTACTTTAATTTCTCCAGCTTCTGGTTGATATAAACCGAAAAGCACGTTCATTAAAGTAGATTTACCAGCTCCATTTTCACCAAGTAGTGCATGGATCTCACCTTTTTGTAGTTGAAGGGTGATATTGTCGTTCGCCACGAAATCCCCAAACTGTTTGCGGATTCCTAGCATCTCAATCACATATTCCAATGTGTTCACTCCTCCAGGCTATATATAGTAATAAATAAATTAACAATGGTTAAAAAAATTAACACAAGTAAAAATACACATTAGAAGTATTTTTACTTCTATTAATTTTTTAAGTTAAAAACATCATGGAGGAGAAACCCTCCATGATGAATTATATATAGTAGTTTATACTATTTTTTAGCTGGAAGTTCTGGAACTTTAACGTCGCCGCTAACAATTTTCGCTTTGAACTCTTCAACTTTTTTCATAGTTTTTTCAGAAATCGCACCATGAGAGTCAGCTAAATCAACACCGTTGTCTTTAAGACCGTAAGTGATTGTTTTACCACCTGGGAATTTGCCATCTTTAGTTAATTTAGAAACATCTTTAGCGGCGATATCAACGCGTTTCAATACAGAAGTCATTACGATATTAGTATCGCCAACTTTACCTTCGTCATATTGGTCACGGTCAACACCGATTGCCCATACGTCTGCTTTAGCATCTTTTTTCTTACGTTCTTTAGCTTCTGTGAATAGACCATTACCTGTTCCGCCTGCTGCGTGGAAGATAATATCTGCGCCAGAATCATACATACGCTTAGCGATTGTTTGACCTTTAGCAGCATCACCGAATGAACCTGCATATTGAACGTCAACTTTTACTTTAGGGTTAGCAGCTTTAACACCTGCTTCGAAACCAGCTTGGAATCCGCCGATTACAGCGCCTTCCATACCACCGATGAATCCAACTTTATCAGTTTTAGATTCTAGAGCAGCAGCAACACCTGCAAGGAATGAAGCTTCGTTCGCTTTGAACATAATTGAAGTTACGTTATCGTGACCTTCAACAACTTCATCAATGATCGCTAATTTAGCATCTTTTTGTTGTTTAGCAACTTGTTCAACTGAATCGTGTAATTTGAAACCTACAGCGAATACTAGATCGAAATCACGACGAACTAAGTTGTTGATGTTAGTAGTGAAGTCTGAATCTTGTTTAGATTGTAGGTAATCGAAACCACCGTTACCTTTAGTCATGCCGTTTTCTTTACCAAACGCTTGGATACCTTCCCAAGTAGATTGGTTAAATGATTTATCGTCGATCCCGCCAGTATCAGTTACCATTGCAACTGAGAATGCGTCTTTATCGCCTTTTTTATCATCTTTCTTTGCATCGTCTGAACCACAAGCAGCTAATAAAGTACCTGAAGCTAAAACAGCTGATAATGCTAAACCTAAGTTACGCTTTTTCATTTTGGAGTCCTCCCAAAAAGTAATTAGTTGTATTTTTGTTTCGATAGCAGGAACGAATAGTTGATGTTACACGCGTTTTCTAACTACATGGAAACTGAACTTGTCAGCTCTAAAGTAGTTTTTAGAGTACAGTACAACACGATCGTTATCATCGTAATGTAACTGCGTTAACAGGAGCAACGAAACATCTTGCTCGCTTTTCAAAATTGCGGATACCTCTGGATGATATCCAACGGGATTAATATATGTAACCGCGTAGGCTACATGTATGTCCCCCGTTTCTTCTAATGCAGAAAAAATCGAAGAATCTTGACGCTTCTCATAATCACGAGGCATATGCATGCTCGGAACTTGATCCACACAATAAACGACAGGCTCATCATTCGCAGTACGAACGCGCTTAATCGTTAATATACAATCACCTTCATCGCATTGAAAGCGTTTAATATCTTCTTCATTCGAAATGGTCTTCGTGGAACTTAAGTAAACAGTTCCAGGAATCATACCAGCTTCTTTAATCATTGAGGCGATACTCGTTAATTGTTCAATACCAGATGTAAATACTGGTTTCGGATTGACGAACGTACCAACTCCGTGTCGACGAACAATGATATTTTCTTCTTCCAACAGTCTCAATGCTTCACGGAGTGTTGCACGACTGACTCCAAGTGATTTTGAAAGCTCAAATTCTGATGGTAATTTCTCGTTTTCCTTAAAAATTCCATTATCAATATCAGCCTTCAAGTGATCAATCACTTGTAGATACAAATGACGATGATCTGATTTAATAGTCATTCAAATCACCACCAATTAGACATCAGACATCAGACGTAAAACATTCCTGCTAATCAGTCAATACTATAACATTTTTGAACGATTAAATAAATAGATTTCAAAAAAATCTGTTTTAAAACAGTGAATTTTTATCGAACACTGTCTTTCTCTTACTAGTTTTTTGCCACAGATGTATATTTTTTCATACCTGCGTCAGTTTTTTTACTATTTTTTGTTATTATTGCTGCTACTGATTTTCCTTACTTCGAGTAACATTTTCGCTCGAAACAGTCGATATGAAAAATCTGAATAATCTATCAAAAATACCATACAACTAGAACAGGTACTGTTTCAAACTGTACTAGTATCGGTCATGTAAAACCTGTCTTGGTTTGCTCTTTTCCGCGGGACCAACTACCCCCCGCTCTTCCATTTGATCCATGATTCGAGCAGCTCTTGCATAGCCAACTTTCAGCTTTCTTTGTAAGAAAGAAACACTTGCTGTGTCGCTTTCTATTACTAAATCGACCGCTTGTGAGTACAGCTCATCTAAATCTTCAATCTCCGTGACATCTTCTTCTTCACTAGGAATCATTTCTTCTTGATATTGTGCCTTTTGTTGTCCAATAACGTAATTCACGATTTCTTCAACTTCTTCATCTGAAACGAACGCACCTTGTACACGAACAGGTTTTGATTCACCAGCAGGCAAGAATAACATATCCCCTCTACCTAGTAATCTTTCTGCCCCACCCATATCTAGAATTGTTCTAGAGTCGATTGATGACGATACCGCAAAGGCGATTCGAGAAGGGATATTCGCTTTGATTACACCCGTGATAACATCAACACTCGGACGTTGCGTGGCAATAATTAAGTGAATTCCTGCCGCACGAGCCATTTGAGCCAGTCTCGTGATCGAATCTTCCACATCATTTGAAGCAACCATCATTAAATCAGCTAATTCATCAACAATTACTACAATGAAAGGTAAGTAAGGATGCTTCTCATTATTTTCTTTATTATAACGATCGACATGATTATTATACCCTTCTATATTTCTTGTACCCGTATGTGAGAACAAATCATACCTACGTTCCATCTCTGATACAACTTTTTTCAATGCTTGTGAAGCTTTTCTTGCATCTGTCACTACTGGAGCAAGCAAATGAGGGATTCCATTATACACATTTAGCTCAACCATTTTCGGATCGATCATCATTAATTTCACTTCATGTGGTTTTGCTCGCATCAAAATACTGACGATAATACCGTTAATACAGACTGATTTACCACTGCCTGTCGAACCTGCCACTAATAAATGAGGCATTTTGTTCAATTGAGCGAGTTTTGCTTCGCCAGAAATATCTCGGCCTAAACCAATTAATAATTTGGCATCTGGTTTATTATTTTCTTTTGATTCAAGTACTTCACGTAAACCTACGATGGCAACTTCCTTATTCGGCACTTCAATACCGACAGCAGATTTCCCTGGAATCGGTGCTTCAATTCGAATATCCTTTGCGGCTAACGCTAATGCTAAATCATCTTGTAAATTGACAATTTTACTCACTTTTACACCACGATCTGGCAGTACTTCATATTCTGTCACAGCAGGGCCTAAATGAACCTCCGTCACAGTCGCTTTTACACCGAATGATTGGAATGTCTGCTCTAATTTTTGTGCATTTTCTTGGATAATCGCAAATTCACCGCTTTGGTCCGTCGTTTTCGGAAGCTCCAATAAATTCATATTCGGTAAAGTGTATCGTTCATTCTGAATTATTTCTTCACCAGCTGCTACGATTAATTCTTCTGGAATTTCTTCTTCCAACAATTCTTCTTCCGTTGGTGGTTGTACTTCTTCCTCTTTTACTGGTTCAATATTTTGAGTAAATGCTGAAATCTTCGGTTCTTTTCGCGGTTCTTCAACAACTACTTCATCAACGATTTCCGAAAGATCTTCTACTTCATTCGTAATAACAGTCAGTTTCGATTTTTTAGGTGCTGCTTTTTCTTTTTTAGGCTTTTCTTCTGCTAGCTGTTTTTTAACGGCTGCTCTATATTGTCTCGCTTCTCGCACTTCTTTTCTGCGAGTGGCAATTGATTCTTTCCAAACTGGCCATTGCTGTGTAATATACGGCACTAATGCGCGACCCGTAATGAGGATAAATGCGACAAAAAGTGTTAACCATGCCACTATATAAGATCCGATTGTATCAAATAAAATATGTGTAATGGAAAAGGCTATTCCCCCGACAAATCCACCACCAGTTGATAATGTTGAATCAAATAGCGCTCGTTCTGTAACGAGAATTTTCCATGTTTGGCCTAGAATCGATTGTTCTGGATTCATATTCGATTTGAATAATGCAATATGGCTGAACAATGTAACACTCATTAGTAATGTGCCGAATCCCCATACAAAACGGTTTTTAAATTCTGGCAATGCACGAGCAATCATCATATATAATGCATATGCAGTCATCATGAATGGTACAACTACATACCAACTACCGAATAAAAACTTCATCGCTGCTTGTAACATCTCACCAACTACACCCAATTTAAAGAAAGTGAATATCGAAATAGCGATTAATACTAATCCGATAATTTCATATACAAGTGGCGACAACGGTTTTTTGTTAGCCGTGCTTGGCTTTCTTTTGCTAGCTGTTGTCGTCTTGCGCTTAATTGGTGTTGTTTTTTTAGCCGGTGTCTTCCGAGTCGTACTTTTAGACGTTGCCATTTCTCCACCTCTTTCTCTCTCTCTATTATAAGACAAAAAAGGATTTCCTACCTAATTTGGCGTGGAAATCCTTTTCTGCAGCCTAAACCCTAGTATTCCATAATAATTGGGATAATCATTGGGCGACGCTTCGTTTTTTGGAATAAATAACTGTTAAGTGTATCACGAATTTCTTGTTTAATCGCAGTCCATTCGTAAGAACCTTTATTTACATACTTCTCTACTACGCCACGAACTAGTTTAGCAGATTCATCCATTAATTCTTCCGATTCACGTACGTATACGAAACCTCTTGAAAGAATTTCTGGACCTGAAGCAATTTGTTTCGATTTTTTATTGATTGTAACGACAACGATGAAAATACCATCTTGACTTAATAGTTTACGGTCACGTAATACGATATTACCAACATCGCCTACGCCAATTCCGTCGATTAGTACGTTACCAGCGTTTACACGACCGGCCATACGCATTTTGCCGTTTTTGTATTCAACAATATCACCTTTATCAGCGATGAAAATTTGGTTTTTGCGTAGACCAACTTCTTGCGCTAATTTAGAGTGAGAAATTAACATTCTATATTCACCTTGGATTGGAATAAAGAATTTAGGTCTCATAAGATTTAACATTAATTTAAGATCTTCTTGAGCGCCGTGTCCTGAAACATGGACTTTTTTATCAGCTGCAAGAACTTTTACGCCCATTTTCGCTAATGTGTTCATCGTTTCAGAAATTTGAACTTCCATACCTGGTGATGGTGTAAATGTAATTAAAACAGTATCAGTTGTTTTTAAACGGATATCGCGATGATGCTTGCGGATGATTTTTTCTAAACCTTCTAGTGGTTCGCCTTGATTACCCGTAATAATTGCAACGATTTCTTTGTCGTCATAGTCATTCATTTTGCTCACTGGTACTACAAATTCTGGATCAATTGATAGGTAACCTAAGCGCATACCTACTTCAAAGACATTTTCTAAACTTTTGCCAACGACAGCTACTTTTTTGCCAAGTGCTACAGTTTGATCAAAAATTTGTTGGATACGACTGAAGTTAGATGCGTAGCAAGCTACTAAGATTCTACCTTCTGCTTTATGGAATGTTTTTTCAAGACGATCTTTAATAACAGATTCTGAAACAGTATAGCCTGGGCGTTCTGCTTCCGTTGAATCAGACATTAAAATAAATACGCCTTCTTCTCCAAGTTGAGCCATTTTTGAAATATCTGGACGGTATTTACCTTGTGCAGACTGATCAAATTTGAACTCACCAGTGTGTACAATCGCACCTTCTGATGTATGGAATGCAATTCCTAATGAATCAGGAATACTGTGTGTAGTGTGGAAGAACGTAACATAAGTCTTTTTGAAATTCATGCGACTTTTGTTTGTAACTTCGAAAAACTTCACTTGATGCGGTGCAGGCTTGTCTTTAAGATGTTCTTTTGCAAGAGCAATCGTTAATTTTGAGCCATAAACCGGTGCATTCACTTTGTTTAATAAGTAAGCGATTGAACCAATTGCATCCTCATGTCCGTGCGTTAAGAAAATACCTTTTACGCGTTCTTTATTTTCCACTAGGAATGAAATATCAGGAATAACATAATCGATTCCTAACATATCGTCCTCTGGGAACATTAATCCACTATCTACTACAAATAATTCTTCGTCGATTTCTACAACATACATTGCTTTACCGACTTCACTCACGCCACCCAATGGAATGACGCGGATCACTTCATTTTTAGTTTTAGCCACTTCTTTTCCTCCTAAATAATCCCGTTCAGCAACCACTTACATTTATTATAAGCGTTGCAACCATTTTTCACAATTAAGAAATGGACGTTCTGTGTATTTTGTTTACAATTCTTCATGAATTAATTATTACTTTTTATATTCCGTCTAATTATACAAGGCTTCATATATTTTACAACCATTATTATTCAAAAAAGATGTTCTTAATAGATGAAGCCGAAAAAATGCATGTTTTCAACTTTCAGAAATAATGAATAAGAATGGCATCAGTTGATCTTCTGTCCAGTTGTCGAAAAGAAACAATTCGATCGATTTAGAACGAAAAATAACTGCCTTCACCCATTTAGATGAAGACAGTTACGTTAATTATGCAAAAGTTTTTTGAAGTTGGAAGTAATGATCCCATACTTCATCAAATGCTACTTTCTCATCTGCTGATAAGTCGACGATTGGTAAACGAACATTATCGTTACACAGTCCTAGTTTTGAAAGTGCGTATTTCACTGGTGCCGGACTTGGTTGAGCAAATAATGCGCGAATTAACGGTAGCAATGCTTGGTGAATTTTTGCCGCTTCTGCATGCTTGCCTTCTTTGAATAAAGTAATCATTCGTTGCATATCATTGCCAACAACATGTGCGGCCACTGAAATGACGCCATGACCACCAACTGCTAATAGTGGAAGTGTTAAACCATCATCACCACTATACACCGTGAAATCATCATCTGTAGATGCAAGAATCTCAGACATTTGATCTAAATCGCCACTCGCTTCTTTAATAATTTGGATATTTGGAACTTTACTTAATGCTGCTACTGTCTCAGGTGCGATATTAATGCCGGTACGTCCCGGAATATTATAAAGCATTACGGGAACTGTAACTGATTGAGCGATATCAACAAAGTGAGCATAAATCCCGCGTTGATTTGGTTTATTATAGTATGGAGCAACTAACATTACGCCATCTACACCCGCAACTTCAGCTTTTTGAGCCATAATTTTTGAGTAGTAGGTTTCGTTATCACCAACACCTGCAATAACTGGTACTCGGCCGTTTACTTGATCGACTGTATATTTTAATACGTCTAACTTTTCTTCAGTAGATAATGTAGGTACTTCCCCCGTCGTTCCTAAAACTACTATTGTATCTGTGCCGTTAGAAATTAAATGTTCAATCATACCTGCTAAATGTTTGTAGTCAACCATAGCCCCATCTTTCGTAAATGGTGTAACCATCGCTGTTCCAATATTTCCAAGATTCATAAAGAATACAACCCCTTAGTGTATTTTATTTTATAATAATCCGTCTTCAACCATTGTTTCTGCAATTTGAATTGAGTTTAATGCTGCACCTTTTAATAAATTATCCGCTACTACCCATAGGTGGAAACCGCGGTCATTCGATAAATCTTTACGAATGCGTCCAACGAATACCTCATTCTCACCTTCAGCAAATAAAGGCATCGGATATTGTTGGTTAGTGATATCGTCTTGAACGACAATCCCTGGAGCTTTCGCTAACACTTCACGTAATTGCTCTACTGTCACGCCCGCTTGCTCCACTTCGATATAAAGTGATTCTGAGTGACCTGACACGACAGGAACACGTACACAAGTTGCTGCTACCGGTAAATCAGCCATATGAAGAATTTTCTTCGTTTCATTAATCATTTTCATTTCTTCGTATGTAAAGCCATTTTCTGTGAAAACGTCGATTTGCGGTAGTACATTTCTTGCGATTGGGAAATGTTTTTTGTCACTCTTGACGGGAAGTACATTCGCTTCTACATTTTTACCTTGTTCCCATGCGATACTTTGATCACGAAGCTCATCGATTGCCGCTACACCAGAACCCGAAACAGCTTGGTATGTAGAAACAATGACATTTTTTAATCCGAATGATTGGCGAATTGGTTCAATTGCTGCCACCATTTGAATTGTTGAGCAGTTCGGGTTCGCAATGATCCCCTTATGTTTCTGGATATCTGCTCGGTTCACTTCTGGAACGACAAGCGGAACTTCCGGGTCCATACGATATGCGCTTGTATTATCAATAACAACAGCGCCACGTTTAGCCGCTTCTGGAGCTAATGCAAGAGATACTGAACCTCCAGCACTGAATAATGCAACATCAACACCTTTAAAAGCTTCTGGTGTCGCTTCTTCGATTGTGTATGTTTGACCAGCAAACTCTAATTCATTACCTGCTGAGCGTTTTGATGCAAGTAGTTTTAATTTCCCTACTGGAAACTTACGTTTAGCAAGTTGCTCCATCATTGTTGTTCCAACTGCACCTGTAGCTCCAACAACAGCTACTGTTAATTGTTTAGCCATTTCAAACATCTCTCCCTATTTCAAAATCTATATATTGCGTAATTGTACCATAGTAAAAATGAATTGTGTATAATAATTCAATTATTTAGTATATTAAATCTATTATTGTCTTAATTCATACATATTACTTCATTTTCGAGTTATGAAGCGTTGGTATGTAAGCGTTTTCTATAGGGTTAGACAATGTATAAAAATAAGAAAAAACGAAGCAATTTGCTCCGTTTTACACGTCGTTACTAATAATTGATTTCGCAAAGTCATGATGAAAGATAATTTTGATTTGTTCATTCACCTCTTCAATTGTCACTTTATTCAATTGTTCTAATGTTTCTTCAATCGTTAAATCGCGACCATAAAGAATCTCATTTTTAGCATTTCGCATCATATAATCATATGAAGTTTCTAAACCTAATAATAAGCTGCTTTCTAATTGGCTTTTTGCTGAAACTAATTCTTCGGCAGTAATACCATTTTCTTTGAAATCTTCTATGACCTCAAAAATAGTATCTTCCATCAATTGGCGTTGCTTCGTTGATGTTCCACCATAAATCATAAACGCACCAACATCACTATATGCTGAGTAGTATGAATACACCGTATACGCTAATGCTTTTTCTTCACGTACTTTTTGGAATAGTCGAGATGACATCGAATCCCCAAAAATATTATTCATTACTAAATACGGTACAATTTGTTCGTCATTCACTTTCAAACCAGGATAGCCAATGACTAAATGTGCTTGCTCTACTTGGCTTTTCTTCGTCGTTGTTTGAGCATGGAATACAGGTTCTTCGAAAGTTACGATTCCGCGACTTTCACGATCATCAAATTGATCAAATACATTTTCAATATATTCGATTAATGATTCATCAAAATTACCTGCCACCGTTAAGACGATTTGATCAGGCGTATAATGTGTACGGATAAATTCCTTCACTTGCTGTTGTGTGAATGAATTCAAAGTATCTTCCGTACCTAGAATTGGCGCACCAATCGGATGGTTCGGGAACATCGCTGCCCATAAACGTTCATCTACATCATCATCTGGTGTATCCTCCGTCATTGCCATCTCTTCAAAAATAACTTGTTTCTCTTTTTCCATTTCTTCTGGATCAAACACCGAGTGGAAAAACATATCCGCTAAAACATCAATTGATGAGCGAATTTGCTGATCTAACGCGACAACATAGTAACATGTTTGATCTTTTGCTGTGAAAGCATTCGTTTGTGCACCTAGTCGGTCAAAGTCTTCAGCAATTTGTTTTGCCGTTCTTTTTTCAGTTCCTTTAAAAAACATATGCTCAATAAAGTGCGTAAGTCCATTTTCTTCAGGTGTTTCATATCTTGATCCGACATTCACACAAATACCGAAAGATACAGAGCGAATATGCGGCATTTTTTCTGATACGATTCTTAAACCATTTTTACATGTATATTTTTCAAACATGACTTCTCCTCCAAACATTTACACAATAAAAAAAGTTGCCTACAATCCGTAAGCCTAATGGTTGAAAGGATTCGCTCATTGGGCGTATGGAAAGTTAGGCAACTGTGAAAGCTTTACTGATTACTCAGACTTAGCTTTTTCACTTTCTTCTTGAACAACGATTTTACGTGAAAGGTTCACGCGGTTTTGACGATCAATTTCAATACATTTCACTAGTAATTCATCATCTAATTTTAATACATCTTCAACGTTCTTCGTGCGCTCTTCTTGGATTTCAGAGATGTGTAGCAAACCATCTTTACCAGGGAAGATTTCTACGAATGCGCCGAATTTTTCGATACGTTTAACTTTACCTAAGTAGTACTCGCCTACTTTAGCTTCACGAACGATGCTTTCGATAATTTCTTGAGCGCGTTGGATCATAGCTTCATCAACAGATGAGATGAAGATTGTTCCGTCTTGCTCTGTATCAATTTTAACACCTGTTTCATCAATAATTTTATTGATTTGTTTACCACCCGGTCCGATTACGTCGCGGATTTTTTCAGGTTTAATATGGATTGATTTAATTTTTGGAGCATAAGCTGATAACTGTTCACGTGGTGTGTTAATTGTAGCAAGCATAGATTCAAGGATAATCATACGACCGTGTTTCGCTTGAGTTAATGCTTCGTCTAAAATTTCACGTGAAAGTCCATCAATTTTAATATCCATTTGTAGTGCAGTTACACCTTTTGCAGTACCGGCTACTTTAAAGTCCATATCGCCTAGGTGATCTTCCATACCTTGAATATCTGTAAGGATTGAATAATGTTCACCTTGTTTGATTAGACCCATAGCAATACCTGCTACTGGAGCTTTTAATGGAACACCCGCGTCCATCATAGCTAATGTAGATCCACAAATTGAAGCTTGAGAAGTAGAACCGTTAGATTCTAATACTTCAGATACACAACGGATTGTGTAAGGGAAGTCAGCTTCATCTGGAATTACAGCTGATAATGCACGTTCTCCTAAAGCACCATGACCAATTTCACGACGACCTGGGCCACGAATCGGACCAGTTTCACCTACAGAGAATTGTGGGAAGTTATAGTGATGCATGAAGCGCTTGTTTTCTTCGATTCCAAGACCATCAATGATTTGAACATCACTTAATGAACCTAAAGTACAAATTGAAAGTGCTTGAGTTTGTCCACGAGTGAATAAACCAGAACCATGCGCACGAGGTAATAAGCTTGTTTCAGATGATAAAGGACGGATTTCGTCTAGTTTACGACCATCAGGACGTACTTTATCTTCAGTGATTAAACGACGAACTTCATCTTTAACCATTTTCTCTAAAATTTCGCCTACTTCTTTCATCGTAACATCAGCATCAGCTGCATCTACTAATTTTGTTTCGTATTCTGCAATTACGATTGCTTTTACTGCTTCGATTGCTACGTCACGCGCGTGTTTCTCATGCGTTTGGATTGCCGCATTCATTTCAGGTTCGTGAGCTGCTTTAATTTCAGCGTAAAGCTCTTGATTAATTTGTTGTAATTGTACTTCCATTTTTTCTTTACCGCATTCAGCAGCAATTTGTTCTTGGAATGCAATTACTTTTTTGATTTCTTCGTGACCGAATACGATCGCTTCTAACATTTTTTCTTCTGGTACTTCAAGAGCGCCAGCTTCAACCATGTTAATTGCATCTTTTGTTCCAGCAACAGTTAAGTCAATTAAAGATTCTTTTAATTGTTCAACAGTTGGGTTCACGATGAATTCGTCATTGATCATACCGATTGTTACACCAGCGATTGGTCCGTCAAATGGAATATCTGAAACCATTAATGCTAATGAAGAACCAAGCATTGCAGCCATTTCTGAACTACAATCCGGATCATTCGACATTACCATTGAGATTACTTGTACTTCATTACGGAAACCATCTGGGAATAATGGGCGAATTGGACGGTCAATTAAACGAGATGTTAAAATCGCTCTTTCAGAAGGGCGACCTTCACGTTTGATGAATCCTCCAGGAATTTTACCTGCAGCATACATTTTTTCTTCATAGTTCACTGTAAGTGGGAAGAAATCTGTTTGTTTTGGCTTTCTTGACGCTGTTGCACTTACAAGTACAGCAGTATCGCCGTAGCGTACCATTACAGCACCGTTAGCTTGTTTAGCGAATTGTCCTACCTCTACAACTAGGGGTTTTCCAGCCCACTCATAGCTATATACCTTTTTTTCGTTCATTGATTGAACTCCTCTCTCAAAAACCATATTGCCATTTATTTTATTTATGTAATCACTTGCTAGTTTATCAAAAATGGATATTTATTGCGAAACATTTCATACTTGATTAGCAATTTTTCATATTTGGGATGGGCGTGTGATTATTTAAAATATCTTTTACATAAAGAAAAAGCGGGCCGAGCCCGCTTTTCCAAGTTGCATTTTATCGACGTAAGCCGAGTTTAGTAATAAGGTCACGGTAACGTTGAACATCGTTTTCGCGTAAGTATTTTAATAAGTTACGACGACGTCCTACCATTTTGAATAAACCGCGACGAGAGTGATGATCTTTTTTATGAGTACGTAAGTGCTCATTTAAGCTGTTGATATCTTCAGTTAATACAGCGATTTGTACTTCTGGAGAACCAGTATCACTTTCATGTGTGCGGTATTCAGCGATGATTTCGTTTTTGCGTTCTTGTGTTAATGCCATCTTGAATACACCTCCCAAATTATAAAATATCCCCTCTTACTGAGTCGTTCGTTGGAGAATCGAAACACCAAGTAAAGGTTCCGTGCTTTTATCAAGTCACTTATGAAATATTAACATAAACAGCAAGGCGTTGCAACCTAAAGTGCCATTTGATTATGAAACTTCCATGAATAAAATGATGCTTAGAAATGTATTCCATTTCCGTATTATTTTTTAAGCGAAAAATTCGATTGAAGCTTGTTTATCTTTCCCTAATTGAGCAACTAATTCGTCAATTCCATTGAATTTCTGCTCTGCTCTTACCCATTTATACCAATCGATTTCTACTTCTTCACCGTAAATATTTTTGTCAAAGTCTACGATATGAACTTCGATCGATAAATTCTTCTCATCCGGGTTTTTAAATGTTGGTTTATAGCCAATATTACAGACGCCAACAAACCATTCATTTTGAACGCGAATTTTTACTACATAGACGCCATTTGCAGGGATGAAACTTCCATCCGCAGATTGGACATTTGCAGTTGGGAATCCAATCGTACGACCTCTTTTATCACCATGAACGACGACGCCAGGTGTGCGATAAGGTCTGCCTAGTAATTGGTGAACATTTTCCATATCACCTTTTAAAAGTAGTTGACGAATTCTCGTTGAGCTAATTTTGTCGGACTCTTCAAGTTGTTTATCCACAACTTCTACAGAAATACCTTCACCACATAGTGTAGGCATAATCTCCATATTTCCTTGTCCTTTTTTGCCGAAAGTATAATCAAATCCGGCAGTAACGTGTTTAACGCCTAAACCTTTTACAAAAAGTTGAATAAAATCTGCCGGTGAAAGTTGTGCGAAATCTGAAGTGAATCGGACAACGAATAAAGTATCTACGCCTAATCTTTCAAGAATTGCAATTTTCTGTTTCAATGGTGTAATGTAAAACACCTTTTCTTTACTTTGTCCAAGCACGATGGATGGATGCGGATCGAATGTCATAACAGCTAATTTCGTATTCGTTTGTTCCGCTGTTTTTTTTGCAGTATTGATTACTGCTTGATGCCCCCTATGAACACCATCAAAGAAACCTAAAGCAAGAGAATATGCACCTGCAACTTCATCTGTTGTGATTTGTTGAGGATATGATAATTGAATAACTTTCATGTGACTACCTCCTAGTCAACTTTCGGGAACATTTTTTCTGGTTTCATTAAACCTTTTTTAGAAGGATGTGCAATATAAATTGCAACAGCCTTGTTATTTTCCATATACACTATCTTATCAGATTCTAGTAAAGAAGTGTGCATCGGAAGTACTTGTCCGTTGCTAATTTCTTTTTGAATATCCGGTGTAATTGCTATTTTAGGATACTCTTCTAATGCAGTTTCAAGAGGTCGAATTGCTTCTAAAAGCGTTCCTTCTTCTTTCATTTCTTGCAGTTGTCCTAATGTTTTACACTGCTCGGCAGTATAGCCACCTGACATCGTACGTTCTAGTTTGCTCATATGTGCCGGGAATCCAAGTGCTTCACCAATTTGAACGGATAATGTGCGGATATAAGTTCCTTTACCACAAGCGATACGAATCGGGAATTCAATTGTTTCGCCTTCATATACTTCAAGATCATCCATTAATTCAATACTATAAATATTAACTTCACGGCTTGGTCTTTCAACCGTTTCGCCAGCGCGTGCATATTCATATAGTTTACGGCCATTGACTTTAACCGCTGAATACATTGGAGGTGTTTGCACGATTGTTCCTGTCAGTGATTTTAATACGTCTTCAAGTTGAGCGCGCGTAATTGATTTCGTTGTCGAATCTTGTTCAACTACTTCACCTTCAGCATCTTCAGTTGTTGTTGAAGTACCAATTGATACAATGGCTTCATACTCTTTACCTGCATCTGTAATATATTCAGCAAGTCTTGTCGCATTGCCGATACAGATTGGTAATACACCTTCAACAGCAGGGTCAAGTGTACCTGTGTGACCTACTTTTTTAGTTCCTAAAATTTTTCTTAATTTAAAGACACAATCGTGAGATGTCATGCCTTTCTCTTTCCAAAGTGGTAAAATTCCATGCATTTTACAAAACTCCTTTCAAATTAAAAAGAGAGGCTAATCCCGTATAGGATCGCCTCTCTTGTCGATTGTTATCTATCAGATTCGTGTAGTTTGCGTAACAGATCATCAATACGATTACCATATTCGGCAGAGGCATCAAATTCGAAGAACAATTCAGGTGTAATACGTAATCGGATACGTTTACTAATTTCAGAGCGGATAAAGCCTTTAGCTTTTTCTAACCCTTTTAATGTGTCTTGTTTTTCTCTTTCAGTACCAAGGCTTGTAATATAGATTGTCGCTTGTTGTAAGTCACCAGTTACTTCAACATCTGTAACTGTAATGAAACCGACACGAGGATCTTTTAGTTTACGACCAATAATTTCGCCAAGCTCTTTTTTCATTTGCTCAGCTACACGATTTGCACGTAATGACATAATCGATTCACCTCTATCTTCATAAATACTCTCGATGTAACTCGAGTAGTTGCCAATCTGGATTGGATTCTAAATATTCGACAGCTCGATCCATCTCCTTGTCAGCAGCTACTTTATTTGAAGCAACTGTCACTAAGGCGAGTCTCGTTCTTTGCCAAACATTTTGATGGTCAATCTCAGATAATGCTATATTATAGCGCTGTTTTGTACGCATTTTCATACGTTCCAAAACAGCTCTTTTTTCTTTCAATGAATGTGCAGTAGGAATCATAAATTCACATTCTGCATAGACAATCATTTACGTTTGATTTCTTCCATTACGAACGCTTCGATTACGTCTTCAACTTGGACATCGTTAAAGTTCGCAATTGTGAAACCACATTCATAACCTTTCGCAACTTCTTTCGCGTCATCTTTGAAACGTTTAAGTGATGATAATTCACCTTCGAAGATTACGATACCTTCACGGATTACACGTACACCAGCATCACGAACTAATTTACCATCAGTTACGTAACCACCTGCAATTGTACCAACTTTGGAAACTTTGAATGTTTCACGTACTTCAGCGTTACCGATGATTTTCTCTTCGAATTCAGGATCAAGCATACCTTTCATCGCTGATTCGATTTCTTCGATTACTTTGTAGATGATTTTGTGAAGACGAATATCTACGCCTTCAGCTTCAGCAGCACGTTTAGCATTTGTATCTGGACGTACGTTGAAACCAATTACGATTGCATTTGAAGCAGCAGCTAATGAGATATCTGATTCTGTAATTGCACCAGCACCAGTATGGATAATCTTAACGTTTACGCCTTCAACTTCAATTTTCATAAGTGAAGCAGCCATTGCCTCAACTGTACCTTGAACGTCAGCTTTAACGATTAAGTTTAATTCTTTCATTTCGCCTTGTTTCATTTGCTCGAATAAGTTATCAAGCGTTACACGTTGACCTTCGCCACGTTGTTCTTGAATCGCTGTAGTTTCGCGAGCTTCAGCTACTTGACGTGCTGATTTCTCATCATCGAATACTACGAAACGGTCACCAGCTTGTGGAACATCACTTAAACCAGTGATTTCAACAGGTGTTGATGGACCTGCTTCTTTAACGCGACGACCTAAATCGTTCACCATTGCACGAACACGACCGTGAGCGTGACCAACTACGATTGGATCTCCGACTTTTAATGTACCGTTTTGAACTAGTAATGTTGCAACAGAGCCACGACCTTTATCAAGTTGTGCTTCGATTACAGTACCGATTGCATTACGGTCAGGGTTTGCATTAAGTTCGCCAACTTCAGAAACTAATAATACCATTTCTAATAGTTGATCAATTCCATCACCTTTAAGTGCTGAGATTGGAACGAAGATTGTTTCGCCACCCCAAGCTTCTGCTACTAAACCGTGTTCCATTAATTCTTGCATAACACGATCTGGGTTCGCTGAAGGTTTATCCATTTTGTTCACTGCAACGATGATTGGAACTTCTGCAGCTTTCGCATGGTTGATTGCTTCAACAGTTTGTGGCATTACACCATCATCTGCTGCTACAACTAGGATTGTTAAGTCAGTTACTCTTGCACCACGAGCACGCATTGTTGTGAATGCAGCGTGTCCAGGAGTATCTAAGAAAGTGATTTTTTTATCGTTTACTTTCACTTGGTAAGCACCGATATGCTGTGTAATACCACCAGCTTCTCCAGCAGTTACTTTCGTGTTACGAATTGAGTCAAGTAAAGTTGTTTTACCGTGATCGACGTGTCCCATGATTGTTACAACTGGAGGACGTTCTTCAGTTGCTACATCTTCTTCAACTTCTTCGTCTTCGAAGTAAGTTTCAAGGTCAGTACGGTCAATACGGATTTCTTCTTCTACTTCAACACCGTAATCAGTAGCAATTAGTTCAATTGCGTCTTTATCTAATTCAGCATTGATTGTAGCCATTACGCCAAGTAGGAATAACTTTTTAATGATTTCAGAAGGTTCGCGGCCTAATTTTTTCGCTAGTTCGCCAACTGTTAATGATTCATAGAAAGTGATTTTCTCTGGTAATGGTTTTGGTGCTACAGGTTGTGGAGCTGGACGGTTTTTACGACGTTGACCTCCATTAATACCTGGACGGCGACGTTGTTGTGGACGACCGCCACCTTGTCCTCCGCGTGCGTTTTGACCACCACGGCTGCTTTGACCGCCACGTGGTGCGTTTCCGCCGCCTGTTGATGGGCGTGATGTGCTTCCGCCACCATTTGATGGGCGTGATGCGTTTCCGCCACCATTTGATGGGCGTGATGCGTTTCCGCCACCATTTGATGGGCGTGATGCGTTTCCGCCACCATTTGATGGACGTGATGCGTTTCCGCCACCATTTGATGGACGTGATGCGTTTCCGCCACCATTTGATGGACGTGATGCGTTTCCGCCACCATTTGATGGACGTGATGCGTTTCCGCCACCATTTGATGGGCGTGATGCGTTTCCGCCACCATTTGATGGGCGTGATGCGTTTCCGCCACCATTTGATGGACGTGATGGTCTACCGCCACCATTTGATGGGCGTGAAGAGTTTGATTTATTTGAGTTGTTAGATGAGTTATTAGTCATAGTACATCCTTATTCATTTGAAATTTTTGAGTTTTCGCTATTAGTTTATAAACTGTGTCATCTTACTAATAGCAGGACGAGTTCCTGGCTGTCCTGTTAGGCTCTCATTGATGACTTGGTGAAATAAGGAGTTTCACTTACGGATTCTCGCAAACTTCCAGGTTTTAGTTTACTAAACCACTGTAAAAAAATTACGCTTCTAGTTGACTAAATAGCTCTGAAAGCTTCTTAGCAAATCCTTTATCCATAATCGCTAAAGATACTCTATTCTCTCTACCTGTTGCATGACCTAGTGCATCGCGTGTACTAAATTCATGTAATTCAACATCGAATGAATTGCATTTATCTCGCAATTTCTTCTGTGTATTTTTAGAAGCATCCGTAGATAAGATTACAAGTTTTGCCGATTGTCCTCGGACTTCCTTCACCACTTGTTCTTCGCCTGATACTACTTGTCTAGCACTTGAAGCAATACCTAATAAGTTTAAAATTGCTTGTTCTGTTGTCATTATTTATTACCCTTTCGAATAACGGCTAATAAATCTTCATAAATATGCTCTGGAATTTCAACATCTAGTTGGTTTTTCAGTGCATTTCTCTTTTTTGCAGCCGCTACTGCAGCTTCAGATTTTGAAACGTAAGCACCGCGACCTGATTTCTTACCAGTCACGTCTACACATACTTCGCCTTCTTTAGAACGAACAACACGAATCATTTCCTTTTTCGGAAACATCTCGCCTGTCGCACTACATTTTCTTAATGGTACTTTACGATTGACTGGCATATTTAAACACCTTCCAATTAATCTTCGTCATAAAGATCGATATCAGTCGCAACTTCTTCTGCTGCTTCTTCTTCGATTTTTTCTACTGGTTGTACGATGATTGCTGCTGTTTCAGGATCATATAATCCTTGTTCAGTTGCATCAGTTTCTGATTTAATATCAATTTTCCAACCTGTTAACTTAGCAGCTAAACGAGCATTTTGACCACGTTTACCAATTGCTAATGATAATTGATAATCAGGAACTACTACTAATGTAGATTTTTCTTCTTCGTTCACTTGTACATCAACAACTTTAGATGGGCTAAGTGCATTTGCTACGAATTGTACTGGATCTTCAGACCACTCAACAATATCGATTTTTTCGCCGTGTAATTCATTAACAATTGATTGTACACGAGCGCCTTTAGTACCTACACAAGCACCTACTGGATCGATTTCTTCGTTATGTGCTACAACTGAGATTTTAGAACGATCGCCAGCTTCACGAGCGATTGATTTAATTTCAACTGTACCGTCAAAAATTTCTGGTACTTCTAATTCGAATAGACGACGTAATAGTCCAGGGTGAGTACGTGAAACGAAAACTTGAGGTCCTTTTGAAGAACGTTCTACTTTCGTAATATACACTTTAATACGATCATGTGGTTCGTATGTTTCACCTTGAATTTGTTCGTTAGGTAAAAGAATCGCTTCGATTTTACCAATTCCAACGTAGATGTTACGAGCGTCTAAACGTTCAACAACACCATTGATGATATCGTCAGCACGATCAACATACTCTTCGTAAATCAAACCACGTTCAGCTTCACGGAAACGTTGTGTAATAATTTGTTTCGCAGTAGTCGCTGCAATACGACCGAAGTCGCGTGGAATTTCTTCTGTTTCTACAATATCCCCAATTTCATATGAAGGGTTGATTGCTTGTGCGTCTTCTAAAGACATTTCTAATAAATCGTCTTCTGATTTTTCAACTACATCTCTACGAGAGAAAAGATGCATAGTTCCTTTATCAAGGTTTAAATCGACACGTACATTTGCTTCATCATAGTTTTTTCTGTATGCATTGATTAGTGCTGCTTCAATTGCATCAATAATGATTTCGCGTGAAATTCCTTTTTCTTCAAGTGCTTTTAAAGCGCCTACTAGTTCCTTACTCATTTTCGTTCACTCCTAGATTATTGTTCTTTCGAAAAATCAATTGCAAGGCGAGCCATCGCAATTTTATCTTTCGGAATTGATATTTTTACTTTTCTTGTTTTAATTTTCATATCTAAAGTAGCACCTTCATCTGTATAAGATGTTAGGTAACCCTCAAATACTTTTTTACCATCAATTGCTTCATATGTTTTCATATGGACAAATTGGTTGATTGCTTTTTCAAAATCTGTGTCCTTTTTCAAAGGGCGTTCTGCTCCTGGAGAAGATACTTCAAGGTAATAATTTTGAGAAATCGGATCTTTTTCATCTAAATATTCACTTAGTCGCTCACTAACTTGTGCGCATTGATCGATATCAATATTGCCTTCAGGAGTATCAACATATACACGTAAAAACCAATCGCGCCCCTCTTTAACAAACTCAACATCAACTAGCTCCAGTTTAAGCTCCTCAACGATTGGCTTTGCAATTTGTTCGATTTCCGTTGTAATTTTGCTCATACAATCCTCCTGACTTTAGAGTATTGATAAATAACAAACAGAAAAGAGTGAGGAATCCCCACTCTTTTGCCGTCGTTCTATCAACAAAGTAATTGTCTATATTCTAACATCTTTATACCACTAATGCAAGTGACCTCTAGAAGAGAGAGAGTTGGTTCGCATCTGGCATACCTGTAAGGCAACCTAGCTTATCCATATACTCAATTAATGTTTTGGAAACGCGCCCTCTTAATTGAAGATCTTCTTTCGAAAGGAACTCACCGTCTGCTCTAGCGCGTACGATTGCTTCCGCTACGTTGTTTCCTAATCCAGGAATCGCATTGAATGGTGGAATTAAAGAAGCGCCATCAATAATAAATTCTGTAGCTTTCGAGCGATACAGATCTACTTTTTGCATTTGCATGCCACGTTCTGTCATTTCAAGTGAAATTTCAAGAACAGTTTGTAGTGAACGCTCTTTTACAGAAGCTTCTAAACCTTTTACTTCGATTTCTTCAATTTTAGATTTAATCATTTCGGATCCATTGACCATTGCAATTAAATCGAAATCTGACGCACGAACCGTGAAGTATGCACAATAGTAGACAATTGGAAAATGCACTTTGAAGTAAGCAATACGTACAGCCATCAATACATAGGCTGCCGCATGGGCTTTCGGGAACATGTATTTGATTTTTTTACATGAATCAATATACCATTCCGGCACTTCATTTTTACGCATTTCTTCTTCCATATCTTCCGTCAAACCTTTACCTTTACGGACATGCTCCATGATTTTGAATGCTAATGATGGTTCAAGTTCCTGATAGATTAAATAAACCATAATATCATCACGACAACCGATTACTTCGGAAAGTACACAAGTACCGTTTTGAATTAGTTCACTCGCATTCCCAAGCCAAACGTCCGTACCATGAGATAATCCGGAAATCTGAACTAATTCTGAAAATGTCGATGGTTTCGTATCTTCAAGCATTCCTCGTACGAATTTCGTCCCAAACTCTGGAATTCCGTAAGTACCTGATTTTGCTTTAATTTGCTCTGCTGTTACGCCAAGTGATTCAGGGCCACTGAAAATCGCCATGACTTCTGGATCATCGGTCGGAATTGTTTTTGGATCGATTCCTGTCAAATCTAGTAGCATACGAATAACAGTCGGATCATCATGTCCTAGAATATCGAGTTTTAAAATATTGTCATGAATCGAGTGGAAGTCAAAGTGAGTCGTTCTCCACTCAGCTCCTTGATCATCGGCTGGGAATTGGATTGGCGTGAAGTCGAACACATCCATATAGTTCGGTACAACAATAATACCACCTGGATGTTGCCCAGTCGTTCGTTTAACACCAGTACATCCTTGAACTAAACGATCTACTTCTGCTCCACGGAAATTAATATCATGATCCGCTCCATACCCTTTTACATAGCCATAAGCTGTTTTTTCGGCAACTGTACCAATTGTTCCAGCTCGGAATGCATAATCTTCACCGAATAAGATTTTCGTATAGTTATGCGCTTGCGGTTGGTATTCACCCGAAAAATTCAAATCGATATCGGGTACCTTATCCCCTTTGAATCCTAAGAAAGTTTCGAATGGAATATCATGGCCATCTTTGGCATATGGAATTTCGCAATCCGGACAATCTTTATTCGGTAAATCAAAGCCAGAGCCCACTGAACCATCGTCAAAGAACTCTGATTTCTGACAGTTCGGGCAAACATAATGAGGTGGCAATGGGTTTACTTCAGTAATTTCCATAAATGTTGCGACTAACGAAGAACCTACTGAACCACGAGAACCTACTAAATAACCGTCTGAAAGTGATTTTTTTACGAGCTTATGAGAAATCAAATAAATAACAGAGAATCCATGTCCAATAATCGATTTCAACTCTTTATCAATTCGTTTTTCGACGATTTCAGGAAGTTCTTCACCATAAATATCATGCGCCATTTCATATGTCATACGACGTACTTCTTCATCGGCACCGTCGATTTTAGGCGTATATAAATCGTCTTTTACAGGAACGACTTCTTCCATCTCTTTCGCTAAGTTTTGAGAATTCGTTACGACGATTTCCTTCGCTAAATCTTCTCCTAAAAAGGCGAATTCATCGAGCATTTCATTCGTCGTTCTAAAATGCACATCCGGTAATTTATTACGGTTTAGCGGATTCGCTCCACCTTGTGAACGAATAAGGATTTTACGAAAAATCGCATCTTCTTCATGTAAGTAATGCACATTACCAGTCGCAATTACTGGTTTTTCAAGCTTTTTACCAATCTTGATCACTTTGCGAATAATATCTTGCATATTCCATTCATCTTTTATTAATTCTGACTCAACTAGTGGTGCGTAAACTGCTGGTGGATGCACTTCTAAATAATCATAGAATTTAGCAATTTCTAATGCTTCATCCATCGATTTTTGCATAACTGCTGTGAAAAACTCACCTTTACTACATCCTGAACCTACGATTAAACCTTCGCGATATTTTTGCAATGTCGAACGTTTAATTCTTGGCATTCTGAAAAAGGATTGTGTAAATGACTCACTCAACATTTTGAACATATTTTTTAAGCCATCATTCGTTTGAGCTAATACAGTACAATGTGTCGGGCGAGCTCTTTTATAGGCATCTCCACCACCAACGTATTTGTTGAAGTCATCGTGGTACTCGATTCCTTTAGCAGTTGCTTCTTTCATTAAATGTAGCAGTAAATAACCTGTTGCTTCCGTATCATAAATAGCTCGGTGATGTTGTGTTAATTCAATGTTGAACTTCTTACATAATGAATTCAGTCGATGGTTTTTCATCGTCGGGTGAAGTAAACGCGCTAATTCCAATGTATCGATTACGGGTTGATGGAAATCATCGATATTCGCTTTTTTATATGCTTCATATAAGAAACCTATATCGAATGACGCGTTATGCGCTACAAGAATTCCATCGCCTATGAAATCATGGAATTTCGTAATCATTTCAGTTACTTCTGGTGCGTCTTTTACCATATCATCGGTAATGCCTGTTAACTCAATCGTCGTTGCTGAAAGGGCATGATGCGGATTAGAGAAACTTTCAAAAGTATCAATTACCTCTCCATTTACGATCTTCACCGCAGCAAGCTCTATGATTGTATCGTACGCTGCTGAAAGACCTGTTGTCTCAACATCAAATACGACATACGTAGCATCATCCAGTTTAATATGACGTTCATCGTAAGCGATTGGAACACCATCATCGACTAAATTAATTTCAACTCCGTAAATGATTTTGATGCCATGTTTTTTCCCTGCATTATGTGCATCTGGGAATGATTGCGCGACTGCATGGTCAGTAATGGCAATTGCAGGGTGTCCCCACTTCGCTGCTGCTGCAACTAATTCACCTGTTGGCGTCACGGCATCCATACTACTCATCGGCGTGTGCATATGTAGTTCGACACGTTTTTCGCCTTCTGGAGCTTCATCTTTACGAATGATTGGACGGATTTCGACAATATCTTGAGCCATAATGATTAAATCTCTAACGAATGTATCATTTTGTACCGAGCCACGAACTTTAACCCACATACCTTTTTTCGCAAGTTGCATTAATGCTGCATCTTCTTTATCGCGAGAGAACATTTTCACTAAAATTGAATCCGTATAATCTGATACTTTTAATGTCATTAACGAACGGCCACTTCGAAGTTCTTTCACTTCGGCGTCGAAAACAAATCCTTCAATTATAATACGACGCTCTTCATCTTGAATTTGATGAATTTCCATCATACCTTCATCATTTTTAATCGGAAGACCTAATTGGAATGGTTGGTTCGACACATCGATACCCTCTGGATTATTTTGACGTTCTTTCTCACGTTTTTGCATATCTTCAACCGCTTTTTTCGAAATCGCTTCTTCTTCAATTCTTCTTTGCGCCATGAATTTCTGTTGTTCTTCAGCCATTTCTTGTGTGGCATCCTTCACTTGGAAGTCAAAATGCAATTTATCAAAGCCATATGATTGAAAAGTTTCACTAAGTCGATCCGCGTATTTATTGCGCAATGTCGCCTGTTCAAAATCTTGATTGCAATTAATCATTAGTTTTTGCCCAACTACTTTAGGTAATTGCTGCGATAAAATTTGGCGAAGTGGTGGCGATAATTCATCTTGTTCTTCGACAACTTTCATCCAGTATTCATGAATGAGCTTTTCATCAGCAATTGAGTTTTTCGTAGTTATTTGCAGTTGGATTGTCGCAATTTGACTAAACGCTCGATCCACATGATTTTGAAATTGCAAAAAATGATTATATGGCAGAATGCGATCTAATTCTAATGCAAATTGCCAAACGCGATTCGCTTTTTGAACTGTTAATCGATTTAATTCACCATTTTCTAAATATTGCATCGCCACATCATCAGTCAAAGCGATTTGTTGTAATAGTATTTTAAACCGCTGTTTAGCAGTCATTTCTTCCGACATTTTCTCTCCTCCTTTAAAGAAAAAAGAGATTGTCCGAAAAGTCAAACTCATCTTCTATTGGAACCTCACAATGTATAATCATTGGAATCAGCCCACTAAAGCGAAAGAAAAGTTATGACTTTAGGGGACAACCTCTTTTCCCTTGTCATGCTTCGTTACAATTTATAGAGTTTAGAAAAAGTTGTTTAAACGATCTAAAACTTCCTCTTTAGCACATTCAAAAGTTTCACCGCTATGACGGATCTTCACTTCTACAATTCCTTCAGCTGCTTTTTTACCAACTGTTACACGAACTGGTAAGCCGATTAAATCAGCATCAGCAAATTTCACACCCGCACGTTCTTGACGATCATCAAATAGAACTTCGTAGCGGTATGATTTTAATAATTTGTACAGTTCTTCACCCAGTGCTAACTGTGCTTCATCTTTTGTATTAACAGAGATGACGTGAACATCGTATGGCGCAACTTGTTTAGGCCATACAAATCCGTATGAATCTTGGTATTGTTCTGCAACTGCAGAAAGTACGCGAGAAATACCGATTCCGTAACAACCCATAATGAATGGTTGAGCGCGGCCGTTTTCATCTAAGAAAGTAGCTTTCATTGATTCAGAGTATTTCGTACCTAGTTTGAATACATGACCTACTTCGATTCCTTCAGCGAATTTGATTGTTCCTTCGCCGTCTGGAGATGGGTCTCCCTCTTGGATGAAGCGTAAATCTTCGTAACGATCAATCGCAAAGTCACGACCTGGATTTACGTTAATGTAGTGGAAGCCATCTTCATTTGCTCCAGCTACACCGTTGCGAATTGATTTAATCGCATGGTCAGCAATAACTTTAACGCCGATTGGTAATTTGATTGGGCCTAAGCTTCCAACGTGACTACCTAGTAATTCATTGATTTCAGCATCTTCAGCAAGTTCAACTAATTCAGCACCAAGTGAATTTTTTAATTTAATATCGTTGATTTCGTGATCGCCACGAGCTAATACGATGACTAAATCTTCATCAACTTTGAATACTAATGATTTAATAATATTTTCTGATACAACATCTAAGAAAGCAGATACTTCTTCGATTGTTTTTTGATCAGGTGTTGCAACTTTTTCAAGTTCTTTCATTTCAGCGTCTGAATGACTGTAATCAACTTTCACTTCAGCCATTTCAATGTTAGCTGCATAGTTTGAAGAATCAGAGTACGCAATTGTATCTTCACCGATTTCAGAAAGTACCATGAACTCATGAGATCCACCTGTACCACCAATTGAACCTGAATCCGCAAGTACAGCACGGAAGTTTAATCCTAGGCGTGTGAAAATATTTGTATATGCTTGAACCATTTGATCATACGTAGCATCTAAGCTTTCATTAGTCGCATGGAATGAATAAGCATCTTTCATAATGAATTCACGTCCGCGTAAAAGACCAAAGCGTGGGCGTTTTTCATCACGGAATTTTGTTTGAACTTGGTATAAAGTTAGTGGTAATTTTTTGTATGATTTTAGTTCGTCGCGTACTAATGAAGTAACAACCTCTTCAGCAGTAGGTCCTAATGCAAATTCGCGGTTATGACGATCTGTGATACGCATTAATTCTGGTCCATATGCTTCCCAACGTCCTGATTCTTGCCATAATTCTGCGGCTTGTAGTGCAGGCATTAAAATTTCATTTGAATCGATTGCATCCATTTCTTCACGAACGATTGTTTCAATTTTTTTCAACACTTTGCGCGCTAGTGGTAAGTACGAGTATACTCCACTTGTATTTTGACGGATAAATCCAGCACGTAATAGTAATTGATGTGATTTTACTTCTGCATCAGAGGGTACTTCACGTAAAGTTGGAATAAAAGTTTTTGATTGTTTCATTATTTAACCTCACCTTTGGCTATTCTATTTTTTAGAAGAAGAATTTCTGTATATCGTTCCAGGTCACTGCGATCATTAAAATCATTAATAATGCAAAGCCGACAAAATGAACGACTCCTTCTTTTTGTTTATCGATTGGTCTTCCTCTAACCGCTTCATAAGCGAAGAACAATAAGCGTCCTCCATCTAAAGCTGGAAGTGGTAGTAAGTTCATAATTCCTAAGTTAATACTTAATACTGCTGCCCAGTTCATTAACGTCATAAATCCATATTGAGCAACTTCTTCTGTTGCTTTATAAATTCCGACAGGACCTGAAAGCGCATCTAAAGTAAAGTGACCCGTTACTAATAAACCTAATAACTCAGCGATTTTTATAAACCAATTATACGTCTGTTCAAATCCATAAGAAATAGCTTTTAATGGATTTTTCTCGTATTTATTAGCATATTGAATCCCGATTTGGACAACTTTATCCTTATTTAACTTCGGTGTAACACCTAATGTTACTTTTTCGTCGCCACGTTGAACATTTAATTTAATTTCTTTGTTTTTGTTGTCTTTAATAATTTCAGACAGTTCTTCATATTTCTCGATTTTTTCGCCGTTCGCACCGATGATCACATCATCTTTTTGGATGCCAGCTTGTTGAGCAGGACTTCCAGGAACTACATTGGCAATTAAAGGCTCGTTCGTTGGCATACCTTGTACAAGGGCGATAATGATGAAGAAAACTACCGCAAGGATAAAGTTGAATAATGGCCCTGCAAAAATAGTCATCGCACGTTTTGGTAATGATTTTGCATCAAAAGTACGTTCATACGGTGCAATAATTGTATCTTTACCGTTTTCTTCGATTACTGCATCTCTTGCAACGTTGTAACGAACAAGTTGTTCTTCTTCGTCGTAACCTTCAACCCATAACCCCTTAAGTAAATCTGCTTTTTCTACTTCTAAAAAAAGCATATCGGGTAATTGCTTATTTTGATTAAGAACAATACGAGTAATCTCGTCCTGATCATTTAATAAAAACCCGATTCTATACCCCGGCTGTAGCTCAACCGTATCCATATCCTCCCCAGCCATTCGTACGTAACCACCCATAGGTAGCAGACGAACTGTGTAGAGTGTTTCTCCCCTAGTAATACCGATAATTTTCGGTCCAAAACCGATAGCAAATTCACGAACTAAAATTCCTGAACGCTTCGCGAAAATGAAATGACCAAGTTCATGGAAGAATACGATGGAGCCGAACACTAATATAAACGCAATAGCTGCTTGCATTGTTCTCCCACCTTCTTGAATTCAAATTGTTTCTTTTGTTATTTTATCATGCTTTGAACTGATTTTCTTGTTTCTTTGTCTACATGAAGAATTGTTTCAACATCTGGATTTTGAATATTATTATGTTGTTGCATCATACGTTCAATCATATCTTCAATTTCTAAGAATTTAATCTTGCCATCTAAGAATGCCGCAACAGCAGCTTCATTCGCTGCATTCATCGCTGTTAAAATCGTACCACCAGTTCGTCCAGCCTCATAAGCAAAGCCTAAACAACGGAAGCGGTTGAAGTCTACATTTTCGAAATGTAATTGACCGATTTTCGCTAAATCAAGTCTTTGAGCAGTTGATCTCGGAAGACGTTCTGGATAGCTTAAAGCATATTGAATCGGCGTGCGCATATCCGGCGTACCTAGTTGCGCCATTACCGATGTATCCTGATATTCAACCATTGAATGTATAATACTCTCTCTATGGATTAACACATCAATATCGTCGTATGACATATCATATAATACAGCAGCTTCAATTACTTCTAATCCTTTGTTCATCAATGTTGCTGAATCGATTGTAATTTTCGCACCCATCGACCAGTTCGGATGATTTAATGCTTCTACAACTGTGACATCTTTAAGTTCGTCACGCGTTTGATCGCGGAAACTACCACCCGATGCAGTTAAAATTAATTTAGAAATTGATTTACGATTTTCACCAACCATAGATTGCCATAGAGCAGAGTGTTCACTGTCTACTGGCAAAATTGGCGCTCCGTATTTCTCTGCTTCCGCCATCACTAATTGCCCCGCAGTTACAAGTGTTTCTTTGTTTGCAATTGCAATTGTTTTCTTTTGACGGATTGCTGCTAAAGTCGATTCTAGACCTACTGAACCTAGAACTGCATTAAGTAAGTACGTCGAATCTGTGTATGTAGCTACATCCACTAACCCTTTGTTACCAAAAGTAAAGTCGATATTCGTGAACTCTTTTGAAAGAGCTAGCGCATCTTCTTCTAGTTGAACTGAAACCAATTTGGGCTTAAATTCACGAATGATTTCCTTCGTCTTTTCAATATTTTTCCCGACTGATAATGCCGATACTTGAAATTCCTCTGGATGTTCCTTCACGATGTCTAAAGTCTGTTGACCAATCGATCCAGTAGCACCTAATAAACTAATTGATTTCATTTTTAAATCCCCTTATCCAATAAAATGTATAAAGTGTAATAATGGTAGAACAAAAATCAGACTATCAAAACGGTCTAAAATCCCACCATGACCAGGTAAAATTGTACCTGAATCTTTCACTCCATAGTGTCGTTTAATTGCAGACTCTACTAAATCGCCTAATTGACCAATCATAGAAGCTAAAATTGCTACACTTAATAAAATCCATAAATTCACATCTAATTGTGCAAAGTATTGGAAGATTAAAGTTGAAATAACGGCAATTACAACGCCACCAACAAATCCTTCGATTGTTTTTTTCGGTGAAATTTCTGGCCATAGTTTATGTTTCCCTAATTTTCTACCGACGAAATATGCACCTGAATCAGTCGTCCATACGATGACTAATGCAAATACAATGTATGCAATACCTTCTGCACGCGTTTCGATGAAATAGTGGAAACCAATTCCAACATAGAATACACTCGCAAGAATAAATGCAATCGTATCAAATGTTGATTTATTTTTCACAAGAACCGTATAAATCAATAGAAGCATAACAAAGATTGATACATACTCTAATTGTGAAAATCCAGTCGTTTCTTCAACCTGTGTTGCCCATGAAGTTGGCATTAGAATAGTAAATAATGCAAGTAAACCTAATAATCCAGGTATCGAAAAGATGGATAAACCTTTCATTCTTAGCATTTCAAAAAGCCCCACTGCTGCCATTGCATAAACCAAAATCGTAAATGGAAGATTACCATATACGACAAATGGAATAAACAAAGCGGCAGCAATTACGGCTGTAATAATACGCTGTTTCACTTTATTATTCTCCTTTCAAACCTCCATAACGGCGGTTTCGCTGTTGGTAACTCTCGAGTGAATCGAGCAGTTTTTCAGCTGTAAAATCTGGCCAATGTACATCGGTGAAAATAAATTCAGTATAAGCTAACTGCCAAAGCAGAAAGTTACTTAATCGAATTTCGCCACTTGTACGAATGAGTAAATCAGGATCCGGTATTTTTGCAGTCATTAAATACTCAGAAATAAGTTCTTCTGTGATTTCTTGTGGCTCAAGCGTCCCATCCTGAACCATTTTAGCTAGTTGTTGAACAGCTAACACAATTTCCCTTCTACTTCCGTAATTAAAGGCAAAATTAAGTACCATACCTGTGTTTTCTTTTGTTTTTACCATCGCATGTTGAATCGCTCTGCTCGTATACTCTGGAACTCCTTCCATTTCTCCGATCATCTCAACTCGAATATTCAAATCCATTAATTCTGGAATAAATGAGTTCAAAAATTCTTCTGGTAGACGCATCAGGAATTCAACTTCCTTTGGTGGTCTTTTCCAGTTTTCTGTTGAGAATGCATATAAAGTGATCGCACCTACGCCTGCACTATTTGCAGCTCGCGTAATACGACGAATATTTTGCATGCCTTCACGATGTCCTACGAATCTAGGTAATGCCCTCTTTTTTGCCCATCGTCCATTTCCATCCATAATAATTGCGATATGTTTTGGAATGTCATCTTGGCGTAAATTGGCCATACGTTCTTCAATCGTTAGTATTTCTTTATCTACTTTTTTCCATCCGAGTTTATCTAACATTTAGAATCCTCCACTAGCTTACAAATCGGAACGTACACTGTGTATATCATATCAAAAATACGGATTATTTTCCTCTATTCAAGGATAAATCATTGAATTGTTCACCGTTTTGCAATATCCATGTTTGCACAGATGCTTAGATTTCTCTTTATTATTAAAAAAGACGTCCCTTTGACAATAGGACGCCTAAAAAAGTACAAAGTTCTAACGAATCAAACCTCTAGAATTTCTTTTTCTTTTTCTGTAACAAGCGCTTCGATTTTCACGATGCTCTCATCTGTAAGCTTTTGAACGTCTTCACCGTAACCACGTAAGTCATCTTCTGTGATTTCGCCTGCTTTTTCAAGTTTTTTGAATTCGTCATTTGCATCACGACGTACATTACGTACTGCCACTTTTGCTTCTTCCGCTTCTTTACCAACTTGTTTTACTAAGTCTTTACGACGTTCTTCTGTTAATGCTGGGATTGTTAAACGAATAACATTACCGTCATTTGTTGGTGTAATACCAATATCAGAACGCATAATTTCTTTTTCGATTTCACCTAGGATTGTTTTATCATACGGTGTGATTACTAGTAAGCGAGCTTCCGGAACCGTAATACCTGCCATTTGAGTTAAAGGTGTTGGAGCACCGTAGTAATCTACATTAATACGGTCTAATAATGATGCATTTGCACGGCCAGCACGGATACCCGCAAGTGTACGTGAGAACGCAGCAATTGATTTTGTCATTTTTTCTGAAGCTAAATCTACAACTGTTTTAGTCATGTCTATTTCCCCCTGAATTATTTACTTACTACAGTACCAATTGGTTCACCAAGTACTGCACGTTTAATATTGCCATTCTCCATTAATGAGAATACAACTAATGAGATATCATTATCCATACATAGAGTTGATGCAGTAGAATCCATCACTTGTAAACCTTGTTGGATTACTTCTAAGTACGTTAAGTTTTCATATTTAACTGCTGTTGAATCTTTAAGTGGATCTGCTGAGTAAACACCATCAACATTATTTTTAGCCATTAAGATTACGTCTGCATCAATTTCAGCAGCACGTAAAGCAGCTGTTGTATCTGTTGAGAAGTAAGGGTTCCCAGTTCCTGCAGCAAAAATTACGACGCGTTTTTTCTCTAAATGACGCACAGCTTTACGACGAATATATGGTTCTGCAACTTGTGTCATCACGATTGATGATTGAACACGCGTTTCAACACCTAAATTTTCAAGAGAATCTTGAAGTGCTAATGCATTCATTACAGTCGCTAACATACCCATGTAATCAGCATTTGCTCTTTCCATGCCCATTTCGGCACCGATTTTACCTCTCCAAATGTTACCGCCACCTACTACTAAAGCAACTTCTACATCTAGCTCTACTACATCTTTAATTTGTTGGGCAACAGATTTTACGATTTGTGGTGATAAACCAAAACCTTGGTCACCTGCTAAAGCTTCCCCACTCAATTTAATTACTACGCGTTTATATTGCGGCATTTTCTGGACCTCCATCATACTTTTTTATTGAAAAATAGGGAACACGAAGAATACTTGTGCTCCCTAAAATATTGCTATAAAATGCTTTTGAAATTAGTTACCTTTTACTTGGTTCATAACTTCTTCAGCAAAGTTGTCTTCGCGTTTTTCAATACCTTCGCCCACTTCGAAGCGAACCATAGAAGCTAAAGTACCGCCAGCTGCTGTGATGAATGCTCCAACAGTTTGGTCTGGGTTTTTAACGAATGGTTGGTCAAGTACACAGATTTCTTTGAAGTACTTGTTAAGACGACCTTCAACCATTTTAGCTACGATGTTTTCTGGTTTTCCTTCGTTTAGAGCTTGCTCAGTTAATACTTTGCGTTCATGCTCGATTTCGTCAGCAGAGATTTGATCGTGTGAAATGTATTTAGGGTTTAATGCAGCGATGTGCATTGCAACGTCTTTAGCTACTGTAGCGTCAGCAGAACCTTCAACTAGAGTTAGAACACCAATGCGTCCGCCCATGTGTAGGTAAGAACCGAAAGCGTCAGCGTCAGTTTTAGTTTGGATTACAAAACGACGTAAGCTTAATTTTTCACCAATTGTAGCGATTGCTGAAGAGATGTGAGCAGAAACTACAGCGCCGTTAGACATTGTTGATTCTAATGCTTCTTCAACGTTAGCAGGTTGTACTTCTAATAAGTGGTCTGCTAATTCTTTTACTAGAGTTTGGAAACCTTCGTTTTTAGCAACGAAATCTGTTTCAGCATTAACTTCTAATAATACAGCCGTATTACCTTTTTCTGCGATGAAAGTAGTACCTTCAGCAGCTACACGGTCAGCTTTTTTACCTGCAGCAGCAAGTCCTTTTTCACGTAGGAAGTCTACAGCAGCTTCGATGTCACCATCAGTTTGAACTAATGCTTTTTTACAGTCCATCATACCTGCACCAGTTTTTTCGCGTAATTCTTTTACCATTTTAGCAGTAATTGCCATGATTGTTTCCTCCTATATATAAATATATTATTTTCTCAAAAAAAGGTGATAAGAGGGTTTAGCCGCTTATCACCTGTTTCTACCTAGAAATTACTCAGCAGCTGCTTCAGCTTGTGCTTCGTCTTCACCTTGTTTAGACTCCATTAAAGCATCAGCCATTTTAGAAGTGATTAATTTAACTGCGCGGATAGCGTCATCGTTTGAAGGAATAACGTAATCGATTTCATCTGGATCACAGTTAGTATCAACCATTGCTACTAATGGGATGTTTAATTTGTGAGCTTCAGCTACAGCGATACGCTCTTTACGAGGATCTACTACGAACATTACGTCCGGGATAGCTTTCATATCACGTACACCGCCTAAGAATTTAACAAGACGTTCGTGTTGTTTTTTAAGTTGAACAACTTCTTTTTTAGGAAGAACTTCGAAAGTACCGTCTTCTTCCATTTTTTCGATTTGTTTCATACGTGCAACACGTTTTTGAATTGTACCGAAGTTAGTTAAAGTACCACCTAACCAGCGTTGGTTGATGTAGTAGTTACCTGAACGTTCAGCTTCATCTTTGATAGCTTCTTGAGCTTGTTTTTTTGTACCAACAAAAAGAACTTTACCACCGTCAGCACCAACTTGGCGCATGAAGTCATAAGCTTCCTCTAATTTTTTAACTGTTTTTTGTAGATCGATGATGTAGATACCGTTACGTTCAACGAAGATAAATTTCTTCATTTTTGGGTTCCAACGGCGAGTTTGGTGACCGAAGTGTACACCAGCTTCTAGTAATTGTTTCATTGAGATTACTGACATTTGTATTGCCTCCTAAAGGTTTGTTTTTATTATTCCTCCGCATTCATCAATTGCATGAGAACTCTTTCGTTGAAAGAGCACCGCTCCTTGCATTAGAATACGTGTGTATTTAACACCATTTGTAATTGTAACATAACATATATTTCTTAACAAGTGATTTCATTTATTCTTTTGGAATTTCAAAAGCAATTCTACTTCTGTTTTTCCTTTGTTCAATTGCTTAGCAATTTCGGCGATCGACTGCCCTTTTATATAAAGGTCTTTCACTTTTTGCTCTAAGGTTCGTTCGACTTTTGGTATTTCATTAACAGATGGTTTTGACTCTGTTAAATATGCTTTTTTCACATATGATCTTGGTGCAGTAAAAGCCACCTTTTCTTCATTTTTTGTAGGTTCATCATTTGGTGCTTGTTCGACGCTTGCTACTGTAGGCTGAACATCCTCTTTCGTGAGTTGTTTCTCTTTTGAATTAATTATTTGAATTAATCGATTGTTCTCATCTTCAATTTCGGTAAGGAAATTTGCAATTGAGGATTCCATTTCTTCCATTAAAAGTTCTTGTTTATGCTCATTTTTTTGGAAACGATTTAATTTCATATTTAGTAAGGCTATGAAATAAAAACAAATCATGAGTAAAATAAATAGAACTGCAATCAGTATTCCCATTAAATATGCTCCTAACCGCTAAAATCGAATAAATTTCCTTTGAAAGGATGCACTGTTTTCACTTTGGTCTCTTCTTCATTCAAATTACTCGATTCTTCACTTTGATTTTGCGATTGTTGATCATTTGAACGCGGATCTTCTCTTCTCAGATTTCTTGTTTCTTCTGAGTGTAATAATAATGTGTTATTTTTTTCGAGTTGTTTATTTAAAGCATCATTCGCCATCGCTTGATTACCATGAACGTTTTGCTGCGCTTGCTCAACTTGTTTACCAGCATCAAATGTTTTCGGAATTGCAATTTGTAGTTCAATACTTTTTAAACTCATTGAATCCCTCCACCTTCACTTCGTATTTTTACTGCGCATTTTTCATTTCATCTTTTAATAATTTTTTAAGTTTAAAAATCGCTTTTGAATGAATTTGTGAAATACGTGAAGTTGATAATCCTAATGTTTCGCCAATCTCTGTAAGGGTTAGCTCATCTGTGTAAAACATATTTAAGACAATTTGTTCTTTTTCATTTAATTTCTTAATGCTCTCCGCTAAATCTCCTAATAACTCTTGTTGGACAGCTTCCTGCTCTGGTGTTTTCATACCTTCATCTCGAATGACAAAGCTTTTTGCATCGACATCATCATTGTCTTGTAACTGCTCATCAATCGACAATACATTTGAAAATAAATGCTCTTGCATCGTTTGATGTACTTCTTCAATTGTTAAGCCCATTTCCAAGGCGATTTCTTCCGGTGTCACATGACGTTGAAGCCTCTGCTCCATCGCTTCTATTTTGGCATCTAATTTCTTTGTTTTTTCGCGCGCTGACCTCGGTAGCCAATCCTCTTTACGAAGTCCGTCAATAATCGCTCCTCGAACGCGGAAAGATGCATATGTATCAAATTTAAGTTCTCTTGAAATATCAAATTTATTTAAGGCATCAAAAAGCCCCATCATACCTAGACTCGTAAGTTCATCCCTCGCAACATTTTTAGGTAAGCCCATACTAATTCTTTGAACATGATAAGACACAAGTGACTTGTACTTCTCCATTAGCAAGTCACCTGCACGAGGGTCTTTATGATCAGACCAATCTTGCCACAATTTAAGTTCTTCTACAGACGTTGATTGCAACTGCTAACTCCCCCTTGTTATCTTTCATTACTTATTCATTACATTATATCAAAGACTACAAAAAAAAGGGAACTGAATTAACAGTCCCTTTTCGAAATATCCATGAATTATTCATCTTCGTTAATCATGCTTTTTACAACCTCTGCAATTTCTTCAGAAGTGTGAGTTGTTTCGTCTTTAGTAACTTCTATAGACTCAACTCCTTGCGCTTCTTCTACCACTTCTGCTTCTTCAGGTGTATAAACGATATACGCAATGATTGCTCTTAAAATGAATGTAAGTAGAAATGCGATTCCCGCCCACATAAAACTATAAAGCACTATTTTAAGTGGCGCTTCATTTGATAAAAAATTCATGAAGAAATACAGCGTGAAAGCACTTAATGCAATCCATAGATTATAAAAAATCGACCCATACATTATATATCTTTCACTCCTTGGTTGACTGTACGAATATTTAATAGGCAAGTCTCTGGGTTGAATTCGATTGTTCTGCCGCTATTACCACCAGTGTCTTTCCCTAAAACGGGGATGGAATATTTTTTTAATTCCTCTAACACTGCTTCTACATTTCGCGGGCCTATTCTCATCGTGTCATTTGCATTTGCAAACTGAAACATTTGCGCACCACCTGCAAGCTTTGCCTTCATTCTATAAGGAGATGCCCCCGTTAATTTTAATTGTTCAATTAATGCCGGGATCCCTGTATCCGCAAATTTAGCAGTCGTTACTTGTCCTGCTTTTGCAAGTGATGAGCTAGGTAACATAATATGAATTAATCCTGCAATTCCTTTTGTCGAATCATAGATGACTACTCCCACACACGAACCAAGTCCAGAAGTTCGTATCGTCGCAGGTGAATGAACAAGATCCATCTGTGCAATTCCTACTTTGACTACGTTCTGACTGCCAATCATTACTCCACCCCTAATGCTTTAAATATAGATTGAAATGACTCAGGGTTTGGAAGGAGGAAGAAATGACCATTCACTTGCTCGCTTTGTTCCATGCTTTCCTCAAAAATAGAAGTATCAATCACAACGACATGATCACTAACTTGCGATAATTCAATAAGACCAAAACTAATAATTGCACCGAACATATCGACACTAAGTGCTGGTGGGGTCGGATAAATTTTCAATCCTGTGAAATCTGATAATGCCGAAAGATACGACCCTGATAAAATATTTCCTAATTCTTGCATTGCGGAAACACCTAACTCTTGGTTTTCACTTTTTTGTAAATCAAATTGCTCGTCGTGTATTAATTTTCGAATAAATCGGTTTGCTTGTTCGACTGGAAGAATGAAAAACATCCCGCCATTCGCATCTCCATCAATTTGAAGATATGTGCCTGCCACTACTTTTTCAGCTCCGCCACCACGTTCAACCATGTCGTTAAACGTAACGATTTCAACTGCTGGCACTTTCATATCAATTTTCGTTTGTAATAAACCTGATAATGCCGTTGCCGCATGTGCAGCGCCTATATTTCCAATTTCCTTTAAAACATCTAAATGAAATGAAGTAATTTGATTCGTCATTTTTGAACCTCACTTACTATAAAGTGTTTAACACTTTTTCTAAATTTAATAATATAAGTAATCGATTTTCGACTTTGGCAACACCCGCAATAAATTCTTCTTCAAGAGAACCTACTACTTCTGGTTGCGGTTCGATTTTCATTTTATCTAAGTCCATTACATCATTCGCTGCATCAACGATTAATCCAACTTCCATTTCTTCATGAGAAATAATAATGATGCGTGTATCCTCACCTTGAATATCCGAATGAATACCAAAACGTTCTCTTAAATCAATAATTGGCGTTACAACACCACGTAAATTGATGACACCTTTTACATAGCCTACTGTTCTTGGGACGCGCGTGATAAACATCGTTTTTTCGATCCCTTGAACTTGTGATACAGAGATTGCATATTCTTTATCCCCTAATTGAAAAACGATTACTTTTACAACTGCAGATTCTGTCATTTCTGTCATAGTAAATCCTCCCCTCTATTTTATTAAGGCATTACAGTCAATAATTAACGCTACTTGACCATTTCCTAAAATAGTTGCTCCTGAAATTGCAAATACATTCGTTAAGTAATTTCCTAATGATTTCAGAACGATTTCTTGCTGTCCGATGAATGAATCCACTACTAGACCAGCCATTTTATCACCTTTGCGAACGAGAACAACAGATAAAAATTCATCTTTTTCAATATCAGACGCTGGCACTTCAAAAGTCTCATCTAGGAATACAAGCGGCACTACTTTTCCACGGAAGTCGATAACTTTTTGATTATGTGCATTTAATATATCTGAGCGTTTAATAATTGATGTTTCAATAATTGAAGATAGCGGGATCGCGTACACTTCTTTTTCAATCTCAACTAACATGACTGAGATGATTGATAAAGTAAGCGGTAATTGAATCGAGAATAATGAACCTTTGCCATATTCAGATTCAATACTAATATTGCCACCAAGTGCTTCAATTGTTGATTTAACGACATCTAATCCAACACCGCGGCCCGATACGTCTGAAATGACATCGGCAGTAGAGAATCCTGATGCAAGAATTAATGGCTCTTTGTCAAATAACGTTGGTGAGAGTTTTCAATTGAATAAAAATCGATTGGTTTGAGCGAGATCACGTTTCATTTATGAAGCGTGGCTCGCTCTTTTTAAATGGAAATGTAAGTAGATTCGA
>NZ_QFVS01000109.1 GCF_003143955.1 Kurthia zopfii | reverse complement strand
CGCAGCAATTGAGATTTTGGGTAATGGGTCCTGGCTTTCGCCAGGACGACGGCGCGTATGTTGCCCGGTCATGCAGCTTGTTCGGTGTCATCGCCCGGTCGAGCCGGGCAGCGACGCGAGGAGAGATCGTCGCCCACGACTCTCATTTATTCCCGCTCTGCCTCATATTTATTCAGCCCGCCGGCGCCGACCCACTACTTTAGTTGCCGTCCGCGCATGGCGATCTGCGCGCAGTTTCACTTGCTGCGCATTTTGTCGCAGCTATAGTCCCGCCCCAAGAGCTCGAAGCAGCCGAACAAAAAGAGGAGAGAAACAGGGTGAAGAGAACATCGCGACTGCCTGTTCATGCGATGCAGCAACTTGCCGGAGCGGCCGTGTTGGGTCTTTTGGCAGCCAGTCCCAGCGGAGCGCTGGCGGCTGACACCCTCAAGATCGGCGTGATTGCCGAAGCGCAGGCAATCGCCGGCGCATCGATCCCGCAGGCGGCGCAGCTCGCCGCCGACGAGATCAATGCCAAGGGCGGCATCGACGGCCGCAAGATCGAAATCGTTTCTTACGACAATCACTCGTCCTCGGCGGATTCGGTGCGCGCATTCCAGCGCGCGGTCAACGAGGACAAGGTCAATGTCGTCATCTCGAGCTACATCAGCGAGGTGGTGCTGGCGCTCGAGCCCTGGGCCTCGCGGCTGAAGACGCCGTTCGTCACGCCCGGCGCCGCCTCGAACGAGATCAGCAAGAGCGTCCACGCCGACTACGAGAAGAACAAGTACACCTTCCACGGCTACCTGACCTCGGCGGCGCTGGCGCTGTCGGTCTGCGACGCCGCCAAGGAGCTTTTGGTCGATCAGAAGCACATGAAGACCGCGGTCATCATGAGCGAGGACGCGGCCTGGACCAAGCCGCTCGACGTCGGCTACGAGGAGTGCCTGCCGAAGATCGGGCTCAAGGTCGTCGACCATATCCGCTTCTCGCCCGACACCACCGACTTCACGCCGATCTTCAACAAGGTCGAAGCCGCC
>NZ_QFVS01000108.1 GCF_003143955.1 Kurthia zopfii | reverse complement strand
GGCGAGATGATCGATCAGTGCTTGATCCATGTGCAGCCCAGCGGCCTTGGCCTGCTCGAGCATCCAGATCAGCGGAAACTTCGACGGCCCGCTCTGGTCCTCCGGATAGCCGCCGCCGACGTCGGAATGCACGCCGGCGAACCAGACCTGGCGGATGTCCTGCTCGACCGCCGTCGAAGGATCGAACGGATCGGAGCGGAACTTCTGCGGCTCCTTCCAGTAGTTGAGGCGAAACATGCGCCTGCGCTCGTCGATCGAGATCGCCTGGCGGAAGCGCCTGACGCTGGAATTGGTGCGGGTGAACAGCAGCGTCTGCATGTCGAACAGGAAATCGTCCTGCCGCGGCACGATGATCGAGGCCACCGTGTCCCAGACGCCGACGAACTCGATGTCGATGTTGCGGCCGCCGGCGATCTGGCTGAAATGCCAGGCTTCCTTCAGCGGCGCTTCGTCGAACGTGCCGTCGGATTTCTGGGCGTCGGCGCTGGCCTTCTTGTAGGTGCCGAAGGCATAGCCAGCAAGGTCGAGCTGGTCGACCGGCAACAGCCCCATCACATGGACGAAGGCGGCGAGCACGCGCACCGTGTAGGCGCCGCGGCTGAAGCCGAACATCCAGACCCGGTCGCCGGGCTCCCAGAGCCGGCATAGAAACTGGTAGGCGTCGAGCGTATCCTTGTCGAGACCGGCGCCGAAGGCTAGCCCGAACAGGCCCCGCGCCTCCTGCTTGAAACGGCCCCAGCTGTTCTGCAGGCCGATCGTGCCGAGGCCCGGATGATAGTAGATTCGCTGCCGGCCATCCTTGTCGGCGACACGAAACAGCTTCAACACGTTGGAAATATTGGCCCCGATCTCGTTGCCGGTGCCGTCGCACAAAATCACAATATCCTTCGGCATCCGTTTCCCCGCGGTCGCCGTGAAAGTTCGCGGTTCCTATGTAGGGCAGGATGCGCGGCAGATTCAATCTTCAATTGAAGACGGTTCTGTGTACGCGGTGTGAACGCCGCCGATGCCGCGCCGCCC
>NZ_QFVS01000107.1 GCF_003143955.1 Kurthia zopfii | reverse complement strand
GGACTCGCGCTCTTTCTTGACAGGACAAAACCGCTGCAGAAGTTTGAGACCGACGATGGATTTGGCAGCCGCTTCTACCGGGCCGAGACCGCGGCCCAGCGGATGTCAGCCTCCGCCCTCAACAAGTGAGGACGGCTTTCTTGATGTGCTCCCCAGTGGCGCACGCCGATCCCACGCGACCGCCTGATACTCTCGATAGTTCTTCTTCACTGAGGTCCGCGTTGAGAATATCGCGAGAGCTTTCGGCGGGCTTGTGCTGCTTTCCAAAATCGGTTCGTCTGCTGTCCATGGTGTGACCCTTCTCCTTCAAGTTGCAGTAGGCAGTCGTAGGAGCTCAGCGCTCGCTCGGACGTGTCCCAAATAACATTGTCGCAGCCGGTTTCCGTTCCCGCGCACGCCACACCCGTTTCGCTCGGCGCCGGCTGGGCCTGCACGCTGTTGGGCCATTACGAAGATGCCCTGCCCAGGCTGCAAAGATCGCCCGCGAGAACGCGAGCCCGGCCTTTCTCGCGGCTGCAGACCACGTGGTGCAGCTCATGGTCGCCGCCGGGCTGCCTGAGGGCTGAGCGCACCTCCCCCCGTTTCAAACCACCTGCCCACGTCGGCTGCAACGGGGAATGATTTTTTCTCGATGGCTTCGTCGATAAAATTACTGATTTGCAGGTACGCTCAATGCGCACTGTTATTTTCAAAGTTGCTATGACCGCTGACATTCGTTCTCGGGCATGGAAAAGCCGTGTTATTCTTCGCCGCGTACTGCGCGCGAAGGAGGTTCTATGCGGCGAGCATCTTCTTGGCTTCAGATTTTCGGTCGCATCGGTCAGCGGTTCCAAGCGTGGCGCCGGAACCATGCGAGACCGAATGCAACCGAGAGGCGCGACGACCTCTACGAGATCTTCCTGTTCGGTCCGCACGGCTAACTGCATTCTCCCCGTATCGACCCCGCTGGGTGCAGCGGGTGGCTCTGTCGAGACTTGCGCGTCAGCACTCCACGCATCCTGACGCCCCGTATCGGCATGCGTTCAGA
>NZ_QFVS01000106.1 GCF_003143955.1 Kurthia zopfii | reverse complement strand
CCGAGGGCTGCCTGCATGTGCGCCCGGTGCTCAATCTCAAGCTCGAGAAGGACGTCAAGGCAATGCGCGCCATTGCCGAGGAAGCCTTCGCGATGGTGCGCGAATACAAGGGCTCGCATTCCGGCGAGCATGGCGACGGCCTGGTGCGCTCGGAATTCCACGAGACCATGTTCGGCGCGCGCATCGTCGCCGATTTCCGCGAGGTCAAGCAGCGCTTCGATCCGACCAACACGCTCAACCCCGGCAAGATCGTCGATCCGCCCAAAATGGACGACCGATCGCTGTTTCGCTACTCGCCGGACTATCGCGTCGGCGAATTGAAGACGGTGCTCGACTGGTCGGCCTATCCCGGCGCCGGCGGCGGTTTCCAGGGCGCGGTCGAGATGTGCAACAACAACGGCGCCTGCCGCAAGCTCGAAGGCGGCGTGATGTGCCCGTCCTATCGCGCGACCCGCAACGAGAAGGACGTCACCCGCGGCCGCGCCAATACGCTGCGGCTGGCGATCTCCGGCCAGTTGGGTGCGGACGCGCTTTCCTCCGACGAGATGATGGACACGCTGAAACTCTGCGTCTCCTGCAAGGCCTGCCGCCACGAGTGCCCGACCGGCGTCGACATGGCCAAGATGAAGATCGAGGTGCTGGCGGCACGCGCCGCGACCCACGGCCTGTCGGTACGCGACCGGCTGGTCGGGTATCTGCCGCGCTACCTCGATCTCGCCTCGCGCTTCGCCCCGATCGCGAACTGGCGCAACAGAAGCCCGTTGCTGCGCACGTTGTTTGAGACGCTCGCCGGCATCAGCGCCAAACGGGCGCTGCCGGCGTTTCGCAGCGATACGTTCCGCTCTGACGCCGAGGTGCTCGGCGCGCCTGATGGCCGCGAAGTGGTGCTGTTCGCTGATACGTTCAACCGCGGTTACGAGCGGGAGAATCTCGACGCGGCGATCGAGGTGCTGGTCGCCGGCGGCTATCGCGTGCATCTGCCGAAGCCATCGGACGGCGGCCGGCCGCCCTGCTGCGGACGGACGTTCCTGTC
>NZ_QFVS01000105.1 GCF_003143955.1 Kurthia zopfii | reverse complement strand
CTGCGCGATTTCCTCAAGAGCAAAGGCTACGCCGTCAGCGGCTGGCGCCAGGGCCGCAATCTCGGGCTGCGCTCCGGCGTGCAGGACGGCATGGTCGATCTGCTGCAGGAGATGAATGAGACCAGCGGCAGCAAGGTCTCGCTGATCGGCTGGAGCCTCGGCGGCCTCTATGCGCGCCAGCTTGCCAAGATGATGCCGGATCGCGTGCGCCAGGTGATCACGCTCGGCAGCCCGTTTGCCGCCGGTCCGAAGTCGACCAATGCCTGGCGCGTCTACGAGATGGCCAGCGGCCGCCGCGCCGACGAGGAGGATTCCCGTTTCGGCGGCTCGCTCGCCAGTGCGCCGCCGGTGCCGACCACTGCGATTTTCAGCCGCACTGACGGCGTCTGCGCCTGGCAAGGCTGCCGCGAGCAGAACTCGTCGATGACCGACAGCATCGAGGTCGAGAGCAGCCATTGCGGCATGGGCCATCACCCGGCCGTGGTCTACGCCGTTGCCGATCGCCTCGCGCAGAAGGACGGCGACTGGGCCCCGTTCGATCGCAGCGGCTGGCGCAGCCTCGTCTATCCGGATCCCAATCGCTAGATCTTGCGAGGGCCCTCTCTTCACCTCGCCCCGCGTGCGGGGAGGGGTCGGATCGCATCGCAGATGCGATCCGGGTGAGGGGGTACAGGTCTCTCGGCGTGCAGAACTCGCGGAAGCGGCCCCTCACCCCAACCCTCTCCCCGCAAGAGCGGGGCGAGGGAGAAGAGAAATCAAAGCCCCAGCACCGCCTTGCTGATGATGTTGCGCTGGATCTCGTTGGAGCCGCCGTAGATCGAAACCTTGCGGTTGTTGAAGTAGCTCGGCGCGATCTGCGCGGTCCAATCCATGCTCTCGTTCGAACCGGCATCGCCGTGCTCGTCATAGGGCGCGGCGAACGGGCCGATGATCTCCATCAGCAACTCGGTGGTGGTCTGCTGGATTTCGGAGCCCTTGATCTTGAGCACCGAGGATGCCGGATTGGGCTTGCCCTTGCCGTGCTTGCCCTCGTCGGCG
>NZ_QFVS01000104.1 GCF_003143955.1 Kurthia zopfii | reverse complement strand
GAAGCTCGCACCAAACGACTTCGATTGCGACTTCATCCGAATCGATGACCTACCGGTATACAATCAGGATCTCGATCAATCGCCGCCCGAAGCGGTATCGCGCACAAAATCGCAAATCGCCGCAGCAAAAGCCCTTCTGTTCGTGACGCCCGAGCACAATCGCTCGCTTCCGACCGCGCTTAAGAATGTTCTGGATTGGGTATCGCGGCCATACGGAAAGAATCTGTGGGCTGGCAAGCCTGCCGGCATTGCGGGTGCATCGATCGGAGCGATCGGCACCGCAGTCGCTCAAGCCCATCTACGCAGTGTGCTTGGTTATCTTGACGTCCCGACGCTCGGACAGCCGGAAGTGTATATTCATTTCTCCCAGGGCTTGGTCGATGAGGACGGCAACATCACCAACGAATCAACGAAAAGCTTCCTTCAGAACTTCGTGAAGTGTTACGCGGAATGGATTTCGAAATACAGTTGAAAGTACGATCAAATAGACAGAACGACGCTGTTTGCATCTATCAATATTGCCTCGCTCCGGATCGTCCCAATGAGTGACGTGTCGCTGTGGCCATCCTTGATAATCGGGACCTGACGATTGTTGGAGCGCTAGCCATGAACGACACGAGTAAAACGCCTTCGCTTGAGGGTGGCGCTCGGGTGACAACAAAGCCTGTCCAGACCGATGTGCAAACACGGCCTGCGGATGCAAGCCAAGACATGGATCGAACATTCGACGTCGCTTGGCGCAGTATCGACCGTGTCTTTAGATCTCGTATTGGGCGGCTTACCGCCGGCATAAGTCCGGTTGGGTTATCGGAAGCCTACTTTGATTGGTTCGGGCATCTTTGGATGTCGCCGGGGAAACAGGCACAGCTTGTCGAGAAGGCATGGCGGAAGGCGGGCCGAATCGGGATGTATTGGATGCAATGTGTCAGTGCATCCAACCCTTCGCCCTGTATCGATCCCCTTCCGCAGGACGACCGCTTCGTTGCCGAGGAATGGCAACAGTGGCCGCACAAATTGATTTATCAGAACTTCTTGTTG
>NZ_QFVS01000103.1 GCF_003143955.1 Kurthia zopfii | reverse complement strand
CGTCGGCGAGGCCATAGGCCAGTCCGTGAAGGCCGGCGATGAACAGCCGCTCCAACGCCGACACATCGGTGTCGAGATCGAGCCCCGCGATCACCGCGCGCGAGCCGGGATCGGCATAGGGCGAACGATTGCCGAGGAATTCCGGCAGAACATGAACGTTGCGAGCGAGCAGCGCAGCCGCACCGGCATTGCCGCTGCGCGTCAGGATGCGCTTCTCGAGATACTCGATGACATCGACGCCGTCGCGCTTCGCAGCTGCCTGGACTTCAGCATGGGCCGGATGCGACTTCAGCAGATGGTCGATCGCGGCGCCGGCCGCCGACTGCCCGCCTTCGTTGAGCCAGAAGCCCGGCACCATGCCTTCGAAATACGGGCCCCAGACGCCAGGCACAAAGCAGGGATCGACCGTCGTTGCCATGATGCACGCCGACGTCCCCATGATGTAGGCCAATCGCTGGCAGACATCGACCTCGGCGCCGGAGCCATCGCGGCCGCCGATCGCGCCGACGCCGCCGGCATGGGCATCTATCAGCGAGGCGCCGACCGCGGTTCCCGGCAGCAGGCCGAGATCGCGCGCCGCATCCGCCGACAGTCCGCGGCCAAGCGGCGAACCGGGCGGCACGATCTCGGTGCCGATGCGCCCAAAGCGATCGGCCGCGAGCGCCTCCAGTCCGACGCGCTTGAGGAAGGACTCACTCCAGCCGCCTTCGCCCGCAACATAAGTCCATTTGCAGGTCACCGTGCAGGTCGAGCGCGCCAGCGAGCCGGTGGCGCGGAACGAGAGATAGTCGGCGAGATCGAAGAAATGCCCGGCGGCCTCGAAGGTCGCCGGCAGATCGAAGTTCGGGACCGGCTTGACGTCGACGCCATAGGCATAGTCCTTGGCGAAGTCGCCCATGCCGCAGTTCTGGGTGTGCACATGCTGGCCCGGTGCGATCGGCTGCGTCGCAAAGCCGATGATCTGGCCATAGCGCCGGATCGGTTCGCCTTGCGCGATCGGCTTGATCGCGACCTTGTGGCCGGCCGGAATGTGATCGAC
>NZ_QFVS01000102.1 GCF_003143955.1 Kurthia zopfii | reverse complement strand
ACGAGGCTCGTGATCGCCGCGATCACCCACGGCGCGGGAAAGCCCTGGCCGAAGATCTGGATCGGCCCTGTCCCGCCCGGCTTGCCGCCGAACAGCTTGACCTTGATGGTCGAGAATACGGTGCCGAGCAGCCGGCTCTGGATCGAGCGTTCGCTGGTGCCGGCGAAGATCGTGGTCACCGCCTCGATCACCTGCGACAGGCCGAAGAACAGGATGATCGACAGCATTTCCGGATTGGCCGAGCCTTGCAGCCGCGGCACCAGCACCCAGTAAAGCAGCACGCCGGCGAGCACGAAGACCACGAAGGCCAGCGGCACCGCGAACAGCGGATCGATCCCGGCGATGCCGACCACGCCGAAGGCGATGAAGGCGCCGAGCATCAGGATGTCGCCATGCGCAAGGTTGACGATGCGCATGACGCCGAACACGAGGTTGAGACCGATGCCGACCAGGCTGAAATACAGCCCGAACAGCACGCCGGCAACGAGCGCATAGGTCATGCTAGCGCTCGCCGCCGAAGGTTACGCCTGCCGCTTCAGACTGCATCACGGCGCCGGATAGATCGGCTTGCCGGTGGCGGTCTCGTGCGGGTAGATCGAGACGAACTTGATGTGGTCGTGCTCGTCGACCGTGAGCTGACCGAGCGGCGTCAGTTCGCCGATCTGGCCGCCGGTCTCGTCCAGCGCGAAGGTGCCGTCCAGGGTCTTGAGCTGGCCGCTGAGCGAGAACACCGCGCGGCGCAGCTCCATCTGGTCGAGGCTGGTCGCAACCGAGAGCGTCTTCTCGATCACCAGCGCCGTGGTGTAGCCGGCCACCGCGTTGAAGCCGAACTCCATCTTGCCGTCGTTGTATTTCTTCAGCCAGGCTTCGCGGAAATCCTTCATGGTCATCCCGAAATTGACCGGATAATCCAGCTCGGACGGCGGCACATAGGTCCAGATGTGCTCCAGCCCCTTGGCGCCGACATTCTTCTCCAGCAGCTCGGTCTCGAGGCCGGCATAGATCGCGAACAGCATCTTGAACTTGGTGCCGACATCCTGG
>NZ_QFVS01000101.1 GCF_003143955.1 Kurthia zopfii | reverse complement strand
AACCCGTCGCGCTTCGAGGGCTGGAGCACGACGGTCGAGGAGGCGAAGTCGTTCGGCGTTCCGATGATCCTGTCCGACATCGACGTGCACCGGGAGCAGACCGCCGGTGCTGCGCGCTATTTCGGGGTCGATGATCCGGCCGCGCTGGCGGATCATCTGACGCAGCTCTCGGAGCACAATCGCGGGCCGGTGATTCGAAATATCGTCCCGCATCAGGACGATGACGTCGGCGCGTTCGCGGCGAGTTTCGCTGCCACCGTGCGGCAGGCTGTTTCAGCAGGGTGAGAAGCAAGGCTTGGTGAAGTGGACGCTCAGCGTCTGCGCGAAACACGCTGATATCGCCGACTGAAGCCGCCGGTCAAACCGCTGGCCCTAACCGGCATCCGGAAGCAGTTCAAAGTTGCTGTCGGGGCTTTCATAGGCGCCGAGCATCGCCTTGGCGATCAGCTTCGGATTGTGCCATCGTTCGACATAACGGCGCGATGCCTCGCCGCGTGCGCGCCACTCGGACCATCGGTCAAGAATGCCGGCAATGCTTTCGACCAGGTTCCCCGGGCTCAATTCGTAAACGGGCAACTCGCGCTTGAGGGCATCCGGAACGAACATCATATCTTCATCCCGGACATAGCACGCGACCGGCTTTCCCATCGCCATCATCTCGACGGCAAAGCCGCCGTACCAGCCTGCCAATACCTGGTCGATTGCGAGGTCTGCCGACCGATAGATTTCCAACGCGCGCTCATGGCTCGTCTTTTCGACGAGGATGAGCTCGAAATCGTAACGCGACCGCAATTGTTCGAGGGCATTCAGGATCATCGGTGTACCCTTGATCCGTCCGGCAGTCGGGGCATGAACGATCTTCGGTCGCCCCTGCGTGGAGGGCAGTGCGACGTCGAACTTTTCGATCTCGACGTTTGAATACGGGAGAAATTGGCCGTTCGGGACGATGTGTCCGAGCTCCGGATTGAGGTAGAAGACCCGGTCGAACAGCGGCAGCACCTTGTCGATCAGGAAATGCCGCCGGTGGTCGAGAGCGTCCGTG
>NZ_QFVS01000100.1 GCF_003143955.1 Kurthia zopfii | reverse complement strand
CCCTCGTCGCCGCCCCCGAGGCCCGCCCCGCGACGTTGCGGCTGGCCGACCGGCTCGCCGAGTATTGCGAGAGTGTGCAGGCAAAGGCGGCTTAGGGTATTTATCCGTCATTCCGGGGCGTGCGAAGCACGAGCCCGGAATCCATTCATTCACGAATGATGCGGCTCAATGGATTCCGGGCTCTCGCTTCGCGAGCCCCGGAATGACAGCTGAGTTTGCTCAGCGAACCGCCACCCCCTCATGCCTTAGCAACCAGCGCTTCCTCTCCAGCCCGCCGCCGTATTTGACCAGCGAGCCGTTGGCGCCGATCAGACGGTGGCAGGGCACGACGACGCTGATCGGGTTGGAGCCGTTGGCGTGGCCGACCGCCCGCATCGCGTTCGGCATTTTCAGCCTCACAGCCAGCGCGCCGTAACTCATGGTGGTGCCCGGCGGGATCTTCGGCAGCGCGTGCCAGACCTTCTGCTGGAACGGCGTGCCGGCGACGCGCCATTCGACATCCGCGAGCCGACCGAGATCGCCATTGAAATAATCGCCGAGCGCCTTGCGCATCGCCGCCGGCGCACGGCCGTCCCGCAAGGTCACCACGCCATAATGCAGCCGCAGCAGATCGAGCATCCGCCCCTCGTAGTCGTCCCAGTCGAGCGCGCGCAGCACGCCGTCATCATCGGTCACCAGCAGCGCAGTGCCGATCGGGGTCTTGAGGCGGTCGAGGTTGAAGGTCTGCGCGGTCTTGCGGTCGGCCATTGTAACGTCCAGGGACGAACGGATCGGTCGGGATACAATTCACTGCCCGCGTGGTAGCGTCCACCCGAATTCCGGTGGGAGCGTTTTCGAGCGAAGTGGATACCGGTTCGCGTGAAGAAAGCGCGTCAAAACAAGAATCTGGAGCTTCGTTCCGATTGATCGGAACGAAGCTTCGGACGAAGCGGGGAGGACACCATGAAGAAGTTCATCAATGCGGTCGACAACGTGCTCGCCGAGAGCCTCGATGGCTTTGCGGCCGCGCATGCCGATCTGGTCGCGCTGGGCGCCGAGCGCAAATTCG